>JBDTQW010000039.1:0-21971 GCA_039931975.1 Chloroflexota bacterium | reverse complement strand
GACCTGCTCAGTTTTCAGCCGGCGATTTATGCTCAGGTTTGGACCGGCGTTGACAACCTGGCGCTACGAGCCCCTGTGAGACGATGCGCGGGTATGGATGGCGGCGGACGCCTCGACGAGATCGAAGTCGACGCTCGTAACAAGCGCACCTCTCGCGCGGCGTTCGCGATACCGGCGCTGGCTGCGATCGCGGGCTTCCTCTACCTCGTCAACCTGACCGTCTCGGGGTACGCGAACACGTACTACGCGATGGCCGCCCAGGCGGCGAGCCAGAGCTGGTCGGCGCTCTTCTTCGGCGCCCTTGACAGCCAGGGATTCGTCACCCTCGACAAGCCACCGCTCGCCACGTGGCTCATGGGCCTGTCGGTGAAGACGCTCGGGCTCAGCTCGTGGTCGATCCTCCTGCCCCAGGCGTTCCTCGGCGTCGGCAGCGTCCTGGTCCTATACCTCGCGGTGCGACGTTCGTTCGGGTCCACGGCGGCCTTCGTCGCCGGGCTCCTGATGGCGATCACGCCGGTTGCGGTCTTGACCTTCCGGTACGACAACCCCGACGCCCTGCTGACGTTCCTGCTCGTGTCGGCTGCGTGGGCCCTCGGTCGGGGGCTCGAACGCGGGCACCTCCGCTGGGCGCTGCTGGCCGCGATCCTAGTCGGCGCCGCGTTCCTCACGAAATACCTGCAGGCGTTCATCGTCCTGCCCGGGTTCGCGCTCGTCTGGCTCGTCAGCGCCCCGGTCTCCCTCCGCCGTCGGATCGTCGGCCTCCTCGCCGCCTCGGCGACTGTCGCGATCTCCAGCTTCTGGTGGGTCGCGATCGTTGCGCTCATCCCGGCCGATTCGCGGCCATACATCGGCGGGAGCACGACGAACTCGCCCCTCGATCTGATCCTCGGCTACGACGGCCTCGAGCGGATCTTCGGCAGCAGCCCCAGCGGAGCGGGGCTCGCCTTGGGGACCGGCCCCGCCGGCCTTAGTGGCCCGACCTTCTCCGGCACGCCCGGGATCCTCCGCCTCTTCAACGACCAGTTCGGGGGCCAGATCGCGTGGTTGCTTCCGGCCGCCGTGCTCGCGATCGGCGTCGCTGTCGTCCTGCACCTTCGGTCGAACCGCAGCGATCGCCGCGTCGGCGGTTATCTCCTGTGGGGCTCATGGCTCGCCGTCCACGCGGCCGTGTTCAGCTTCATGTCGGGGATCATCCACGCGTACTCCGCCGTCGTGCTCGCACCGGCGATCGGAGGGCTCGTCGGCGGCGCGGCGGCCGAGCTCTGGCAGCGGCGGGCCACGAGCCGCAGCGCGGGCGCCGTGCTGGCCGCGGGAGTCGTGGCGACCGGCGTGACCACCTTCGTCCTCCTCGACCGAACTCCAGACTTCGCGTCGGGGCTCGGCTATGGCATCCTCGCGCTGACGGCTGCGGCCGCGCTCGTTATCACCATTCCGAGCGCGCTCACCGGCGCTGGGGTAACGCGCGCCGCCGGGGCCTTCGCGCTCGTCGCGGTGCTTGCCGGCCCGCTCGCCTATGCCGCGGCCACGATGACCACTGGCTACGGTAGCGGCGATCCGAGCGCGGGCCCCCAAAGCACGGCGTCATTCGGGGGAACGGGCGCCCTCGCGTGTGGGGGAGCGCCCTGCAACTTCAGCCCCGCGAGCCGTGCCCTCGTCAACTACCTCGTCGCGAACCGAGGGTCGGCGCGCTGGATCGTCGCGACGAGCGGCTCTCAGGTGGCCGCCGGGATCCAGCTCGCCGCCGACCTGCCCGTCATGACGATGGGCGGCTTCACTGGAGACGATCCGACGCCGACGCTCGACGAGCTGAAGGCTACGATCGCGTCCGGGGAGCTCCGGTACGTCCTGCTCTGGAGCCTTCCGGCAGGCGACATCCAGGTGGGGCATGACTCCGTGTTCTCCAACTGGGTCTCAACGAATTGCGCCGCCGTGACGATCGACGCATCGAGCAGCGGTCTCTACGACTGCGCCTCCGCGGCGGGAGCGTGAGCCTGTCAACGCCGAACGGCCGGCGTCGCGCCAGGCCGTCCCACCGCTCGGAGCAGCCCGTAACTGATCGCGCGATTGAGGCCGCGCTGGGCAGTGTCGGCTGTGCTGGCGCCAGAGTGCGGCCCGATCCGGTCGACGGCGCCTCGGGCCGCCTCCCGCGGCCGTAGCGGCCGCCTAGCCGGGGCTGTACCCGGGACTGCAGCCGGGACTCACCCTCAAACGGCCTCGGCGTAGAACGCGAGCGGGTCGCCGATAGGAGAGATCGTGTCCCCTCGACCCTCCAGGGGCACCATTCGCTGCTCGCGCCGATAGCCGTCATGGATGGGAGGCGACGATGTTCCTGTTCAGGCGGAAGAAGAAGGACGACGAGCCGGTCGACCTGGAGGCTCGCTCTCCGCAGACAGGCACGACTATGCTGATGCCATTCGAGTGGGTCCTCGCATGAGGGATCGTGATGACCGTTGAACTTCTGCTCTGGTCGATCCCGGCGCTCGTCCTCTCGGTGGCACTGCTGGGCGTGCGCCGCTACTCCCTGTTCAATGTCGTCCGCCACCTGTGCGGGGCCGTTGTCGTCCTCGGCACGTTGGCGGTCAGCGCCAGCGTTGCCCTCGACCCGCCGGTATTGCTCTTTCTTGGCGCGATCGGGGGAACCCTCGTCGGCCAGGGGTACCAGGATGAGAAGCGGCGAGCCGCCGACCGGAGACGGGCAGTGGGCCTCGACAGCGGAGCGATCCTCGCCGGTGGGCAAGGCTAAGCACTACGTTCGTGCATAGAGACCCGCCCGCAGGGTGAATCCCGGCCAGGCGTCGCGCAGCCTGCTCCGCGACCACGACTTCCTGAAGCTCTGGACCGGCCAGACGGTCAGCGTCTTCGGGGCGCAGATCACGATCCTCGCAGTGCCGATCCTGGCGGCCGTGACCCTGAAGGTCCCGCCGCTCGAATTCGCTCTGCTGGGGACGTTCGAGTTCCTTCCGTTCGTCCTCCTCAGCCTGCCCGCCGGTGTCTGGGTCGATCGCCTCCGGCGCCGGCCGATCCTCATCGTC
The DNA here is from genome assembly GCA_039931975.1 of Chloroflexota bacterium. Classification (GTDB taxonomy): domain Bacteria; phylum Chloroflexota; class Limnocylindria; order Limnocylindrales; family CSP1-4; genus Chersky-267. The sequence continues at coordinate 18,939 of JBDTQW010000039.1, read as the reverse complement.
GCCGACATTGGGCGCGCGATCGCCCTGCTGTCGATCCCGATCGCCTTCGCCTTCAACGCCCTGACGATCTGGCAGCTCTACCTCGTCGCGTTCGCGAACGGCTGTCTGACCGCCTTCTTTGACGTGGCCTACCAGAGCTACCTGCCCTCGCTCGTCAAGCGCGACCAGCTCGTCGACGGGAACGCAAAGCTCGAGCTCACGCGAACCACGTCGCAGCGGCTTGGACCGGGCATGGCGGGCGTCCTCATCGGCATCCTCACGGCTCCGTTCGCCATCCTCATCGACGCGATCAGTTACCTGGCTTCAGCCGTCTTCGTGGCCTGGATCCGGCGTGTCGAGCCGCTGCGCGTGCTCCACGACGAGTCGACCGGGCCGCGCCCATCGATGCGCGAGGAGATCCTGACAGGCCTTCGCTTCGTCACCGGCCATCGCTGGCTTCGGGCGCTTGCGCTGTCGGTGGCCGCGTCCTATCTGTTCGGCAATATCGCGGATTCGATCCTCATCCTGTACCTCGTCACCGAACGTCAGTTCTCGCCCGCCCTGATCGGCTTTGCCTTCACCATCGGCTCGGTCGGGGTGATCGCCGGAGCGCTTATCACGAACCGGATCACGAAGGTGCTGGGCGTGGGGCCGACGATCCTCCTCGCGTCGCTGGGCAGCAGCCTGTCGTGGCTCCCTGTGGCGGTCGCCCCCGATGCTTACCTCTTTCCGGCGCTCGCGGCAACCATCCTCGCGCTCGGGTTGTTCGGGGTCCCTTGGAACATCAACGCCGTGAGCCTCCGCCAGGCGGTCACCTCGCCCGGCATGCGCGGCAGGGTGAACGCGACCATGCGCTTCATCTCGTGGAGCACCATCCCGATCGGCACGATCGCCGGCGGCATCCTAGGCGGCGCCATCGGCCTCCACAACACGATCTGGGTCGGCGCGCTCGGTTGTGTCGTCACGTTCGTCCCGGTGGCGCTCTCGTCGATCCGGCACATCCACGAGATGCCAAAATCGGTCGATGACGGTTCGTTGGATTCAGGCGCTCAGGAACCGGGAGCGGCGGGCGTCTGACCTCGGTCGGGAATTTGCGGATCGATGACCAGCCGGAAACCATCGGCCGCGAGACTCATCGACGAAGGCACCTCCCTTCCTTGGTCGGCTTGGTCTCTTCCCAGGCCGGACCTCCTTCGCGAGACCCAGATGCTGCGTCGGGGTCTCGCCGCGTCCACGCCGACGAGGCCGACGAGCCCTGTCGTCGCGGGCTGCTAGCCTTCGGCGCGTGAGTGAAGCGCCCCCGCCCGAGGTCAGCCAGGCGGCCCATGCGCGCGCGGCCGCACGGGCGGCGGGGGACTGGACCGAGGCCGACCGGCTCAAGGCCCTGATCGAGGCAGCCGGCTGGAAGATCGTCGACCGTGGCACCCATTTCGCGCTGTCGCTGGCCGGCCCGCGCGACGTGGTCGAGACCGGGCGGGTGCGCTACGGCCGGAGCGACGCGGTCCCATCGCGGCTGGGGGAACCGGCGAGCGTCCCGGTCACCATGGTCACCCGGGCGACGGACGCTCCCGAGGACCTGGCTCGGCTCCTTGGCGCCCTACGGCGGTTCGCCCCGGAAGGCTCCCAGGTCGTGATCGTGGCCGACGCGCCCTCGGCCGAGCAGACGGCGGCCCTTGACGCGCCCGACGGACCCGCGACCGAGCCCATCAGCGTATCCGCGCCGGAGATCGTCTGGACGGTCGAGCGCCTCGGCCTCGCGGGCGCCGCAAACGCCGGGCTGCGCCGCGCGGTGGGTCGGACGGTCATCCTGGTCGATCCCAGTGTCGAGCCGACCGGCGACATCCTCACACCCCTGGTCCGGGCACTCGACGATCCCTCGGTAGCCGTGGTCGGGGACCTTGGCGCCACATCCGTCGATCTGCGCCGTTTCGCGGATGCGTCGGCGGGCGATGTGGATACGATCGACGGGACGTTGATGGCCTTCCGCCGGGAAGAGGTCCTTGCCCGCGGGCCGCTGGACGAGCGGTTCTGGACCGAACGCTACATCGACACCTGGTGGAGCTTCGTCCTGCGCGACGATGACGATGACGACTCAAGCGAGCCCCGCCGAGCCCTGCGCATCGATGGGCTGCCGCTCGTCCGCCACGACCGCCGAGTGGACCCGTCCATATCTGACGAGCAGCGCGCTCGACTCGACAAACGCGCCTTCTACCGGTTCATCGAGCGGTTCGGCGGCCGGAGCGATCTCCTGGTGGTGAATCGGGAGGCCCGACGGCCTGCGGAGGGGTGAGCGGATACACTCCGGCCATGCGCCGCTCGGGGGGCCGACCTCATCGCCGCTCCTCGGCCAGGCGGCTGTCGACCCTCATCGCCGCGCTCCTCCTCGCCTCCACCGGGCTCGCCGGCGGAGCGGGCCCCGGCCCCGGCACGACCGGAGTCGCGGCCGCCGGCAAGGACGAGGTCTCGATCCTCAGCGGCGACGTCGCGTCGTTGGATCCGGCGCTCCAGGGCGACATCGCCAGCGCGCAGGTCGGGGCCCAGCTCTTCGAGGCGCTGACCGCCATCGACCCCAGCCTGAACGTCCGTCCGGCACTGGCCGAGTCGTGGGACGTGCTCGACGGCGGTCGCCGGGTCGTCTTCCACCTGCGGCCCGGCCAGGCGTTCTCGGACGGCTCTCCGCTCGGCGCGAAGGACGTGGTCCGGAGCTGGCTGCGGATCGTCGATCCGAAGCAGCCCTCGCCGCTGGCCTCGTTGATGGCCGACGTGGAGGGGGCTCTGGACTATCTCCGGGGCAAGACCAGCGACCCGAGCTCGGTCGGCATCCGCGCCGACGGCACGACCGTCGAGGTCCGGCTCGATCGCCCGGCCGCGGACTTCCCCTCGATCGTCTCGAGCGCGACCTTTGCCGTCGTCCCACCGGGCGTCGGCTCCAAGGCGGGCGCGCTCGAACCCGGCGAGAGCTTCGTGGCGAGCGGCGCCTACGTCCTGTCGGCCAAGACCGCGACCGAGATGACGCTCACGGCCAACGATCGCTACTGGGCCGGCCCACCGCCGATCAAGACGGTCCACCTGCTGACGACGCTCAAGGGCAAGAGCCCCGTCCAGGCCTTCGAGGACGGCGAGCTCGACTACACCCCGATCGGCGATTACGACGCCGCATGGATCCGCTACGACGCGACGCTCGGTCGGTCCCTGCGGTCAGTGCCGTCCGCGGCAGTGAGCTACTACGGCTTCGATGCCAGCCGCCCTCCATTCAACGACGTCAAGGTCCGTCAGGCATTCGCCTGGGCGGTCGACTGGAAGCGGCTGGTCACCCTGGCCGGCGGCGATTCCGAGATCCCGGCTACGAGCCTGATCCCGCCTGGGATCCCGGGTCGGAGTGAGCGTGACTTCAGTCCCAAGCACGACCCAGAGGCGGCCCGGGCGGCCCTGGCCGCGGCCGGCTATCCGGGCGGCGCAGGCTTCCCCGAGGTGACCCTGGTCGACAGCGGGGCGGGGTACGACGAGGCGATCCTGGCGGAGCTTAAGCGCGAGCTCGGGATCACCGTCCGCTACGAGGGCATGGAGTCGACGCCGTATTTCCTGCGACTGGCCGTCGATCCGCCCGCCTTCTGGGCGCTGGCCTGGGTGGCCGACTACCCGGGGCCCAACGACTTCCTCGGCCTCCTGCTCAGCACGGGCAGCTCTACCGACTACGGCCGCTGGAGCTCAGCGGAGTTCGATGCGGCCATCGCCCAGGCAGGTGCCGCGACCGATCCGGCGGCGATCCGGGCGGCCTTCGACGCGGCCGAATTGATCGTCCAACGCGACGTGCCGGTGGTGCCCGTCTCGTATGGCGCCGGCTACGCGCTGGCTCGTGACGGATTGCTCGGGGCGACCGAGACCGGCCTCGGGATCCTGCGCCTGGCCGGTCTGGCCTGGTCGAACCAGTGACCATCTTCTGCGACGTGCGCCGCACGGCGGCGATCCTGGTCGCCGCGCTGTTGTTGTCGAGCGTCGTCTCAACGACCATCGCCAGCCGCCCCGTCGCGGCCGCCGACCCGGCATTCGGGACCCCGACGGCCACGGCCAAGTACGGGGACGGGGTCACCTTCAGCCAACCATTAACGCCCGTCGCTGGGATCCGCCGGGTGGAGATCCTGCTCAGCGTTCCGGGATCGATCGGGCCGCTAGCGGTGCAGGTGCCGCGCCCGGATTGCTGCGCCCGGGTCACCCTCCGTCACGTCCTGGCCGAGGAAGACGGCCATCTCGTGCCAAACACCCGCTTCAGCGCCCGCTGGCGGGTCACGTCGGATAACGGCGCGACGATCCTCGGCGACGAGGCATCGGTGGTCTATGCCGACACCCGGTTCGACTGGAAATCCGTCAGTGGACCGATCGTCCGGGTCCACTGGTACAAGGGCCCGCTTGCCTTCGGCAAGCGCGCCCTGGCCATCGGCGAGGCGGGCGTCGACAACGCCGCCAGCCTCCTTGGGGTGACCGAATCCGAGCCCGTCGACTTCTACATCTACGCCGACAAGGCCGAGTTCTACGAGGCGCTCGGACCGGGCACCCGCGAGAACGTCGGCGGTGAGGCTCATGCCGACATCCGGACGATGTTCGCGCTGATCAGCCCCGACGACATCGAGGCGACATGGGTCAGCGTGGTCGTGCCCCACGAGCTGACCCACCTGGTGTTCGACACGGCGGTCAAGAACCCCTACCACGGTCCGCCGCGCTGGCTCAACGAAGGGCTGGCCGTGTACCTGTCCGAGGGCTACACGGACGCCTGGCGCGCCGCGGTCGAGGACGCCGTCCGATCCGACTCGGTCATCCCGCTCGACGGACTGGGCGGCCAGTTCCCGACGACCCGTGAGCAGTTCTTCTTGGCCTACGGCGAGAGCGTCGCAGCGGTCGACTTCCTGGTTCGCCGCCACGGCAAGGACGCCCTGGTCAAGCTGGTCCGGTCGTACCAGGACGGGGTCACCGATGACGAGGCGTTCACGGCGGGCATCGGACAGGACCTCGGCGCATTCCAGACCGCGTGGTTCGCCGATCTCGGCGCCAGGGCTCCCGGCGCGGTGGGCCCACAGATTGGGCCGGCAGGGCCATTGCCGCCGGGCTGGGCGGCACAGCCCGGCGCACCGGCACCGGGCGCGACCGGTCGGCCCGCGGCCAGCGGCGGCCCGAACGCATCCGGGGTCAAGCCGGCCGGCAACGACGGCCTCGATCCCGCGTTGGCCGGCCTGGTCGTGGTCGGCCTCGCCGTCATCGTCGTGGCGGTCCGCCTCGTCGTCCGCTCCCGGCGTCGTTCGTTGGATCACGTGTCGTGACCGTCCGGGGTCGATTCCGTCCGATCGCGAGCTGGCAGATCACCCTTGGCGTGGCGCTGCTCGCCCTGGGCTTCCTGATCGCGGCCCAGCTCCGGACCGAGGCGCCCCGGGTTCGCTACGCCAGCAACGAGCGGGTGGCCCTGGTCGAGACCGCCACCGACCTCCAGGGTCGCCAGGACGCGCTCAAGCAGCGTCTGCTCGACCTGCGCAAGGAGATCCAGGACCTCGAGTCGCAGGGGCAGGGCAGCGCAGCGCTGCTCAAGGACCTCGACGGCCGTCTCCGCGAGGCGCGAGTGGCCGCCGGGCTGACCGCGCTCGAGGGCCCCGGGCTCGTGCTCCAGCTGCGCGATTCGGCCAACGGGGTGCCACCCGACACGAACCCGACCGACTACCTGGTGTCCGCCCGCGACCTCCGGACGGTCGTCGAGGAGCTCTGGCTGGCCGGGGCCGAAGCCGTCGCGGTCAACGGCGAGCGAGTCACCGCCGCCGGGGCGATCATCGACATCGGCGGGTCGGTGCTACTCAACTCGGCCTACCTGTCGCCGCCGTACCAGATCTCGGCGATCGGTCCGCCCGACCTGTTCGACCAGGTCAACGACTCGGTCAGCTTCCGGGACTTCGTCCGGGGACGGGTCGAGGCGTTCGGGCTCCAGGTGGGCTTCGCCGAGCTCAAGGACGTGACGATCCCGGCCTACGCCGGCACGATCAACCTGCGATATGCCCGGCCGACCGCGCCACCCTCGAGCCCGGGACCGTAGCGATGCGCAAGACCCGGAACCAGCTTTCGATCGCCGCGGTGGCCTTCGTCCTGGGCCTGCTCTTCGTGGTCCAGCTCCGATCCCAGGCCGGCAACACCGGGCTCCAGGCGCTCTCGGCCCAGGACCTGACCGTGCTCGTCGGCAACCTCAACACGCGCAACGAGCAGCTCCGCGTGGAGATCGCGACGACCGAGCGCGAGCTGGGCGACCTGCAAGGCGCCCGGTCGCGCGGCGAATCGTCGGTGGACCAGCTCCGGCTCGATCTCGCGCGCGTGAGGGCATGGACCGGTCTCGACCCGGTGACCGGGTCGGGGATCCGGATCACCGTGGCCGGCCCGATCGCCGGGGCGGGCGTCCAGGACCTGCTCAACGAGCTCCACAACGCCGGAGCCGAGGCGCTCGCGGTCGAGGACGTCCGTGTGGTCCAGGGCACGGTGGTCGCCGGGCCGACCGGGTCCCTCTCGGTCGAGAACACGGCCCTGGCCGATCCGTTCGAGGTCACCGCGCTGGGCAATCCGGCGACCCTGACCGGATCGCTCACCCGCGCCGGCGGGATCGTGGCCCAGCTGGCGGCGACCTATCCGGCGGTCCAGATCACCGTCGTGCCGGTCGATCTCCTCGAGATCCCGGGCACGACCCGGCAGCTCATCCCTGCGCACGGGACACCTCGGCTCTGATACCCTCCCGGCCGATGGTCTCCCTTCGCCTGGCACGACTCGACGCGAACGGGATGGCCGGTCGTGGCTGAGCGGCCGCCGGTCGGATTCCGACTGGGCGACGTACTCCGCCTCAAGCGTGCCCACCCGTGCGGAGGGGCGACCTGGCTGATCGATCGGCTGGGCGCCGACCTGGGCCTGAGGTGCATGACCTGCGCCCGCCACGTGCTCCTGGCCCGGACCGCGGTCGAGCGGCGGCTCGCCGGGTTCGAGGTCCGCGGCGACGCGGCGCTCAGTGCGGCCCTCGCGCCGACCGACAGGGACGGCACCCGATGAGCGAGCACAAGCCGACCGTCCATCTCGAGCTGCCCGGCGACGAGATGCCGACCACGGCCATCGGCCGGATCGTCTCGCCCGATGACGACGCCCTCCCGATGCCCGATGCCAACGGTGTCCTGGACGTCCTCAAGAACCGCAACTTCCTGCTCCTGTGGCTGGCCCAGGCGGCGACCCAGATCGGCGGGAACATGGTGGTCTACGGGTTGACGGTCCTGGTCTACTCGGGCACCAAGTCGAACTCGGCGGTCAGCCTCCTGCTCCTGACGTTCCTGGCCCCGGCGGTCTTCTTCTCGGCCGTTGCGGGGGTCTACGTCGACCGGCTCGATCGGCGGCGAATCCTCATCCTGACCAACCTCCTCCGGGCGATCTTCTTCGCCCTGATCTTCATCACCGGGGGCAACCTGGCGGCGATCTTCATCCTGAACATCGCGATCTCAACGGTGACGACGTTCTTCGCGCCGGCCGAGGCGGCGATGATCCCGGTCCTCGTCCCGCGCCGGCAGCTGCTCGCGGCGAACGGGCTGTTCACGTTCACCCTCAATGCGGCGTTCGCGCTCGGCTTCGCCCTGCTCGGACCGCTGGTCGTGAACCTGGCCGGCAGCGAGGTGCTCATCCTGACCGTTGCCTTCCTCTACCTGGTCGCGATGGTGTTCACGATGATCCTGCCATCGGTTCCCGCGTCGACCGAGCTGTCGGCGGTCGCCGCCGTGCACGACACCGAGCGCGCGGTCGCCTCCGTGTTCGGCGAGTTGCGCGAGGGCCTGGCCTATATCCGGGCCCACCGGACGATCACCTGGTCGCTGGTCTACCTCGGTGTCACGGCCTCGCTGATCGGTGTCCTTGGCGTGCTCGGGCCGGACTTCGCCACCGAGGCGCTGGGGTTGGCGCCGAAGGACTTCGTGGTCGTCGTCCTGCCGCTCGGGATGGGCATCGTGACGGGCATTCTCCTGCTCAACAGCTACGGCCGCCTGTTCCCACGAAGGCGCCTGATGGAGGGTGGCCTGGTCTCCCTCGGGGTACTCCTCACGGCCTTGTCCGCGGCTGGCCCGATCACCCGCTTCCTGCAGCGCGCCGAGGCGGCCACCCCACTCGACCTGTCGGGCCTGGTCTCCCTCCTGGCGGTCGTCGTCGGGATCGCCTTCCTGGCCGGGATCGCGTATGCGCTGGTCGCGATCCCGGCCCAGACCGAGCTCCAGGAGGAGCTACCGGAAGAGGTCCGCGGGCGGGTCTATGGTGTGCTCAACATGCTCGTGTCGGTGGCCAGCTTCGTGCCGATCATCATCGTCGGCCCGATCTCGGACTTCGTCGGTACGACCGTCGTCATCGTCTTCGTCGGCCTGGTCGTCACGGCGGTCGGCGTCGTCTCGGTGCTGAACCGACGGCCGATCGCGGTCGCGGCCGACGGCGGTGGCTGAGCGGACGCCGCCAGACCAGACGCCGCCCGCTTGGCGGTGGGCATCCCTCGGGACCCTGTTCGTCGGCGCGGCCCTCGGGCTGGCAGCCAGCGGGAGTGCTGGTGGGGGACTCGTGGGTCGCCTGGCCGGCCTGGTGGCGACCGGCTCGGTCGTATCCCTGGCGCTCGCCGGCCGTCGGCCACCGGTCCCGCCGGGCGCCGCGCCACTCGATCCTGGCGCGCCGCCGGCGACCTTCAGCGTCGTCGTCGCCGCGCGGGACGAAGCGGCGGTCCTGCCCGACCTCGTTCGCGACGTCGCCGGCCAGGATCACCGGGCGCCCGACGGAACACCCCTATTCGAGCTCATCGTCGTCGACGACGGCTCGACGGACGGCACGGGCGAGGCGGTCAGAACGGCCGCGGACGCGGCCGGGATCGGCCTCGTGACTCGGATCGTCCGGCGCGAAGGCGACGACCTGCCCGACGGCAAGGGCGCGGCGTTGACGGCGGCCCAGCCCGAGATCTGCCACGGCGAGGTCATCGTGGTCCTTGACGCAGACGCCCGGATCGGACCCGCGTTTCTTGGCCGCATCGCCGCCTACGTCGCCGCGGGGGCCAGCGCGCTCACCGCTCGTCGAAGGATCCTCGATGCTGCGTCGAGCTCGCTGGCTGGCGCACAGGCGGACGAGCAGACCCTCGACGGCGAGATCCAGCGGGGGCGTTGGTCGCTCGGTGGATGCTCGGAGTTCAGGGGCAATGGCATCGTCGTCCGGCGTGAGCTCCTGGCCGCGGCCGGCGGCTGGCGAGCCGAAGCCCTGACCGAGGATCTCGACCTCTCGAGCCGGCTGGCCGCGAGGTTCGGGGTGACCGTCGCGTGGGCCATCGACGCGGAAGTCTGGGAGGAGCCCGTCCGCTCGGTCGGCGGCCTCTGGCGGCAGCGCGTGCGCTGGGCCGAGGGCGGCATCCGGCGCGTCCTCGAGCATGGGCCGGCGATCTTGACCAGCCGGGCGTTGGGACCGGCCGCCAGGCTCGACTTCGCCCTCTACGCCGGTCAGCTCGCCATCCCATCGGTCATCCTTGGATCCCTCGGCGGTGCGCTGGTCAGGCGTCGCACGGGGCTGGCTGCGGCCCTCGTTGGCGCGTACCTCGGCACCGGCGGTGCGCTGGCCTGGGACAGCTTGCGCTGGGAGACGGCCTCGAACGGAGGACCGCTGACGCCGAGCGAGCGAATGGCACGGACCATCCGGGTGGCGCTGTTCAACGGGATCTGGCTGGGGGCGATCCCGGCCGCCCTGTGGCGGCTGGGGACCCGGAACGGACGGTTGGGCTACGAGAAGATGGCTCACGTCGGCGGTGGGCGAGGGGAGTGGTCGCGCTGAAGCGGATCGCGGTGGTGTTCACCGGCGGGACGATCAGCATGGTCGTGGATGCCGGAGCCGGCGGCGCGGTGCCCGCTCTTGACGGTGCGGCCATCCTCGCCCGGACGCCGGGCCTGGATCGGATCGCCGAGGTGGTGGCGATCGATCGCGGCCGAAAGCCGGCCAGCCACTGGACGTTCGACGAGCTGCTGGCGCTGGTGCGAACCGTCGCCGAGCTGGCGGCGGACCCCACCATCGACGGCCTGGTGTTCGTGCAGGGCACCGACACGATCGAGGAGACGAGCTTCCTGCTCGACCTGCTCGTCGAGGCGCGCAAGCCGATCGTGGTCACCGGGGCGATGCGCAACGCGAGTGAGCCGGACTACGACGGGCCGGCCAACCTGCGTGACGCGGTCGTAGTCGCGGCCACGGCCGAGCTCGGCGACCCGGGGGTGGTCGTCTGCCTGGCGGGCACGATCGAGCCGGCTGACGACGTCACCAAGACGCATACCAGCGCACTGGACACGTTCCGCAGCCTCAACGTCGGCAGGATCGGACGAGTCGTCGATGGGCGAGTGGTCGTCGAGCGACCCCGGGGTCCGCGCCGGCCGGTGCTCGCCAGCGAGCGCCTGGAGGGACCGATCCCCATCGTGACCGCGACCGTGGCGATGGATGCCACGATCATGGACGCGGCGGTCGACCTTCGGCCAGCGGGGATCGTCGTGGCGGCGACCGGCGCCGGGAACACCTCGCCAGAGCTCCTGGTGGCGGCCGAGCGAGCGATGGCGGCCGGCATCCCGGTCGTCCTCGTCAGCCGCTCGCCGTCGGGCGCGGCCGGCATCGGCTACGCCTTCCCGGGTGGCGGCGCGACCTGGGTCCGCGCCGGCGCGCTCCCGGCCGGCACCCTGACCGCACCCAAGGCCCGGATCGCCCTGGCGGTCGGCCTCGGTGCCGGGCTCGCCGAAGATGACCTGGCTCGGTTCCTGGCCGGTCCGGATATGCCTGCGCCGGCGAGTCACTCCGCAGCGTGGCCCGTGCCCCGGTGACCGCGAAGGCAGAGCTCATCGTCGAAGGCCGCATCGCGACGCTGGGCGGCGACGCGGGGTTCGGCTGGGTCGACGCCCTGGCGATCGCCGGTGGACGGATCCTGGCCGCCGGGTCTGTCAGCGAGGTCGCCGCATCCGCCGGTCCGGGGACCCGTCGGCTCGTCCTCGACCCGAGCGAAGTGGCCATCCCGGGCCTGACCGATGCCCATCTGCACCTGGCCCAGGCGGCGAACTCCGCCCGTCACTTGGACCTGGCGGCCGCGGCCACGCTCGAGGACGGTCTGCGCCGCATCGCCGACGCTCATCGCAGCCTGGCCGGGCCCGACGCCTGGCTGCTCGGGCACGGCTGGGAATCGGACCGTTGGGGTGGCTGGCCGACCGCAGCCGACCTCGAAGGGGTCGCCCCGGGTCGGGCGGTCGTCCTGTGGGCCCACGATCACCATTCGTTGTGGGCCAGCCGAACCGGCCTGGGCCTGGCCGGCATCGGCCCGGGCACGCCGGACCCGGACGGCGGCGAGATCCGGCGCGACCTGGACGGCGTCCCGACCGGCGTCCTGCACGAGGCGGCATCGGGCCTCGTCACGGCGCACGTTCCGGCGCCGACCGCCGATGAGCTTGGGGTGGCGATCCCGGACCTCGCCCGCCAGCTCGTGGCCCTCGGCGTGGTGGCGGTCCACGATCCGGGCGACCTTATCCCCGATCCGAACCTGGCCGGTGGGTTCCGCGCCTATGCGCGCCTGTCGGATGCCGGCCGACTGCCGGTCCGGGTCCACGCCTCGCTCCGGGCCGAGGGCATCACCGTCGCGGCGGAACGCGGCCATCGCAGCGGCGAGCGACTGGGAGCCAGCCCGGAGGGACGGGCCCGGGTGGGCTGGCAGAAGCTGTTCGCCGACGGGTCGCTCGGGTCGCGCACGGCGGCCCTGCTCGAGCCCTTCACGTTCGAGCCGGAACGTCCGCTCGAGGCCGGCCGGGAGCGCGGGATCTTCATCACCGAGCCCGGGGCCCTGGCCGAGCTCACCAGCCGGGCGGCGCAGGTCGGCATCGTGACCCAGATCCACGCCATCGGCGACGCCGCGCTGCGCGCAGCGCTCGACGCGCTGGAGCCCCACGCCGGCCGGGGCCCCCTGCGGACCCGGATCGAGCATGTCCAGCTCGTCGACCCGATCGACCTGCCTCGGTTCGGACGGATCGGGGTCGCGGCATCGGTCCAGCCGGTGCACCTCCGGAGTGACGCGGCGCAGGCTCGCCACCTCTGGGGCGATCGCGCCGAGCGCTCGGGTTACCCATGGCGGTCGCTGAGCGACTCGGGGGCGCTCCTGCCCTTCGGGACCGACGCGCCGGTCGAGCCGATCGACCCGTGGCCCGGGATGGCCATCGCGGTCACCCGGGCTGATCCGTCCTGGCCGGCCGGCACGCCGCCGTTCGGGCCGGAGGAGAGCCTGACCCTCGCGCGCGCATTGCGTGCCGCCTGTCTTGACGCGCCGTTGGTGGCGGGCGAGACGGACCGCGGCCGACTCGTCGCGGGCCAGCGGGCGGACCTGCTGATCCTCCCGGCGGCCAGCCTGGGCGAGCCCGTCGAGGCGGGTGGGCCGCTGGCAACGTCTCGACCGCGGCTGGTCCTGATGGACGGTGTCGTCGCGTACGAGGCCTGAGCTTGCGCTAGCGACGGGTGGCTGCATCCCGCTGGCGACGCGCCTCGTAGAGCAGGACGCCGGCGGCGACGGACACGTTGAGGCTGTCGGCGACACCGAGCATCGGCAGCCGGACGGCGACCACGCCGGGCCCGGCCCAGACATCGCTGAGGCCCTCGGCCTCGGAGCCCAGCACGATCGCGAGCGGGCCGGTGAGGTCGAGGTCTGCGTAGGTCTCATCGCCGTCGACTCGAGCGACCACGATCCGGGCGCCAAGCTCGCGCAGCCAGACCAGGGTCTCCACGCCGCTGGCCGCGGCGACCGGGACGCTGAAGATCGTGCCCAGGCTGGCCCGGATGGCGTTGGGGTTGTATGGGTCGGTCCGTGGGTCCGCCACGATCAGGGCATGGGCCCCGGCACCGTCCGCGCTGCGGGCGATCGCGCCCAGGTTGCCCGGCTTCTCGACGGCCTCCACGACGGCCAGCAGCGGGTCGCTGGGCAGGTCGACGCTCGACAGGGCGAGGTCGGGCCGGATGGCAACGCCGACCACGCCCTCGGCCCGGTCCCCGAACGCAAGCTTGGCGAACGCGGTCGCGCTGACCTCGACGACCCGCGGGTTGGCCGGCCCGAGTCGCCCGAGGAGCTCGGCGCATGCCGCTGAGCGACAGAGCGACGGAGACAGGAAGACCGTCTCGACCTCGACTCCGGCGTCTGCGGCGCGGAGGAGCTCTCGCGCCCCATCGATGACGATCCGTCCCGTCCGCTCGCGCTCGCGCCGGTCGCGCAGGGCGGCGGCGGCCCGGACCCGCGGGTTGGACGGGCTGGCGATCTGGCGACCGGGCCCACTCATCGATCCCACCGGGCAACGGTGCCCAGGCCCAGTTGCCGGCCGCTGCGGGACTCGATCTCGAGCCGGTCCGTCTCGATCGCGCCTCCGGGAAAGCCCCCGAGCGCGTCGGCCAGGAAGCTGCCCAACCGGTCGCCGTCGAACCCCGGGGTGTGGGCCGACAGCACCACGAACCCGGCATCGTCGGCCAGGACGGCAGCGCAGGCCTCGAGAAGCCCGGGCAGGTCGCGGGCCAGCTGCCACGGTTGGCCGCTCGGCCCGTGGCCAAAGGACGGTGGATCGAGCACGATCCCGTCGTAGCGCCGTCCGCGGCGGGCCTCGCGACGGGTGAATGAGGTGACGTCGTCGGCGATCCAGCGGATCGGTGCCACGGCCAGCCCGTTGAGCCCCGCGTTGCGCCTGGCCCAGGCGAGGGCCGGGCGGGCAGAGTCGACGTGGACGACGCGCGCCCCGGCTCGGGCAGCGGCCAGCGTGCTGCCGCCCGTGTGGGCGAACAGGTCGAGGACCTCGAGCGTGCGACCGAGTGCCGATCTGGCGATCCGCTCGGCGATCCAAAACCAGGTCGACGCCTGCTCCGGAAAGCACCCGAGCTGGCCCGACCGAGCCAGCCGGATCTCGAACTCCAGCCCGCCGACCAACGCGGTCCAGGGCGTCTCGACATCGGGCGCGATGGTCAACCAGCGTCCGGAACCGTCGTCGCCCAGCTCGAAGCGCGCATCGGCGTCGGCCCAGGCGGCCGGGTCGCGCCGGGCGAAGCCGCCCTCGGTCGGTGCCGGTCGGTCCAGCGACCAGCGCCCGAAGCGCTCGAGCCGTCGCTCCTCCCCGATGTCGATCAGCTCGTAGGAAGGCGCGTGGTCCATCGAGCCATCTTGACCCATGGGCCGGGCATTCCGCGCGCGGCAGCGAGCCGGGCGTCCGGCGGCGGCCGGGAACCGGTGGCTCGATACGGTCGTATCGCCTCACATCCGCCGGCGCATCGGATCGGCGGCGAGGAGAAACGCCGATGACTCTGATCGATCGTCCGTATGGCTTCGCCCGAGGGCTCGCTCTCGGCGTGGCTGCCATCGTCTTCGCGGCGGCGTGTTCCGGAACCGGAGCAAGCGCCACACCAACGGTGGCACCGGCCACCCAGGCGCCGGCATCTGCGCCTCCGGCCAGCACCGCGCCGTCGGGCGCTCCCTCCTCAGCCGGCGGCCCACTCGAGCTCAAGGTCGCCACGGGCACCGTCGGCAAGTTCCTGACCGGAGAGGGCGACATGACCCTCTACGTCTTCAAGAAGGACACCACGCCCGGCAAGAGCTCGTGCAATGGGGACTGCGCCACGAACTGGCCGCCGCTGATCGTGGCTGCGGGTGCGACCCCGAAGGCCGGCGCGGGAGTCACCGGCGCGCTGGCGTCGATCAAGCGCGACGACGGCACTGACCAGGTGACCTACAACGGCGCACCGCTGTATTACTTCGCCGCGGATGCCAAGGCCGGCGACACGAGTGGCCAGGGTGTCGGCGGCGTCTGGTTCGTCGCCAATCCATAGGGCCGTTGGGGGTCTCGGGGGCGTCGCTTCATCATGGCGCCCCCGAACGGCCCTGCGGTATCATCTCCCGGCGGCGCGACGGAACCGCGCCGCATGGGCGGCTAGCTCAGTTGGTTAGAGCACTTGCTTGACATGCAAGAGGTCACTGGTTCGAGCCCAGTGTCGCCCACCATAGCCAACGGACCGCGGGAGCCGAGCCTCTCGTCCTGTCGAAGGCGAGAGGCTTGCTGATTCTCGGAGGCGGACGATGAGCGACGACGGGCAGCCAGACGGCGCGGGGCCAGAGAGCGCCGGGCCAGACAGCGCGCAGCCAGACGACGAGGTGCTGAGCGCGCCGGAGCGTGGCTCGGCCGAGGAGCTGCTGGATGCCGGCGCCCACAGCGAGCTCGACGCCATGCGCCACTCCACCGCCCATGTCATGGCCGAGGCGGTCATTGACCTCTTCCCCGGCACGAAGCTCGGGATCGGACCGGCGATCGAGGACGGCTTCTACTACGACTTCGACCTGCCCCGGCCGCTGACCCCGGACGACCTAGCGGCGATCGAGGCGCGGATGGCCGAGAGCGTCGCGGCCGACCACCCGTTCGTCCGTGCTGAGCTGACCCAGGGAGAGGGACCGGCCTTCTTCGCCGAGCGTGGCCAGCCGTACAAGGTCGAGATCCTCGACGACCTGGCGGCCCGTGCCGAGGCAGCGGGCGAGCCACGGCCCCCGGTCTCGACCTACCAGCACGGCTCGTTCATCGACCTGTGCAAGGGGCCGCACGTCCCGAGCACCGGTCGGATCGGCCCGTTCAGGCTGCTCAGCGTCGCCGGAGCCTACTGGCGGGGCGACGAACGGCGGCCGATGCTCCAGCGGATCTACGGCACGGTCTGGGCCAGCCAGGAGGAGCTCGACCAGTATCTATGGCGGCGCGCGGAGGCCAAGAAGCGCGACCACCGCAAGCTGGGTCGCGACCTGGACCTGTTCAGCTTCCACCCCGAGTCGCCGTCGGCCCCGTTCTGGCATCCGAATGGGATGGTCCTCTGGCGCGCCCTGGAGGCCTGGTCACGCGACGTACGCCGGGAAGGTGGCTTCGACGAAGTGCGCACGCCAGCGGTGGTGCGCAAGGAGTTGTGGGAGACGTCCGGCCACTGGGAGCTGTACCAGGACAACATGTTCGTCCTCGAGGATGGCGACTACACGTCGGGCCTCAAGCCGATGAACTGCCCCGAGTCGATGCTGATCTACAAGACCAAGGTGCGCTCATATCGCGACCTGCCGATGCGGCTGGCCGACTACAGCTGGCTTTTCCGCAACGAGCGGACCGGCGCGCTCGCGGGGATGTTCCGCGTACGGCAGCTGACCCAGGATGACAGCCACGTCATCTGTCGCGACGACCAGGTCATCGATGAGGTGAACCTGGCCCTCACCCTGGTCCGCCGCCAATACCTCCCGTTCGGGTTCGAGCCTTCGTTCAAGCTTGCGACGCGACCGGACAAGCGGCTCGGCACCGACGAGTTCTGGGACATGGCCGAGGGCAAGCTGGCTGAGGCCCTCGGCGCTGCCGGCATCGCGTACAAGATGGATTCGGGGGGCGGGGCGTTCTACGCTCCCAAGATCGACGTCTTCATCGAGGATGCCCTCGGCCGGCAATGGCAGATGGCTACCATCCAGCTCGACTATCAGCTCCCGCAGCGCTTCAAGCTCGAGTACCGAAGCGCTGACGGTGGTGTCGAGCGGCCGGTCGTCGTCCACTACGCGATCTACGGGAGCTTCGAACGCTTCATCGGGATCCTCGTCGAGCACTACGCCGGGGCGTTCCCGCTCTGGCTGGCGCCCGTGCAGGCCGTCGTCATCCCGATCGCCGACCGGCACGTGGACGCCGGCCGTGAGCTGGCAGCGGTCCTCGTGTCCCGTGGGCTGCGCGCGGAGGTCGACGACTCGGACAACCGGATGCAGTACAAGATCCGGCAAGCCCAGGAACTGAAGGTCCCGTACATGTTGGTCCTGGGCGACCGCGAGATCGAGGCCCGGACAGCCGCGCCGCGGACCCGCGCAGGCGAGCAGCTCCCTGCCGAAGCCTGGGAGGCACTTGCCGAGCGACTCGCGGCCGAGGCCGCGGCCCGAACGCCGTAGCGACGAGTCGCGGCCGAGGCCGCGGAGGCCGCGGCGCAGACGCCGTAGGCGGGACGGGGTGAGTGCTGAATGCCCGTCTTCAGGGCATCCGGCTTAAGGGGGCCGGGATATCGATCCCACCAGTAACAACTCGGTGGGGCTCGCAGAGTCGTGCCGCGGAACATGCATAGGGCCTCGTGCCGCCCTCGGGGCGAGCGTGCCCATGCGCGGTCGGAGTCGCCGGTGGTGCGCGTCACCGGCCTGTCCACCAGATCCAGCTCATCCTGCGCGCCATCTACTGATCCGGTCGATAGATCGGCCCTGAGGATGATCTTCGGGACAGGCACGCGTGTGCCCCGGGTGTCTTGCAGCGGGTGTCCTGCCGCGGGTGCCCTGGTCCAGCCGGGATCCAGGCGCCGCCGTATGACGGACATTGCTAGCGAGTGGCCTGCGTCCAAGTCGGCGCAGCGCGGATCCCGACCTGGGGCGGCCTACGGTCCGGAATTTGACGCACATTCATATCCGGGGCCCTTAGGCGCCTGTCATGGCCCGCGAATGGCCCGAGATCGGCCCTTATGAATGCCCGTCATATGAGCGGCGGTGGTGCCTCGATTCCCGGGGCACAAGGGGTGGCTGCAGGGTCGGGGCAGGGTCGCACCCGGGTCGCGGCAGGGCTCGAGTGCCCGGCTGATTGCCGCTCTCAGAACCCCTGTGCTATCCTCCCCGCTTGCGACCTCGCCCGGGTTGCACCATGCCCGTGCGAGGATGATCCAGCACGTACGATAGGGGTCGACCATCAGCCGAGACCTGCGCGTCAACCAGATGATCCGGATCCCACAGGTCCGGGTCGTGGATGAAGAGGGAGCCCAGTTAGGCGTCATGGCGACGCCGGAGGCTCTGGCGATGGCGCAGGAACGGGGGCTCGACCTCGTCGAGGTGGCACCGATGGCGTCGCCACCGGTGGTCAAGTTCCTCGACTTCGGGCAGTACAAGTACGAGCTCACCAAGCGCGACAAGGAGGCCAAGCGCAAGCAGCGCTCGGTGACCTTCAAGGAGGTCCGGCTCAAGCCGAAGATCGGCATCGGGGACTTCGACACCAAGGTCCGCCGGGCGATCCAGTTCCTCGAGGAGGGCGACCGGATCAAGGTCGCCGTCCAGTTCCGCGGCCGGGAGCTCACCCATCCGGAGATCGGACGGAGCCTGCTCACCAAGTTCTCGGATCTGATCAAGGACCACGGCGTGGTCGAGCGGGCGCCGCTCCTCGAAGGCAAGTCGATGCACATCACAGTGGCCTCGAGCCACAAGCCGAAGTTCATCGAGCACGTGGACAAGCATGCCGCCGCGAACGCCGCGGGAGCATCGCCGGCAGCGGAACCGACGGCCGCCGCTCCGGTGGCTGAGCCGACGACCGCGGAGCCGACGACCGCGGAGACCGCCGAGCTGAAGGCGGCTGAGCCGAAGGCGACGGTCGCTGAGCCGAGGGTCGCTGAGCCGACGGTCGCCGAGCCCAAAGCCGCCGCCTCGGCGACCGCCGAGGCGAAGGCCGCCGCACCGAAGCCGGCGGCAGTCAAGACTACGAGAGCCAAGACGACCGACAACGGCGCGACCCGCGAGCCGAAGAGCGATACGACCAAGCCGGCCACCAGGCCGACCAGGACCAGGAAGACGATCGAGCCGAAGGCATCCGCCCCGGCCCAGGCAGGAGAGTGAGGCCAGGGTGCCCAAGATCAAGACCCACAAGGCAGCCGCCAAGCGGCTCGGTATCACCGGCGGTGGCAAGGTGATCCGGGTCAACAGCTGGCGTGGCCATCACCTCGAGATCAAATCGTCGCGCCGGACCCGACGCTACGCCGGCAAGACAGTCGTCGCGGGAGTGCACCTGAAGCAGGTCCGCCGCCTCCTGCCGTACCTCGGCAAGGGCAAGTAGGAGCACCCAGCTCATGGCACGAGTCAAGCGGGGCGTCACGTCCCACAAGCGCCACAAGCGCCTGCTC
>JBDTQW010000038.1:0-22114 GCA_039931975.1 Chloroflexota bacterium | reverse complement strand
ATGGTCGTTGCCGCACACGGGCCCCAATTGCCGAACGCATCGCGGCTGTGGACGAGGATGGTGTGCAGGCCTTGCTGTAGTGCGACGTCGATCACGTCGCTCACCCCGACGGTCACGGCCGCCGGACCGCCCAGGGTCATCGCCTGGCCGCCGCCGTTGAGGCAGGCGGCGTCGACGAACCATTCGGCCGCGTCGACGTTGGAGCTGCCGGTCGCGGAGTCGTCACCAGTCGCGCTGATCGTGACGCCGTAGCTCGCGGCAGGGGCGGAGTCGCTGAGGGCCAGGCCCGTTGTCGCCGGGCCGGCAAGGTCGCCGGCCGGGGTCGGGCCGACATTGATGAGGGCGAGCATCCCGCCGAAGGCGACGATGCCACCCGTGGATGCGCCGGCATTGTCGGTGTGGCCGGCAGCACTCTGGATCGCCAGCCTGGTGCCTGCGGCGCTGGCCGGAATGGTCGCGACCGCGTCGAGGGTCGCCCCTGCTGGGATCGTCTCGGCGACGACCTCGTAGGGATGCGCGAGGGCGTGACCGCTGGAACCGACGACGTTCTGGTGCATGCCGAGCACGCCGACCGACTGGTTCTCCAGCCCGGCATTGACGTAGCGCAGGAGCACCCGGCTGCCGGCAGCGGCCGAGATGGCCGGGATGTCGGGATGGGCCTGGCCGTTGAACAGCCAGTAGGTCGGGTGGTATAGGTGCATGTCGAAACCTGCCGGCGCCGCATTGAGGGCCGGATCGATCTCGCTCACCACGAGGAGCTCTTCGGTGGTGAAGTCGCTGGCGGCATCGCCGTACCCGGAGGTCGGGTCGGACGTTGGCCGCACGATGAGGGCGCCGTACAGGCCCATCGCGACCTGCTTCGCGCCTTCCGCCGTCGGGCCCGCCTCGTAGAGGAAGGTCCCGGACGCCAGGCCCGGCAGGTCGTAAGTCGTGGAGCCACCGGCAGCAGCTCCGACCGTATCGGCCTCGAGCTTGTCGTGGCCCGGGAAGGCCATCGACGAGGCGTCGGCCAGGTTGTTGTGGAGAACGACGTGGAGCGTCTCCCCGGCGTTCGCGACGAGCGTCGGGCCGGGCAGCTGGGCAGGCCCGCTCGGCGCGGCGCTCGACCCGAGGGCATAGCCCCAGATGTCGACCGAACCGGCGCCGGGCAGGGTGTGAGTGCCCTCGTCCGCCCAGAGATGGCAGGTCCGCGTGGACCCGGACAGGGTGCAGGTGGCCGCCGGGAGCGGCGCCGAAGCACCGCCGCCGGCCGTCGCCGGATGCGCAGCAGCGGGCGATCGCCAGCCACCGAGCACCGGGCTCGCCAGGAGCGATCCGAGGATCGCAAGGGTGGTCGCGGCCGAGGCGACCGTCAGGCTGCGCGCACGCATGGCGTGTCTCTCCTTCGTGGTCACGTCAGCACCCACCGGATGGGTCGATGCGGATCAGGGTGAGCATCCCGCCGAAGCCCGCGTCGTAGTTGGCGGCTTCGTTGAGGGCGTGGCTATGGGCGACGTGATAGAACTCGCCGCACTCGTTGAACGAGGTCACGCCTACCGGCAGTTCATCCTGGACACCCAGGTAGGGGCTCCCGCTGTACCAGGTCGCGTTGCCCTTGTAGATGATGTTCTGGGGCTGCGGGATCGTGACCGGGATCGGGTTCGTGGACGGGTTCCAACCTTCCTCGTCGGTGAACTTGAAGGTCGTGTCCCAGGTCTGGCCGGACCCGACCAGGACCGTGAACTTCTCATACGAGAGGTCCTCGCCAGCTCCACCTTCGAGCAGCCGACCGTCGCGGGCGATGACCCGGCCGTGGTTGCCGTGTGGGTGGAACGGGTGGTTGAGCCCACCGACGTTCAGGTAGCGGATGAGAGCCGGGTTCGGGTTGCTGCCGGCGTCATAAGGCTCGACGTGGACCATCGCGCTGTATGGCTGGTTGGGCAGCCAGGCCGCGCTGTTGGGGGCGATGGTGTCCGGGAAGCTCCGGCCGTTGATCATCCAGTAGCGCGGGTGGAGGGTCGTGAAGTCGTAGGACTGGCCACGCTCGATCGCTTGGTGCAGGTCCGGATCGACCTCCGATAGGAGCATCACGTACTCGGTGCTGGCCTTGAACTTGGTGGCGACGTCGTCGTACGCCCAGTCGGCGTGGCCGGCTGGCCGGATCGCCAGTGCCCCGTAG
Organism: Chloroflexota bacterium; assembly: GCA_039931975.1. Taxonomy (GTDB): domain Bacteria; phylum Chloroflexota; class Limnocylindria; order Limnocylindrales; family CSP1-4; genus Chersky-267. The sequence continues at coordinate 19,956 of JBDTQW010000038.1, read as the reverse complement.
AGGCCCATCTGGACCTGCTTGACCGGGTCGGTGCCGCTCTCATAGATGTAGGTGCCCGGCTCCGACGCGGTGAACGTGTAAATCATGGTGCCGCCGCCCGGGAGGGCCGGCTGCACCAGGGAGGTCACCTCGGTGCCGCTCAACTGGGGCTCGGCCGGGGAGCCGTTCGCCTGGACCCCGGTCTGGCCAGGGAACACGATAGACACCGGCTCTGCGAGATCGTTGACCAGGGTCACGGTGACGTTGTCGCCCTGGTTGACGCAGAGCGTCGGGCCGGGCAGCTGGAACGCGGTCGAGCCCGAGTCGCTGTAGCTCCACATGTAGATCGTGTTGCCGTCAGGGATGCTGACGTAACCCGACGTGGCGTGGAGCGTGAAGCTCGGGTTGGTGCCTGCATCCGAGGTGCAGACGATCCCGGATGGGGGTGGGCCAACCGCGGTGACGGTGGCCGCCCCCGACATGCTGGACATCGCGAGCGTGGCCGCGGCCAGGAGGCCCAGCCGGCGCCGCGTGGACGTGAGTCGAGTCATCGTCGAAACTCCTCGAGCCTTCAGGCCGGGTTCTTGTTGGGCTCGGGCTGAGGCCCGACTGTGCCCGCTGGAAACACGTGGATCTCGGTCATCTGGCCGCCGCGGCCCGCCTCGCCCGGGTTGTGGAGGTAGGCGAGGTTGCGGTTGTAGAGGAGGAAGGTTGTCTCGCTCGAGACGGTCGGCGCGGTGATGATCGCGTCGACGCTCTCGCCGGGCCCGATGTAGACGGTGTTCGTGAGATAGCTCAGGTCCGTCCCGTCGCGCCCATTCAGGTACGTTGCGTCCTTGCCGACGACGCGCATCGTCAGCCCGTCGATGGTCATGGCGTGCTGCTGGAAGCCGAGGTTGACGAAGCGGAGCAGGACCCGGTCGCCGCTGTTCGCTTTGACCAGCGAGGAGATCGGGTTGTACTGGAGCTCGTCATGACCGGCCGGGGCGACCAGGTCGCCCGACGCGTCCGTCCCGCCGCCCGGACCGACGATCGTGTCGGGCCACGAGCGGCCATTCAGGAACCACAGGTCCGCGTTGTAGTCGGACCAGTCGTGCTCCTGGATATGGGCGCCGTCCCAGTGCTCTTGCGCCCAACCCTCGCTGAGGAACATCCCCCACTCTCGGTCGTAGGCGGTGGAGCGCGGATTCGACGGCAAGACACCGTCGTTGTAGACGTACTTGCCGGCCGGGATCGGTCCGGCGCCGCTGTTCTGGGCGGGTCGGACGAAGACGATCCCGGTCATGCCCATGGACACGTGCTCGGTGTCCTCGTTGTGGCAGTGGTACATGTACGTGCCGGGATCGCGCGGTCGGTACTCGTAGGTGAAGCTGCGACCGATCGGGACCGCGACCGACATCTCGGGAACACCGTCGAACAGCGGCAACGCGTTGCGGAAGCCGTGCCAGTGGATGGTGTGTGCGTCGGTCAGGTCGGGCCGGATCATCATGCCCAGGTTCAGCAGGCTGATCTGGACGTCGTTGGCCAGGGCCGGGACATACTGGTCCACGTAGATCTGCGGCGCGGATGCCTGGAACTTGCCGCGCTGCGCCTGGGTCTGGCTCTGGGTTAGGCCGGTCACGTCGCGGAAGCCGAAGCCCCACCACGTGAGCGGCGCCGGTGCCAGTTCATCGGGCAGGATCGACGTCGTCCCCGGCCCGGTCACGCTGCCGCGGGCGAACGTGAAGCCATCGGTCGCAGCGAGCGAGATGTGCTGGGTGCCGGCCGCCGCGACCCGGGCAGCCGGGACGCCGGCCGGAAGGCCACGCAGGAGCGTGGCACCGGCGGCGCCGGCTGCCGCGAGACTGGTCAGCTTGATGAACGTCCGACGGTCGAACCGTCGATCGAGTCGCATGGTCATCGTCCTCTCCGGGTCGTGTCGGTTGTGGTGGTTCGATCTCATCTCGCCCTCACTTCCCGATGTAGGTGTTGCGGGTCGACACGAACCCGTCGAAGAAGAGGGTTCCGCGGCTCAGCTTGGGCACGGTCCCGACCAGCCCGAGTCGGACGCGGTCGAGGCGGAGACCCCGGGTGTTGCCGGTGAGGGTCTTCTTGCTGCGGCCGTCGACGTAGTGTCGGAGGAAGCCCTTCGAGCTCGCCTTCCAGGAGACCTCGATCGCATTGGCCCCATCCCTGATCCGGTACCAGCCCGATGTACGCAGCTGGCCGTTTCGGAGGGTGAGGATCGTGCGGACCTGGTACTTGCCGAGGTGACGGCGGTACTGGACCTGGAACAGGAGCTTCCCGGTCGCCGACTTGCCGACGAAGATCGTCTGCTGGCCCTTGCCGGTCCTCGCCCCGTTCGGGTCGAAGTAGAACCGGGCGTTGTAGGTCGATTCGTTAGCCGGGCTGGCGTCCATGACGCCGCTCTGGAAGCGACCGCGGACCTTCACGGACATCCCCTGCGTCCCGATAAGGGCCGCAGCTGAGTTGAGCTTCGCTTGCGTGGGGCTGGTCACGGCGGTCCAGGGCGGAACGAGGGTGGGGCCCTCGAAGTCCGCTGCGAGGATCACCAACGGCACCGTGTGATCGATCGTGATCGTGAGGGTCGCGGCCGATCCCCAGTTGCCGGCGGAGTCCTGGGCGCGGACGTTGATGACGTGGGCGCCGGCGCTCCACCCGGAGGTGTCAATCGTGTCGCTGGCCGATGCCGTCGGGCTCCCGAAGGATCCGCTCATCGGGTTGCCTGCGCCGACGCCCGGGTCGGGTGACTCGAACCACTCGATGGCAGTGATGTTCGAACCGCCGGTGGCAACGTCGCTGGCATCCGCCCCAAGCACCGTTGAGGCGTTGGCGGGGTTCGGCGTGGCCGCGAGGTTGGAGACCGTCGGGCCGACCAGGTCGGTCACCGGTCCGGGCTGCTCATCGGCGCCGACGTCGAATCCGGTGCTGGTCGGCCGACCGGCGTTGTCGATGTCAAAGGCGGGCGCATTCACGCCGCTCTTGCTGAGCGCACCTTGGTTGATTGCCGGCGATCCGGACTGGACGTGGTAGTCGCCGAGGAGGCCCGGAGGGAGGTCCGCCGAGACCAGCAGGTTGAAGATGAAGGCCGCGCCCTGCCGCCAGGGCAGGAAGTGGACCGACACCGCATACGAGTCGTCAACGATGAGCGGGTTGGCGCCGATCTGGTTCGACGGGCTCGCCTGGATGTCCGAGTTCGTGTCCTCGTTGAGGATCGAGTTAGTTGGATGAAGCGGGCCGAGGGCATCGGAGACGCCCATGTCCCAGAGGGTGATGTCGCTTGGGCCAGCGGCGCCCAGGCCGTCGACGCGGAACGTGTTTCCGTCGATGACTCTGTTGCCTGCCCGGTTGTCCCAGAAGATGTTGTTGAACATCAGCGGATCGCTGTATGGCGCGTGGCCGGACGGCAGCTGTGCCTGGAGCAGCGCGCTGTTGCCGGCATCGGACAGCCCGGCCGGAGCCGCCGGAGCGGGGCCATTGGCCACGCCCGCGGTCTGGGCGGTCGCCGTGCTCAGGTTCTTCATGACGGTGTTGTTGAAGAACCGGAGGTTCGTCGCGTCGTCGAGGGCGACTCCGCCGCCCTCGTGGGCCGCCACGTTGTTCGCAATGATGTTGTTGTAGACGTTGATCAGGTGGTTGCCGGCCATGAGGAACCGCAGCCCACCACCGTCATCGTCCGACATGTTGGCCTGGATCAGGTTGTTGTAGATGTCGACCTTGCCCGAACCCGGCGACAGCTGGGTCACGTCGTTCTGGGCTTCGCCGGCGATCATGATCCCGCCGCCCTCGTCGTAGCCGCGGTTGAACCAGACCCGGTTATCGTGGATCGAGCTGGCCGGATGGGCCGTCGTCGGGTTGCTCAGGCCGTAGTGGGTGAGCCCGCCGCCGTACTCGGCCGAGAAGTTGCCGCAGATGTCGTTGTTGGCGACCTCATAGCCGTTGGTGCCGTCGAACAGGCCGACCGCGCCGGCCAGGTTCGAGCCACCGTTGGCCACGATCCGGTTGTGAGCGATCCGGAGATCGTCGTTGTGCTGGTTGCCGACGTTCGGCGTGCCGACCCGGATGGCGCCGGCGTACGCGCCGCCGTCACCCTGGAGGACGTTGTTGGTGATCTGGAGATTGCGGGCGTAGGCGTTGACGAAGATGCCACCGCCCTGGGTCGGATAGTTCGGCACGACGAACGTGCCCTCGGCTCCGAACTCGTTGCCGCCGACGATCGCGAGACCGTCGATGCCGGCCTTGAAGCTGGACCCGAACTCGCCGTTGTCGGCGACCACGAAGACTACTTCGCCATCGGCGACCAGCTGGTTGCCGTCCCAGCCGGGACCGCTGCGGATGCCTTCGACCAGGTTGGCCCATGCGACTGATCGGTTGGTCGCGAAGCCGAGGCCGTTAAGGATCGAGCCCAGGACGTAGGACCCGTCGCTATAGATGCCGCCCGGACCGGTGCCCTGGAGCTTGACCGGGCTGCTGATGACGACGTTCTCGAGGTAATCGCCCAGCGGGGTGAAGGTCTGGGGCGTGTTGGGATAGACGACGACCACCCCGTTGTTGCCGATCGAGGCATTGATGGCCGCCTGGACGGTGGCATAGGTCTTACCCGGCCCGACCTCGTAGATCGGTGGGTTGTAGCCGACTCCGGTGACGTGATACGTCAGCCCGTTGATCGTCGAGAGACCGCTGCTGCCGGTGATCGCGAGTTGGTGCGGGCCGGCGGTGATGCCGGTCACGGTGGCATGGATCTCGTGGTTCGACCACGTATCGATCGTGATCGCGGTCCCGTCAAGGGTGACGCTGCCGGCGGTGCCGCCAAACTGATCGCCCTTGATGACCAGGCTTGCGCCCGAGGCACCATTCGGCTTGTCGACCGAGAACAGCACGGGACGGTTGGACTCGACCTTGCAGGCCGGCGGATGGGTGGTCTGCCCGCCCGGGATCTCGATCACGGGGGCCGTCGGCAGGAGCGCCACGTCGGCGAGCAGGGTCAGGCCCGGCCACATCTGCCAGTCCGACTCGAACGACCGGTACTGGGGGTCGTAGGTTGGGTTCGGGTGACCGGGCTGGCCCGGGTCGTTGCCGATGACCTTGTAAACGCTCGGGCAAGGACCCGCGGGGAGCGGGCAGTTGTACGAGGCCGTCGACGGCAGAAGGATCTCGAAGTAGCCGTTCGGGTCGGCCAGAGCATTCACGACCAGCCGGCCGGCGTAGTCATAGACGCCGAGCGGCGCGTTCGGGATGCCGGCCTTCTCGCCGTAGTAGAACTCATTGGGATTGGTTCCAAGCGCCAGGTCCTCGACGACCGCGCCGTACAGGCGGCCGGGGGGCGGGACGGAGGCGAAGTAGAAGAAGCTCGGGGCGATGGACTTGCCGTTCTGGACCGGGACGAGTCGCGCGTCGCAGAGAGGCTTGATCGTCCCTTCGAAGGGGCTCCCACCACCGTCAGCGAAGCCGGGGTTGTCGATCGGGTCCGGGCCCTCTGGGCCGATGCCGGCCACGTCGACGACGTGGAGTGCGCCGGCGCACGCGGGCGGCGGGACCTGCGGGGTGTACTGGTTGCCGTCGAAGACGTTGACGTCTTCCTCGCGGACGACCTGGAACTTGGGCTTGCCGAACGCGTCGTTGGGCGAGCTCACCTCGACCAGGTAGTCGGCCGGAGTTAGAGACGTGAAGGCGTCGGGTCCGTCAGCGCACTGTGGGCTGGGGTCCGCAGGATCGAAACCTGGGACGCTGTCGTCGATGCCGCTGAAGCAGGCGTCGCCGAAGCCATAGTTGCCGTTGACCAGAGTGAACTCGGAGTCGGTCCCGCCCGCGGTGGTGTCCTCGGTCGGACCGGTCTTGACCTGGGGGCCCATGAGCGGCGACTCGATGCACTGGTGGCCGCCAGTTGTATCGGACATGAATGGGTAGTGAATCTCGTCGCCGACACCGCCCTCGGACGGAGGCGCGCTGCGCACGACGCAGTCGGACGGTCGGACGAACTCCTCGGTGATGTAGGTGTTGATGAGCAAGCCCTGGGCAAAGGCGCCCGTAGGCGTGACCTCATAGCCCCCGCTGCACGGCGTGCCCACGTTCGTCCCGCACGGGATCGTCTTGTACAGGTTGACCCGCATCCCGGGGATGCCGGGCTCGTAGTCCTCGGCGGCGGCAAGGCGCGCGTCGAGCTCGTTGCGGGTGACCGCGTAGACGACCTCACCGACGATCCCGCCGTTGGTTCCGGACGGATACGGGATGACGCCCCAGTCGACGCGTGCCTTGATGCCGTCCATGTTCAGAGCGGAAACGTCGACTCCCGCGCCCAGCCGGGTGGTCTCAGGGCCGTTGTCGGTCTTGTAGGTGACCCCGGTCGTCATGAACAGGTCGTTGTAGGCCTCGAGGACGGTGAAGTAGCCGTACGGGTAAACCTGCTCGAAGACGTAGTGGCCGTTCGAGTCGGTCGTCGCAAGCTTGGCGCCCTGGTCGACGATCGAGTTGTCGCGCGACTTGATGGCCAGCCCATACCCGGCCAATCCGGCTTCGCCGTTGTTCTGCTTCCCGTCCTGGTTGGTGTCGACGAAGACGGTCCCCTCGAGCTTGGCGAACCAATGGGGGAGGGCGAACTCGCCCAGGTCGACGACCTGGTTGTCGTCGACCACGGCCGTGGTGATTCCGAGGAGAAGATTCTGGTCGAAGTCCCACATCGAGACCGAGTAGGTGCTCGGGGGTACGTTCGCGATGTTGAACACCCCGTTCACGGACTTCGCCGCGTACACGAGGAGCTCGTCGCCGCCCAGACGCAGGTCGTTCAGTGCGATCCAGGCGTTCTTGACCGGACCCTCATCGGTGTCGCCACCGGCGGGCGGCAGGTAGGACTTGGTCGAGCGGACTGCGACCTTGAGCTGACCGCAGTTCGAGGCGCACGGGAACAGGAAGGTGCTTCGGGGCTTGACATAGCCGAACTGGGCGAAGGGGATCGGAGCGCCGTTCATGAGCACTTCGACGTCGTCGCCGGTGTAGCCCTCGTACACCCAGGTGTCCCAGAAGTGACCGCCTTCAAGGGTGGTCGTCTGGATCCAGTTCTCGCCGTCGGGCGGTACGACGGTGACCTCATAACGATTCGCGCCGAGGTTCGGGATCACGATGAGCCCGTCGTTGTCGCCGTCGATGCACTGGCCGCCGGTGCCCGAGATGTAGACGAACTCGCCGGCCGAGTCGACGCCGTAGTTGCTCGTGTTGCCATTCGGGTCCACGCCGAGGGGCCCCTCCGGGCCGGGCGGATCCTGGCCGACCTTGTAGTAGTCGGCGCACAGCGGGTTGCCGAACCAGTCGGTGGAGACCTCGCCGAGGACGTCGTCGATGTGGGCCTGGAAGTTATGTGTCGGTCCGCCCGTGACGGGCGCATGCTCGCCCGGCGGGTCGAACTGCCCGTTGGTCAAGGCATCCTCGAAGATCTGGATCTTCAGGCTGCCGAGCTTCAGCGGCTCGGGTGTTAGCTTGGCGACGAGCGGGCTGGCGTTGTCGATCGGCATCGAGAAGTGCTGGCCGCCGATCTTGAAGCCGGGCGCCAGGATCGAGATGAGGTACTTGCCGTTGGGCAGGACGATCCCGGTGGTCGCGTTGAGCTCGGTCTGGTCACCCTGGGTCACCAGGTTGTCGGTGCCGCCGGCGCCGCCGGTGAAGTTATGGACCGAGGGCCAGTCGCAATTGGCCGGGTAGTCCGGGTCACCGGTCGGATGCTCCGCGGACTGCGGGAAGCAGTCGGTCGGCGCCTGGGTCGGCGTCCCGGTGTCGTCGACGTCGATCCGCCAGCGATAGGGGCTTACCGCGGATGCGTCGTCGATGTTCTGGACGCTCAGCTTGAGCGTGCTCGTGAGCGTCTGAGGAGCGGCCTTCGCGGGGGAGCTCGCCGGGCGCGCGGAAGCGAGAATCACCCCTTGGGGTACGACAACGCTGACGATGAGTGCAAGCAAACTGAGCAGGGTGAGGCCTTTGCGCAGGCTGGACCGACGGCCGGGCTGATAGGTAGCCGTCGCCTGGTTGCTCGAGTGCCGACTCATTGGGATTGCTCCCCCCTTGTTTTCCTGGGGTCCTCGCGGACCGGCTTTGCGCGCCTATTCGTGACGTTGTCGGGTTCGCGGCCGGGAACCGATGCCGAGACGATGGGGAACGTCGGTGCCCCACTCGCCTTGCGGCACGTCCCGGGCATGGCTCCCGGCCGGATCAAATCGTCGCGGCGGGCGAGCGTCGTCACCATCGGGTGGGGGGTACGAATGGCCCGGGGTGTTCACCTGTCTTGCGTCGGCGCGAGCCCTGAGCCGAGACCGGGCAAGGCCTGAGGACGTTGTCGCCGTGCACCACCCTCGGATCGGGGGCGCCGCCGGGCCGGGTACGGATTACTGACGGCCGGACAGGACGATTGCTGGGGTGCCGCGTGGCACAGCTCCGACCGCCCGGGGTACAATCCATCAGGTCGGTGCCACGCCCGCCAGGAGGTCGCCATGACTCCTCCTGCGGCGGCGAAACAGCCGCTCCATCCCCCCAGAAGGGGATCACGACGATGCGCCTGACCGGCCGGACGACCATCGTGCTCGGCGCGCTGCTGGGCCTACTGGTCCTCTTTGCGACCGATCAGATCGTTCCCGCGTCCAGCCAGTACCAGGCCCAGATGCGCCTGTGGCTGGCGGGCCGAGCCACGGGCATCACCGCCTATGTGCTCTTGACGATCCTCGTGGTATTCGGCCTGGTCCTGAGCCACCCGGTGAACCAGTCGACCTGGAAGGTGTCGAAGCGTCTCTTCCCGTGGCACGAGAACCTGTTCGTGTTCGTCCTTGCCTTTCTCGCGGCGCACGTCGTCAGCCTCGTGCTCGATCCGTATGCCGGCGTCGGGGTCCAGGGGGCCTTCGTCCCCGGCCTGTCGAGTTACCGCTCCGTGCCGGTCGCGCTCGGGAGCCTCGGGATGTACGCGTTGGTGATCATGGGACTGACGGCCCGATATACCAGGCTCCTTCCCTCGGGCTGGTGGCTGAAGCTTCACCGGCTGGCATTCGTCGCGTTCATCCTCGGCTGGACCCACGGGATCCTGGCCGGGACCGACTCTGATGCTTTCCGGCCGCTGTACGTGGCGACTGGTCTTGCCGTCCTCGTGGCGGCCGCATATCGCTACTGGGTCGCGAGGCGTCGCCGTCCGACGTTCTCGACGAGCCTGCCCGAGGCGGGCAGGGATCCGGCCCCACCCCCATCCCTGGTCACTCGTACCACGTCCCCGGAGGAACCGATCCAATGAGACTCCGTATCCGTCGCGCCTTCGTCATCGCCGGGGTGGTGATCTGCCTCGCCGTCGGTCTTGGCTCGATCCAGGTGGCGGCCGCTCTTACGGCAGCTGCGGCACCGCCACCCGCCCCGCCCGTGTCGCTCGACACGCTCCAGACCGCATTGGCTGACGAACAGGCCCGAGGACTCGACCTGCAAGCACAGCTCGTCGAGCTCAATGACCTCACGACCAGCCTGTCGCTTGCGCTGGCCGACACCAAGACCCAGGTCAGCACCGATGGGGTCAGCGCCAAGGAGCTGTCAGATCGCCTCAAGGCCGCCCAGGCCAAGCTCGCCGAGCTCAAGCAACTGCTCCTCCAGGCGCAGGGCCGGCTGCGCGCGATGGGTGCGCCCGTTCCGAAGTCCGGCGGCGGCGGGGGCGGCGGCAGCTCTGGCGGCTCCGGCGGGGGAGGCGGCTCGTCCGGCGGCGGCGGCGGTGGTGGTGGCGGTGGTGGTGGTGATGGCGGCTCGATGAGCCTGACCCTCGCCCTGGTGTCCGGAAACGTCCGGGCGGATTGGACCGGCTGCTCCGTGTCGAACTTTGCCGGCTACTCGCTGATCCGCTCGACCACTTACGAGACCCACTTCCCGCCGGAAGACAAGAACACCGAGGTGGCGAGGACGAACTCGACCGCGGCGACAGACAACGCGCCGTCCGGCAGGTACGTCTACACCGCCTACTGCCTGGTGAACAATGGCGGCGAGTTGAAGTTCGCCGCGAAGTCCAACACGAAGCTGATCACGGTGCCGTGATGAACGCATCCGCAACCACCGAACTGGCTGTCAAGCCGTCGGCTCCAGCCTCGGTCGCGGCTCCAGCCCGGGTGGCCCCGGCTCCCGTCGCGAGCGCCCCGGTCACTCCGGCTCCCCGCCCGATCGTCCTTGCACCTTCCTCGATCACCACGGCTCCCGTTCCGATCTGGGACAAGCCTGCCGTGGATGTTTCGCACGCCGCGCTCGCCAGGCTCCCCGCGGCTCCCGGTCCGGCTCCGATCGGGCTCAATTCTGCGATCGCGGCCAGGCCGCCTGTGCTGGCCATGGCTCCGGCGAACGCGGTCGCCAGGGCCCCGGCCATCGAGGCGCGCCGGCCGTATCACCTGGGCGTCGCGATCGGCCTCAGCGCCGGGGTATACGCCTCGTCACTGGCTGTCGTCTCGATCCTTCAGATCGAGCAGGACGGGCAGATCGCCGCGGACCGTCGACCAGTCGGCGATGCCATCTCGATGCTGGGCGTGCACAACGATGCGATGGAGTCCGACCTCCAGGCGGCGCGCTCGGTTTTCGACGAGGCGTCGGTGCGCTATGGGTCCGTCGTGTCCGACATCGGCGAGCTCCACGTGGCCGTCAAGCAGCTGGGAAAGACCATCGTGAGGCTCGAGGGGACGTCGACCGACTTCCGACTACCGAGCATCGTCAGTCTCCCGTCGGTCCCCCAGGGAACGTCGAGCAGGCCGGCATCAAAGCCGGGATCGGCAGGATCGGCATCCAAACCGGCCGCGAAGCCGCCGCCCTCCAACGGCGGCACGGGCGCTTCGGGAAACCCCTGAGCCAGGGTCGGGTCCTCGCCCGGACGAGCCCTGGCCCGGAACGAGACCTTACCTGTCGGAGGAGACGAGGCCCATCCGGACGGCGTAGCGAACGATCCCCGTGACGTCGTGGATCTGAAGCCGCGCCATGAGCTGCGAACGGTGGGTCTCGATCGTCTTCGACGACACGCCCAGGATCTGGGCGATCTCCGCGTTCGTATGCCCTTCGGCGATGAGCTGGACGATCTCGATCTGGCGCGGCGTCAGTCGGTCGAAGCCGCCCGGCTCCGCACTGCGCCCGCGGACGTATTCGGAGACGACGTGGCGCGAGACGGCGGGACTGAGGTATGACCCGCCGCGAGCGACGGATCGGATGGCGAGCTCGAGTTCCGCCGGATCCGCGTCCTTGACCAGGTAGCCGGCCGCCCCCGCCTGCAGTGCCTGGCGGAAGTACTCCTCGTTGTCGTGCATCGACAGCATGATCACCTTGACCAGCGGGAACTCGGCGGCGATCTGGCCGACCGCGTTCAGGCCGTTGAGCTCCGGCATCGTGATGTCCATCAGGACGACGTCAGGCATGAGCTCACGGATGAGGACCAGGGCCTGGCGACCGTTTGCCGCGCCCCCGACGACCTCCATGCCGGGGAGGCTCTGGATCAGGCTGGTGAACCCGGCCCTGACGAGCTCGTGGTCCTCGACGAGGAGGACCCGGATCGGCTGACCCATCATCATCGTCCGGCCGCCCTGCGACGAACACGCTCCGCCACGTACGGGAACGCGGCCTTGACCCGAGTGCCCTCGGCGACCCTGGACGTGACGTCAAGCGTCCCGCCCATCAGGCTCACCCGCTCGGCCATCTTCTGCATTCCCTGGATCCTCCCTTGTGGGGTCTTATTCAGCGCCTGACGAACGTCGAAGCCGACGCCGTCGTCATCGATGATCAGGACCAGCCGATCCCCGTCGATCCGGATCTCGATGCGAATATGGCTCGCGCGCGCGTGAGATGTGATGTTGGCCAGCGCCTCCTGGGCGACACGGAAGCAGGCCGACTCCAGGTCCGGGTCGAGACGAGGCAGGTCCGGCTCGGTGAGCAGTGACGCCTGGCATCCGGAGCGGCGGGCCTCACGGACGAGAGACGAGCGAACCGCCGGGACGAGGCCTAGGTCGTCGAGGACCGATGGGCGAAGGTCGACCGACAGGTCACGGACCGCCTGGATCGCCTGCTCGAGGACTCCGAGGCTCGCACGGATCGACGCTTGGGCGGAGGGGACGTCGGGCTGTCGCTGGGCGGCTTCGAGGCTCAGCTTTACGGCCGTGAGCGCGCCGCCGACGACGCCATGGAGGTCCCGCGCGATCAGTCGGCGTTCCGCTTCGTGGGCGACAAGCAGTGCTCGCACCCCACTGTCCGGCGCGACCGCGACGAGCGCGAGTTTGGACCCTCGGCCCCGGAGCGGCCGGCGCTGCGGTGCGAGGGGCACCGGTCGCGGGAAGGCCGGATCGCGGCCTCCCGAGGAGTCGTCGAGTGGCGCGATGAGCAACGAAGAGTCCCCCCGGTCGTTCGGCTCGGCGGTCCGAGCCAGGTCGCGTTGGTCCTCGATCACGGTTCCGTCCGGGGCTCAGATCCCGGCCGTTATCCGGTCGCACGAGGCTTCCGCCGAGACCGGTTCCAGCATGCACCGGAACCTCCCCCAGAAGAAGGTCCTAAGCATTGCGCAGCCGATTGGGCCATTCATATACTCACGCCCCATCAATCGGAGCGTCCGCAATTGACCATACGAACTGACCTCCAAAAAGCGGTCCGACGAGCCGGCCGCAGGCGCTGGTCCAAAGCCTCTCTTCGTCGCGTCCAGCTGGTTCTCGATGGCGCAGCGATCGTCCTTGGCTTGGCGGCCTTCTTCATGGTCGGCCACGCCGAACTCGCCCTTCATGGCATCTGGATCGTCGTGGCGGTCCAGGGCTTCCTGTTCGGACTGAGGTTTGTGCTCCTCCGGATCGCCGTGGTGACCGTCGCGATCTTTGCCCATCCGGCGATCGCCGGACCGTCGCCGGCGGTCATCGGACTCGAGCTCCTCGAAACACAGGTCATGACGATCGTCGCGATCATCATCGCGATCATGGCCGACCGGCTGGCCTCGAACGGCCGCCGCTACGCCCGACTGTATCGTGAAGCGAGCGACCGATTGCTGACCGCCCAGGAGGATGAGCGCCTGCGTCTGGCGCGGGACATCCACGACGGGGTCGGACAGACGTTGGCGGCGCTGACCTTCACCCTCGATGCCGCCGAGTCGATGCTGTGGACGGGCGAACGCAAGCGCTTGACCCTGACCCGTGCTGCGGTCGGGCGCGCCCAGGAGCTGGCCGGGATCGCGATCGACGAAACCCGTGACGTCGCCTTCCGACTCCGCCCGGCGCGCTTCGCCCAGACCGGGCTGGGAGCAGGCATCCAGGAGCTCGCGGCGACGGCCGGCGTAGCCGTCGACGTGCGGATCGACCCCGACCTCGTCCATCCGCGGTTGCTCGCCCCGGACGACGAGATGGAGGTCTACCGGATCGTCCAGGAGGCGCTCGGCAACGCCACACGCTACGCGCTCGCGGATCAAATCTGGATCGCCATGGAGGCCGCCAACGGGAAGCTCCAGGTCACCGTCCGCGACGACGGGATCGGCTTCGACCCCGACGAGGTCGGTGAGCGCGGCCTCGGCTTGCCCGGCATGAGCGAGCGGGCATTCCTTCTGCGCGCCGACCTCCAGATCAGGTCGGCCCTGGGTGCCGGGACCACGATCACCCTGACGCTGCCACTGCCCGCCGCTGCGGCCGCAGGCCAGCCCACGTCCAATCCGCGACTGACGAGCACGGAAACGGTGGCCGCCCAGTGATGTCGAACCCGCCTCCAGAGAACAGGACGCCGGTCGCCACCGACCCAGCGCTCGGCCGGGGCGCGCGCATCCGGGTGGGGATCGTCGAGGACCATCACCTCGTCCGCGAAGGTCTGCGGATGATCCTCGCGTCGCACGGGATCGAGGTAGCCGGCGAGGCGACGGGCACCCGTGACGCGTTCGACCTGATCGAGCGCTGCCGGCCCGACGTGCTCCTCGTGGATCTGAGCCTCGGCGACGGCGACGGTGTCGCCCTCCTTCATGACATCCGCGCGCGTGCTCCGGAGCAGCGGGTCGTTGTCCTGACGATGCACCAGGGCGCTGAGACCGTCCGCCAGGCCCTGTTGGCCGGTGCCTGGGGCTACGTCGTCAAGGGGGTCCATTCCGACGACCTCATCGACGCGATCCGGGCGGTCCACAACGGCGAGCGCTACCTGCATAGCAGCGTCACGGCGGCGGTCGTGGACGATTCGATCCGGTGGCTCCAGTCGGGCAGCCCGTTGACCCTCCGCGAGCGCGAAGTGATCGGGCTCCTTGCGACCGGGCTCAACGCGACCGCGATCGGTCGGCGGCTCGGGATCAGCACCCACACGGTCCGACGCCATCTCGCGAACCTCTACGCCAAGCTCGGCGTGCGCGGGATCCCGGGCCTCGTCCATTACGCGATCCGCGAAGGCCTGGTCCGCGAGGAGCGCGCCTAGCGCTTGGTCTGACCCGCGGGTGACCCCGGGGGCGGCAGCCGCAACGTCGCGGCCCGCCGCGGTCGCGCGGGGTACGCTGAGACACGGGATCCCGGGTCCATGTCCTGACTCCGTCCCCACCCGAGAGGGCCGCCGTGTCTGCGGAGATCGGTCATCGCCGCCGTCGGCGGCCGCCGCCCGGCTTGGGCCAGCTCCCCTGGCGGTCGATCGTCAACCCGTACCGGCCGGTCGAAATTCTGAGCGCCGACCAGGTCGAGGCGATCCACCTGGCGTCCCTGCGCATCCTCCGTGAGATCGGCTTCGAGATCCTCGGCGACCGCGCCCTGGACCTGCTGGCCCGGGCCGGTGCCGAGGTCGATCGAAGCCGACGGAACGTCCGTCTCGATGCCGGCCTGGTCGAAGCGCTCGTGGCGACGGCGCCCACAGAGTTCAGCCTTCATGCTCGGAAACCCGAGCGGGATATCGTCCTGGGCGGCAACCACCTCGTGTTCGGGGCGGTGGGCGGTCCGGCGTTCGTGTCTGACCTGGACCGGGGTCGACGCCCGGGCAACTTCGCGGACTTCTGCGACTACGTCCGGGTCATCGGCGCGCTCGACATCGTCCAGCAGGAGGGTGGCGGACCCCTCGAGCCGACCGACCTGCCGGTCGCGACCCGCCATCTCGACATGTACCACGCGCTCGCCACGCTGCTCGACAAGACCTGGCAGTGCCTCGGTTCCGGGAGGACCCCGGTCGACGATGCGATCGAGGTCGTCTGCCTCACCGCCGGGGTCGACCGTGACACCTTGGCCCGCGAGCCGCGCCTGATGACCATCATCAACTCCAACTCGCCGCTGCGGCTCGACGGCCCGATGTCCGACGGGCTGATCGAGATGGCGACCCACGGCCAGCCGGTCGTGGTCACCCCGTTCACCCTGGCCGGGGCGATGACCCCGGTGTCCCTGGCCGGTGCGTTGGCCCAGCAGAATGCCGAGGCCCTGTTCATGGTCGCGCTGACCCAGCTGGCCCGCCGGGGAGCGCCGGTGATCTATGGCGGGTTCACCTCGAACGTCGACATGCGCACGGGCGCGCCGGCGTTCGGTACGCCGGAGTACGTCAAGGCCGCCTTCGCCACCGGCCAGCTCGCCCGCCGCTACCGGCTGCCGTGGCGCTCATCGAATGCCACGGCATCGAGCGTCGTCGACGCCCAGGCCGCCTACGAGTCGGAGATGTCGGTGTGGGGCTCGATCATGGGCGGGGTCAACCTGCTCTACCAGGGCGCGGGCTGGCTCGAGGGCGGCCTGACCGCCTCGTTCGAGAAGCTGATCGTCGACGCGGAGATCCTGCAGATGATGGCCGAGGTCCTCGTCCCCTTCGAGGTCGACGAGGCGACCCTCGGCGTGGACGCCATCGCCGACGTCGGGCCGGGCGGCCACTTCTTCGGGTCGGCCCACACCCTCGAGCGCTACGAAACCGCGTTCTACCGGCCGCTCCTGTCCGACTGGCGCAACTTCGAGACGTGGTACGACGATGGTGCCCGGACGGCGACCGAGCGTGCGAACGGGATCTGGAAGCAGCTCCTCGCCGAGTTCGAGGAACCGTCGATGGATCCGCCTGTCCGCGAGGCGCTCGACGCGTTCGTGGCCCGGCGCAAGCGCGAGATCGAGACCGGGACGTGATGCATCCGGGCGATCCGCGGGCCAGGAGGTGATCGGATGTTCGAACTCAGCCAGAGCCTCGACATCGACCGTCCGGCCGCGCAGGTGTGGCCCTACCTTGTCGCGTTCGAGCAAGTGCCGCTCTGGGAGCACGGCGTCGTGGAGGTCCGCCAGGTCACGCCCGGCCCTCCGGACATCGGGACGGAGATCTTCGCCCGGCGGATCTACGGTGGACGCGAAAGCGATGTGACCGGGCGGATCGTCGCCTTCGAGGAAGGACGATCGGCCACGATGTCACTGCGCGGGGGCCCCCTCGGCGAGGCGTACGTCGAGTACGTCGTCGAGCCGATCGACGATCGCCGCTCGGTCGTCACCTTCCGCGCGCGGGGCAACCTCATCCGCCCGCTCCGCTTCCTGCATCCCATCCTGCCGGCGCTGGGCCGGGCCGAGACCCGCAAGAACCTCGCGAAGCTGAAGCGCCGGATCGAGGCGGGCATCCAGCCGACCTCGCCGTCGACGACGCCTGCTCACGACCGATAGGGCCATGACCAAAGCGTCTGCGTCGGAGACCATCGTCGGGGTCTGAGCGACCGTCACCTGCACTACCGTAACGTTGATGTTCCTCCCTCGTTTCAGTGGTCGATGACGTGGACGTCGACACACTGGTCAGCCGTGCCAAGGCCGGTGACGCCGAGGCCTTCGGGGCCCTGTACGACCTCTACGCCGATCGCGTCTACCGCTTCGTCCTCGTCCGGGTCCCTCAGCCGGCCGATGGCGAGGATCTCCTGCAGCAGGTCTTTCTCAAGGTGATCGAGTCCCTTCCGCGGTACGAGCAGCGAGGTCTCCCCTTCGGGGCCTGGCTGTTTCGCATCGCCCGCAACACCGTGATCGACTTCGGTCGCACTCGACGCGTCGCTGCACCACTGGACGATGAGGTCGGGCAGATGGCCGATCCTGTCCAGCCCGGCCAGCGCCTCGAACGAAGGGCTGAGCTCGACGAGATCCGGGTGGCGCTCGGTTCGCTCTCCCCCGAGCAGCGCGACGTGATCGTCCTCCGATTCTTTGCCGAGCTCACGCACGCCGAGATCGGGGCCGTCATCGGCAAGCGCGAAGGCACCATTCGAGTGATCCAGCATCGGGCTCTCGCGGTCCTTCGCGGTCGGCTAAGCGATCCGGCGCGACTCGGCGCCCGGGCGAAGGAAGCATGAGCTGGCTCCACCTCCGCCGAGCGACCTCCGCAACCGATCGCATCGACGCCGAGCGCCTTGACTCGCCGTACTTGGAGGCGGCCGCCCGAGCGCTGACGCCCGAGCCCGCAAGTCTCGAGCGGGTCAGGGCAGCGGTGCTGGCCGAATATCGGGTGGCGGCGACTCGTACTTCGGCACCCAGGCGCTTCGGCGCTGGCCTCGGCCGGTTCTGGGTTCCCGTCCCCCGTGCCGCCACGATCGTAGCGATGAGCGCGGTGCTCCTGGTCGGGAGCCTGAGCTTCGTCTCGGTGGGCAGCACTCCGGGCCGGCCGCTCTACGGGCTCCGACTCGCCGTCGAGTCGCTGACGCTGCCCGCATCGGGCACGTCAGCCCGCTTCGAGGCCCAGATCACCCGGCTCGACCGGCGGCTGTCGGAGGCTGAACAGGCGTTCCTGGACGGAGACGCCGGCGCCGCATCCGATGCGATCGCCGCCTACCGGGCCGAACTCGGGGGCACCGGCGCGGATGTCGGTCAGGCGGCAATGGACGCACCCCGCCTGAGCCAGGCCCTTGCCCGGCACGCGATCCTCCTTGCCCGGTTGGGAGAGGAACTCTCCGGCACGGCGAAGGCCGCAGCGGCCAACGCGCTCGACCAGGTCAACGTGCTGCGGCAGACCATCGATTCGGCTCCCGGTCAAAGGGGCCCGGGCAATCCGCCGAAGGACCATCCGGGCGGCAAGCCGGGCAACGGCGGTGGCAGTGGTGGCGGGAACGGCGGCGGCAACGGTGGCGGGAACGGCGGCGGCAACGGCCATGGCAAGGGCGGCGGGAAGGCCCCTTAGCCCGTCGACGCGATCGGGGACGACGACCCGGTCTATCCACGGTCCGGTGCACCGACGCACGGTGGCCATGTAACGCCCGAGAGGCCCGCGTCGTTTCCAGCAACGCAGCGCATGAACCGTGCGCAAGTCACCTTCCATGGCGGGGAGCTGGGTCGGGTGGAGCGGCCGCTGCGTGAAGCGGCCATCCCCCTGGGCACTTTTCGCTTCAGGCGTCTCTCGAAGGAGTGGATATGAAGAAGAGGATGTTTGCCGCGCTCGCGGCAGTCGGCCTCCTGGTCGGCGTCGTGGCCGGCCCCGTGCTCGCGGGCTCGGGTGGTGTGCAGCGCTACCAGGTCGCGACGACGTCGTACACCGTGGTCGTCCTGGATACGTTCATCCACACGTTCGTGGTCTCGGTGAACCCGTGCGACACCTCGATCACGATCACCGGCTCGACCCCCGTGGAGAGCGACTACTACACGACCGAGACCGTCACCGGCACGCTGACCGGCGGGGTCATCTCGTTCAATGCGACCTATGACGGGCCGTACAGCCTCGGCTTCACCTGGTCGGGCTCGTTCCCGGTCGGCGGCGGGGCATTGTCAGGCGCGTACGCCGGCACGGTGACGGCCGCGCCGACCACGCTCAGCACATACAAGAACCACGGCGACTACGTGTCATCGATGGGTGGCGGACGCGATGCGGCCCATTCCTGCATCGGCAAGCCGATTACGTCGAGGGTCGATCCGGTGGCCGACGCCGACTCGGACGAGGCTGACTCGACTGATGAGTCTGCCGGCGACAACGACGAGGAAGCGAACGAAGCCAGGAACCACGACTCGCGTGGGCCCTCGGCGATCCACCGTTCCGCGCAGGCCGGTGATGGCAAGGCTCACAAGGATGACGCGAAGCAGTCGAAGAAGCCGAAGAAGACAGCGTCGCCGGCCTCGGCCAAAGACCACTCGAACAAGGGAAATCACGGGAACCACTTCGGCAAGCCGTAGGGCCACCCGGTCGCGTCACCGGCGAGAACCCGCCCGGAGAGATCGGCGGCGGGATCGGCTGAGCTTGCTCAGCGCCTGACGCCAACTCCACGACGGACCCGGGCCACGTTCGCTGGTCCGGGTCCGTTCATGTGCCCGTCAAGTTCGGCGACGACTCGAAGATCGGGTCGGCCGCGCTGAGGAGCGCTCGCCGGACTGTATCCGGCGTGGCGTAGGCGCGAAGGAGCCGTTCCAGGTCGTCGACGGCTTCGCTCACCTCGTCAATCGCGCGCTCGTGGTGGCCCTCGACCGTGACCAGGATTTCGGTCGTGTCGTCCCGGGCGGCGCTTGCTGCGCTCTGGCGCCAGCACCAGCGCCGAGCCACGACGACGTCCGAGTCGTCGGCAAAGATGACCTCCACGGGCGCCGGCCGCTCGGTCGTGCTCGAGCCAAGGTCGGCCCAATGCTCATTGCCTCGGGCGAACCGCACGACGGCACAGCCGGTGATCGCCTTGGCGTCGAAGACGGCGACCGGGAGCGCATGACGAATCGACACCAGGTTCGCGAGATCGACGAGCGTACCGATCGATGGGAGGTCGCCCTGCTTGATCAGGCGACGGAGGAGCCCCTCGGCCGCCGAGCGATATTGAGTCGGGTCGACCCCGAAGGAACGAAAGACGCGCCGCCACGCGGCGAGCGACGGGAGCTCGCTCAGCGGCGTCGCACCGATCTGCGCCCGGACCTCGGCCTGGGTGGTCGCGAACTGCTCAGCCAGGCCGCTGGGCGTCGGGCCATTGGTGACGCCGCTCGCGTGGATCACCCCGCCGGCGATCCCTGGAAAACGCTCGAGGATCGCCGGCTGGTAGCGGAAACAGGCCATCGTCCCGAGTATCGGTGACGTGTCGAGCATTTCCTAGCCGTGGAAGTGGAGCGGGAGATGGCAGTCAGTACGGCCTAGACT
>JBDTQW010000037.1:0-23116 GCA_039931975.1 Chloroflexota bacterium | reverse complement strand
GCCCGGCCGGTCATCGATTCGCTGTTCCCGGCGGGCTCCTCGGCGCGCATCCCGATCATCGCGGTGACCGGCACCAACGGCAAGACGACGACCGTCCGGATGATCTCGCACATCCTCAAGCTGATGGGCCGGCGGGTCGGCATGACCTCGACGGACGGCATCGTCATCGACGGACGGCTGATCAAGAAAGGCGACATGTCCGGGCCGAAATCGGCGCTGATGGTCCTCCAGAACCCGACCGTCGACACGGCGGTCTTCGAGGTCGCCCGGGGCGGCATCCTGCGCGAAGGCCTCGGCTACGACCGCAACGACGTGGCGGTCGTGACCAACGTGACCGGCGACCACCTCGGTCTCGGCGGGATCGACTCGATCGGTCAGCTGGCCAACGTCAAGGGCGTCGTCGTCGAGGCCGTGCCGCGCTCGGGGACGGCCGTCCTCAACGCCGACGATCCGCACGTCGCGAGGATGGGCCGCCACTGCGCCGGCCGGGTGGTCTACTTCAGCCTGGCCACGGAAAAGGGCATGGACGGCTTCGACCGGATCGACGGTCATCTCGGCCGGGGCGGCGCGGCGTTCGGCATCGACCCCACGCCCGAGGGCGACCTCATCGTCCTGCGGCTCGGGGCGCGGACGATGCCGGTCCTGTACACCCACCTCATCCCGGCCACGTTCGGCGGACGGGCCCGGATGAACGTCGCCAATGCACTCGCGGCGGCTGCCGCCGCATGGGCTGTCGGGGCCCATCTCCACGACATCCGCCAGGGCCTCCGGACGTTCTCCACCTCGTTCTTCCAGGCGCCCGGTCGGCTCAACCTGATCGAGATCGGCGGGATCAAGGTCGTCATCGACTACTGCCACAACGTCGACGGGATGCGCCAGCTGGCCGACTTCGTGGAACGGATGGTGAGCGAGCCCGAAGTCCGCGGAGGTCGCTCGAAGGCGGCAGCCGCCAGGACGAACGGCAATCGGCCGCGCACAGGGCGCGCCATCGGCGTGATCGGCATCCCGGGCGATCGGCGTGACGAGGACCAGCACGACTACGGCGCCATCGCGGCCGGCGCCTTCGACGAGATCTACGTCCGCGAGGACCGCAACCTGCGCGGCCGCCCGCCGGGCGAGACGGCGGCCAATGTCGTTGCCGGGGTGAAGGATGCCCGGGCCGGCGGTGCGCGGGCCGCGAGGGCCGAGAAGATCCTCGACGAGATGACCGCGGTGCGCGCGGCTCTCCGTCGGGCGGCCCCGGGCGACCTCGTCGTGATGTGCGTCGACGACGCCGTCGGGGTCTACCGCGAGGCGATGGCGGCCTCACATTCGGCGGGTCGTCCGAGCGCGTTCACCGACCCCGGCGAGCTCGAGGTCCCGGAGGGCTGAACTTCAGCCGACGGTGTTCTTGCCGACCACCTGGATGACGCCGACGATCTCGATCACCGAGATCACGACGAGCAGGATTCCGATGAGCATTTCCATGGCCGGACCGTGCTCCCTCAGGCTGCGGCCGGCGAGATCCGCCGGGCTGGCCGGATGATGCGCCGCCGCCCGGCCGGGTCGCAAGTGCGTTCCGGGCTCCAAGGTGGGCGTTCCAGCTGCCCAACAACGCGAGCCATATCGGTCGCTACCATCAGCCGGTGGATCGAGTGACCTGGCGGGACCGCGTCCGCTACCGCTTCGACGAGTTCATGAGTCGGGGCACCATCGCCCTCATCCTCGGGCTGTTCGCGATCTCGGTCGTGCTCATCGTCCTCGTCGCGCTGATCGTGTGGCTGACCGGCCTCGCCAGCGAGGATCTCGATTTCCCGACCCTCCTGCGTTACGGGCTATTGCGGACCCTGGATCCCGGAACCATGGGCGGCGATCAGGGAACTGCCGGCTTCCTGCTGGCCATGTTCCTGATCACCCTCGGCGGGATCTTCGTCATCAGCACGTTGATCGGCATCCTCAACACGGGCCTCGAATCGAAGCTGGCCGAGCTGCGCAAGGGCCGTTCGCGCGTCGTCGAGCGCGACCACACCGTGATCCTCGGCTGGTCGCAGCAGATCCACACGGTGATCTCCGAGATCGTCTCGGCCAACGAAAACCAGGGTCGTCGCTCGATCGTCATCCTGGCCGACCGCGATAAAGTCGAGATGGAGGGGGAGATCCGGACGAGGGTCGGGTCGACCGGCCGGACCAAGGTGGTGTGCCGCTCGGGCAGCCCGATGGACGTCGACGACCTCCGGATCGTGAGCCTGGCCTCGGCCCGTGCGATCGTCATCCTGGCGCCCGAAGGCGACGAGCCCGACGCCGACGTGATCAAGTCGATCCTGGCCATCACCAACCACCCGGACCGGCGGGCCGAGCCGTACCACATCGTCGCCGAGATCCGCGATCGGACGAACGTCGACGTGGCGCGCATGGTCGGGCGCGACGAGGTCGAGCTGATCCTGTCCGAAGAGGTCATCTCGCGGATCACCGCCCAGACCTGCCGCCAGTCTGGGCTCTCGGTGGTCTACGCCGAGCTCCTCGACTTCGCCGGCGACGAGATCTACCTCACGGAGCAGCCTGAGCTGGTCGGGCGACCATTCGGCGAGAGCCTCGGTGCGTTCGCCGACGCGTCGGTCATCGGCCTGCTCCCCGCCGCTGGAACGCCGCGATTGAACCCACCCTCGGCGACCCGCATCGAGACCGGCGACCGGCTCATCGTCGTCGCCGCCGACGACGACCAGATCCACCCGTCGGCGGGCCCGGTCGCGGTTGACGAAGCCGTCATGCGCTCAGCCTCGCCGCAGCCGGTCCGGCCGGAGCGGACGCTCGTCCTCGGCTGGAACCGCAGGGCACCGTCGATCATCCGCGAACTCGACGCGTATGTCCCCGCTGGGTCGGAGATCACGGTCGTCGCCTCCAGCCCCGGGATCGAGCCCGAGATCCGCCGATTGGGGCACGAGCTCAGCGCCCAGCGGATCGTCTATCGCGCTGGGGACTCGACCGACCGGGTCACGATCGACGGCCTCCGCGTCGAGGGGTTCGATCACATCATCGTGCTGTGCTACTCGGACATCCTGGACGCCTCACGAGCCGACGCCCGGACGCTCGTGACGCTCCTGCACCTCCGTGATATCGCGTCGCGGCTGAAGCGCGACTTCTCGATCGTCAGCGAGATGCTCGACCTGCGCGACCGGGCGCTGGCCGAGGTCGCCCGAGCCGACGACTTCATCGTCAGTGACCGGCTGATCAGCCTGATGATCGCCCAGGTCGCCGAGTCGAAGCACCTCAATGCGGTCTTCTCCGACCTGCTCGACCCGGCCGGCTCCGAGATCTACCTCAAACCCGCCGGCGACTACGTGGCGTTGGGCGTCGAGCTGCCGTTCGCGGCGGTGCTCGAGTCGGCTCGGCGCCGGAACGAGATCGCCTTCGGGTACCGGATCGCCGCTCGAGCCGAGGACGCGGCCGCGGCGTACGGCGTCTCGATCAATCCGCCCAAGGCTGACCAAATCACCCTCGCCGCGGCCGACCGGGTGATCGTCCTCGCCGAGAACTGAGCCGGCGCCACTAGCGCCGCGGCCGCTCCTGGAGGCGAGGCAGCAGCTCGGTCAGCTCCGTCGCGATGTCGATCGGCCGGGCGCCGAGCTGGTCGAGCAGGGCGAAGACGGCTTCGCGCTCCTCGTGGCACATCAGGACGACGACCCGCGCAGCGTCGGGTCGGGCACCGCGCCCCTCCGCGAGCGAACCGGCTCCGTTGAGTTCGGCCCGCAGTGCGGCCGTCTCCGACTCGTAGACGGGGATCTCGTCGGCGGATCGACCGCCGGCCACGACGCCCGCCTTCAGCTCGCCCACGATCGACTCGCGGGTCCGTCCGCGGAGGTAGCCGAGGGTCTCCTTGATCGCGACCCGTTGCGCTCGCTGGGCGGCGATCCGGCCGATCCCCCGGAGGGTGTCGTCCGGTCGATCGCCGGCCGTCCCGATGATAATCGTGATCGGGGCCGCCCGCCCGGCCGCGCCCCCGGCGATCCCTTCGGCGACGTCGAGCACGGCCGCGATGCCAGCCTCGTTGTGGGCGAAGTCGACGATGACGATCCGCTGTCCCAACCGGAACAGGTTGAGCCGACCCGGAGAGCGGTCGGAGGTGGGGCGGAAGTCGCGCAGGCCGTCGGCGACCTGTTCGATCGTGGCGCCGAGGGCGCGAGCCCCGCCCGCCGCCGCGAGTGCGTTGGCCACGTTGTGACGGGCGATCCCGCCGATCGTGATGGGCACCTCGGCGACCGGGACGATCGACGTCGACCGCGCACCGTTGACCTCGACCAGGTTGCCGCGCCGCACGACGTACGCCCGACCGCCCCGGGCGAGGTGCCGCCGGACGGGCGCCGAGTGCTCCTCGTCGAGCGAGAACAGGGCGACCTTGGCCCGCGTTCTGCGGGCCACCGCGGCGACCAGCGGGTCGTCGCCGTTGAGCACGGTCCACCCGTCGGGCCGGGTGATCCGGGTGATCGTCGCCTTGACCTCGGCCAGCTCGGGCAGGGTGTGGATGCCCTGCAGGTCGAGGTGGTCGGCGCTGACGTTGGTCAGGATGCTGGCGTCGTTCGACTGATAGCCGACGCCGCGCAGGACGATCCCGCCGCGCGCCGTCTCGAGCACGGCGATGTCGATGTCCGATCGAGAGAGGATCTGCTGCGCTCCCCCGGGACCAGTCCAGTCGCCGGGGTCGACCAGTCGCTCGTCGACGAGGACCCCGTCGGAGGTGGTGGTGCCCACGTGCCGCCCGGCGCGGATCAGGATGTGGCTGATCAGGCGGGTCACGGTGCTCTTGCCGTTGGTCCCACTGATCGAGACGATCGGGATGCGCCGATCGGCGTCGCGGATCCACGCCGGTGGCGTAGTGCTCGCCTCGTCGATGCGGGCGGCCCAACGCTCCAGCAGCCGGGCCTGGGAGCCGGTCAAGCGGGCGGTCGGCGCCGGCGAGACATTCCGCTCGGTCAGCGCCAGCGACGCGTCGATGATCGCCCGGGTCCGGTCCTCACCGGACCACGGGAACGTGACGATCCAGTGTCCCGGGTCGGACGATCGATGGACGACCAGCCCGCCGCGGCCCTCGTGGTGCTCCGAGCGCAGCCGGCGCAGCCACGTCGCGAGCGCGGCGATGCCATCCGGCCACTCCTTCGGCGGCACCGCGCGTCCCAGCTGGACCAGGGCATGCCGTCCCGGCTCGCGCTGCCCGTACCAGGTCCGCCGCCGACCGATGGCCAGCTCGATCTTGGCGACCGGCTCAAGCCGGTACACGGAGGGACCGTCGAGCAGCCGGATCTCGATGACGCGCACGGTTCGCGCAGGATAGCCTCTCGGACCGCGCGTGGGCAGCCCCCGTCGCCGCCCGATAGACTCGCGCGGTGGCATCCCTGCACGCACCCGGCGCCGCGGTCAGCCCCGACGAGCTGGCCGAGCTCGAAGAGATCCTCGAAGAGGAGCTGCCAGCGTACCTCGAGGACCTGGCGAGCCTGGTCAACGTTGACTGTGGCAGCTACACCAAGGCGGGGGTCGACCAGGTCGGGCGCTGGACAGCCCGATTCCTCGAGCGCCTCGGGGCGACCGTCGAGGTCCGGCCCGACACGTCCCTCGGGGACACCGTCATTGGCACGTTCCACGGTCGGCGGGGCGCGCCGCGGATCCTGCTCATTGGGCATCTCGATACGGTCTTTCCCGAGGGCACCGCACGGGACCGCCCGTTCCGGATCGAGGCGGGGGTCGCCCATGGTCCGGGCGTGACTGACATGAAGTCGGGTCTGCTCGCCGGCCTGTACGCGCTGCTGGCGCTGCGCGGGTTAGGCGCCGAGGATGACGACGAGGCCGCCGAGCTGCCCTTCGAGCGCCTCGTGTTCGTGGCGAATCCCGACGAGGAGATCGGCTCACCGAGCTCGAGCCCGCACATCCGCGAGCTGGGCCTCGAGTCGGACGTCTGCTTCGTTCTCGAATGCGCCCGCGCCAACGGCGACATCGTCTCGGCGCGCAAGGGCACGGTCGACCTGCGCCTGAAGATCCAGGGCCGGGCGGCCCATGCCGGGGTCGAGCCGGAGAAGGGCCGATCGGCCGTCCTCGAGGCGGCCCACCAGACGATCGCCCTCCAGGCGCTCAACGGTCGCTGGCCGGGGGTGACCTGCAATGTCGGCGTGGTACGCGGTGGGATCAGGCCCAATGTCGTAGCCGAGGAGGCGATCCTGGAGGTCGACCTGCGGGCGACGAGCCGCGAGGATCTCGAGGCCGCCGAGGCCGCGGTGCGCGCGGTGGCCGCCGCGACGACCGTGCCCGACACCTCGGTGACCGCGGAGGAGATCAGCCGCCACTGGCCGATGGAGAAGCTCGAACGGTCCGAACGACTGGTCGAGCACGCTGTCGCCCTGGCCGGACGACTCGACTTCCCCCTGGCCGACTGCGCGACCGGCGGTGCCTCCGACGCCAACACCACCTCCGGGCTGGGAGTGCCGACCCTCGACGGCCTGGGCCCGATCGGCGGCAACGACCACTCGCCTGCCGAGTACCTCGATGTCGATTCGATCGTGCCCCGAACGACGCTGCTGGCCGCGCTCCTCCTGGCGGTCGCCCGCGACTCGGTCGTGGCCAGCTGGCGACCCCATCGAGCGTGACGTCATGAGCGACCGGCGGCTCGTGTCCAGCGGCGGGCCGTGGGAAGCCTCCGCGGGCTACAGCCGGGCGGTCGTGGTCGGTGACTCGTGCTGGGTGTCGGGCACCACCGATGCCGGCCCCGATGGCCGTTCGCGCCACCCCGGCGACGCCGGCGCGCAGGCTCGCGCCGCACTCGACGTCATCGAGCGGGCCCTGGCCGACGGCGGCTTCGCCCTCGCCGAGGTCGTCCGGACGCGGATGTACGTGACCGACGCGGCCTCGATCCCCGCCGTTCTCGCGGCCCACGGCGAGCGGTTCGCCGCGATCCGCCCGGCCTCGACGATCGTGATCGTGGCCGGCCTGATCGAGCCGTCGCTGTTGGTCGAGATCGAGGCCGAGGCCCAGCGCTGAGGGGTTACGTTGACGCTCAGGCCCAGCCAAGGTAGCGGGCGACGGCGACCAGGGCGACGCCGGCCGCGAGGCCGTACAGCAGGTTCCTGCGCCAAGCGGTCAGGGCGATCGTGACGATCACGGCTAGCCACTCGATGCCGATGTGGAAGATCGGCTGGCCATCCGGGGTCACGACCATGACGTTGACCGCGGCGAGCGCCGCCAGGACGGCCGGACCGACCAGCTGGAGATATTCGAGCGCACGCCGAGGCAATCTGTCGATCCCCGGGACGAGGAGCGGCAGCGCCCGAGACGGAAAGGTCACCGCGGCCATGAGGGCCGCCAGCAGGATGAGGTCGGTGCTCATTCGTCCGGATCTTTCAGCGCACGGGACGGGGCGACCGGATCGCGGTCGGCGAACGGCGCGTGTGGGGCGCCCGGCATGGCGTAGCGTTCGGCAGAAGCCGGTGTGCCCAGGGGCGCTTGCTCATGGGCTCGTTCCGCAGGCACGAGCAGGCCGGCCAACGGGCCGAGCACGCCGCCGGCGATGATCCCCACTCCCGTCCCCACGGCCAGGCTGACGAACACCCCCACCGTCGCCCCGACGGCAGCCGCAACGAGCTCGCGGCGGCCAGTGACCAGACCCACGCAGAGCCCTGCCATCGCCGCGGGGAAGACGACATCGAGGCCCAAGGCCGCCGGGTCGGCGACCTGGCCGCCGAGGGACACGCCGGCCAGGGTGGCCAGATTCCAGGGGATGAAGTCCGAGACGATCGCGGCGATCCAGTAGCCCCGGTCGTCGGCCCGCCCGATCCGCTGGAAGTGGGCGATCGACAGCGCGAACGCTTCGTCAGTCAGGAGGTGGGCCATCACCGCCCGCTTCCAGATCGGGCGGTCCCGCAGCCACGGTGCGAGGGCGGCCGAATAGAGCACGTGCCGGGCGTTGAGCAGGGCGGTCAGCAGGATCACCCCGGGCCAGGCGAGGCCCGCGGCAACGTAGCCGACCGCCGCGAACTGAGCGGCGCCGGCGAATACCAGCACGCTCATCGCCATGGCTTCGATCGGACTGAAGCCCGCGTCTCGAGCGGCCAGGCCGTACACGAAGCCGAAGCCCAGGCCCGACGCTGCGATGCCGAGCGACTCGATAACCAGCCGCCGCCGGGACGTGGCGAGGTCGACCGACAGCTCCGTCATGGGACGGCTCAGCGCAGGAAGGTCTTGGCGCAGGTCCCGTCGCAGACGACGTAGAGGGCGTGCAGGTCGCGCGCGTAGCCAGCGACGTGGAGCAGCCCGGGGCAGCCCTTCGTGGGGCACTTCCAGACCCATCGGCGGTCGGTCCCGTCACTTGGCTCGAGCGGGGTCGTCTCGGCGGCGATCTTCTCGGCCAGCTCGGGATGCGCCTCGATGATCTTCGCGACGGCCTGGGCCCGCTCCGCGCCCGACTCGCTGGTGTACGGGTAGCTCTGGCCCACGTTGGACGACACGGATCCCTCCCGAGGCGTATGGGCGTCGCCGGTGGCAGTGGTCGTGAGCGCAGCATGCCACCGGCATCGGGGAGTATAGGCGAGGGTCGGACTAGCGACGGTCCGCGAGGCGACCGTCGCAGGTGGCGTCAGCAGGTGCGTCAGTAGGTGTCGTCAGTAGGTGGCAGGCAGCCCGGCACTCCGTGGGTCGGTCGCCGCCGCCAGCGTCCCGTCGTCGGCGGGACCGCCGTCGACCAGCTCGATGGCGTGGCAATGCCCCAGCCAGCCGTCGAATGGCTCGGTCCGGGTCACCGGATGACCCATCGCTTCGAGACCGTCGAGCAGGTCCGAGCGGAAGCGTGGCTCGGCGCGGACCGTGTCCGGCGGCGCGAAGTGCTCCTCGGGCTCGACGAACCAGCGCGGCATCCCGATCGCGCTCGCCACGTCCAGTCCGCCATCGACCAGCGCCGACACGACCTGGGCGTGGATCTGCGGCTGGGCGTCGCCGCCCATCGACCCAGTGATCACCCAAGGCCGCCCGTTGCGGAAGAGCATCCCGGGCATCAGCGTGTGGAGCGTCCGCTTCGAGGGAGCGAGGACGTTCGGATGATCCTCCTCGAGACTGAAGAACGAGCCGCGGTTCTGATAGGCGATGCCGGTCTCGGGATCGACCACGCCCGAGCCGAAGCCCATGTAGTTCGACTCGATGAGGCTGACGGCATTGCCGGCGCGGTCGACGACGCCCAGCCAGATCGTCCCGCCGCCGCGCGGGACCCGGGCGGCCACGGGCCTCGTCGCCCGAGTCGGGTGGATCCGGGCCGCCAGCTGGGCAGCGTAGTCCTTCGAGAGCAGGTGCTCCAGGGGTGCGGCGTGGGCCGTCGGGTCGGTCAGGTGGGCGTCCCGGTCGGCCATCGCCAGCTTCGAGGCCTCGATGCCGAGGTGGGTCCAGCGCAGGTCGGCACCCGCCCCGTCGCTGAACTCGACGCGCGACGGCGCGTCGAACCGCTCCAGGACGTTGAGGATCTCGAGGGCGACGAAGCCCGAGCTGTTGGGCGGGTGGCCGGTCACCCGGGTGCCTCGGTAGTCGGTCGCGATCGGCTCGGTCCAGGTCGATACGTGACCGCCGAGATCGTCGAGGCCGATCGAGCTTCCGGCCGCCTCGAGGGCGCGGGCCTGGTGCTCGGCGGTCCGGCCCGAGTAGAACTCGTCCCAGCCCTCGTCGGCGATCCGGGCCAGGGTGGTGCCCAGGGCGGGCAGCCGGACCCGCTCCCCGGTGCGCCAGGGCCGTCCCTCCGGCCGGTACACCTCGAACCAACCGGCGTCGGGTCCGAGTGCCGCGTTGACGATCGGCGCAGCGGCCTCGACCGCGGCGATGAACCCGTCCCAGGCGGGGAAGCCGGCCGTTGCGAGCTCGATCGCCGGAGCGAGGATGTCGGCGCGGTGGAGTCGCCCGAATCGGTCGTGGGCGTCGCCCCACGAGCGGACCGCGCCGGGAACCGTGACTGGCGGACCGCCCCGCAACGGGATCCGGGTCAGGCCCGACCGGCGCAGTGCGGCGGCATCGGCCCGGACCGACGACCGTCCCGACCCGTTGAGGGCGAACTGCCGTCCCGCGGCGGCATCCCAGATGAGCCAGAACGCGTCGCCGCCGATGCCACAGGAATTTCCGTCGACCACCGCCAGGACCGCGTTGGTGGCGATGGCCGCATCGACCGCCGACCCACCCGCCCGGAGGACGGCCAGGCCGGCCTCGCTGGCGAGGTGATGGGGCGCCACGACGGCCCCGTGGGAACCGCGGGCGAGCGGGATCGGGACGAGGGGCCGGATCACGCCGGTCAGTCTAGCCGGGCCATCCGGCGCGCCGTCCGGAGCCCGGGTACCCTTCGCGTCGTGGAAACCGGCGCCGACCGCGGCCGCCCCAGGATCGTCCGTCGGATCGTCGGCGACGTGCCGCCGTCCTTGAATGCCGTCCTGCTCGGGACGTTCACCCTGCGCTTCAGCACGGGCCTGACCGGCGGGCTGCTGGTCAACTACCTCAAGGACCTGCCGGCCCACGGTGGACCCGTGGTCGAGGCGCAGGTCGTGGGCATCTTCTCCGCGCTCTTCTTCTCGGCTGAGCTGGTCATGTCGACCCCGTTCGGGTTGATCTCCGACCGATTTGGCCACCATCGGGTGATGCAGCTCGGTCCGCTGTTCGGCCTGGTCGCCGTGATCATCACCTTCTTCACGACCAATCTGGTCCTCCTGGGCGGGACCCGGATCCTCGAAGGCCTGTCGACGGCCGCGTCGGTCCCGTCCATCCTTGGCTTCGTGGCGGTGATCACGGCAGGCGACGAGCTCCTGCGCGGTCGCGCGGCCGCCCGGTTCGAGGGCGCCACGCTGGCAGGCCTGGGGGCCGGCATCGTCGCGGCTGGCCTGATCTGGCACGTCATCGGGCCGTATGGGTTCCTGGTCAACGCCGCGATCTATTCGGTGTCCTTCGCGATCTACCGGTTCGCCGTACCGGTCGAGCCGGGCGAGGCCCAGGCCCGTCGGGCCGACCATCCGGGGATGCGTCGCTACGTGAGCATCCTGAAGAGCTCCCACGTCTGGCTGCTGGCGCCGACCTGGATCGCGATCAACGCCGCGCTCGGGTTGTGGACGACCAACGCGATCTTCCAGCTCCTGCGGCCGGTGACGCCGGACCCGAGATTCGCCGACCAGCTGCTGATGGGCAAGTTCAACTCGGTCGCCATCAGCGTGGGCCTCGCCGCGGGGCTGGTCGTGTTCTTCATCGGCCTGGCCTTCTGGGGTGAGCGCTTCCGACGCTACCGGCGGACGACGATCATCTTTCTCGGCGTGCTCGGCGGGGCGGCCGTCGTGGCCGCAGCCGCGCTGATCAACCACAGCGAAGGGCTGCCCGATATCGTCCGGGTGGTCGAGGCGGCGGTCGTCGTCGGCGGCCTGTTCGTCCTCGCCGGGGCCACGCCGGCGGCGCTCGGGATGCTCGCCGATGTGTCCGAATCGTTCCCGTCGGATCGCGGCGCGATCATGGGCCTGTATTCGGTGTTCCTGGCCCTCGGCCAGATCGCGGGGAGCCTGCTCGGCGGTTTCGCGGCCCAGGCCCGGGGCATCGACGGGATCCTGGTGGCGACCCTGTTCCTGCTCGCGGTCGCGCTCGTTCCGCTGCGTCGCCTGCGGGCTGTTGAGCACATGATCGGCGGCCCGGTCGAGGGCATGGTCAGCCTGAGCTGAGACCGGGCGGCGGCGATCCCGGGGCCGTATCATCCGCGTCACGTCGCAGTGGGAGCCCACCCGTGAGCCGTGTCGCCGTGGTCACCGACTCCGCCGCAGATCTCGATCCGGACCGAGCCGCTGCCCTCGGGATCAGCGTCGTCCCGCTCATCGTCAGCTTCGGCTCGGACAGCTATCGGTCCGGGGTGGAACTGACCACCGAGGCGTTCTGGGCGCGGATGACTGCGCCGGACGCGCCGTTCCCCAAGACGGCTGCGGCCAGCCCGGGCACGTACAAGGAGGCCTTCGAGGCCTGCTTCGCCGGGCGCGCAGACGCCATCGTCTGTGTCACCGTGGGGGCGGCCCTGTCGGCCACCCACAAGTCGGCCACGCTCGCCGCCGAGTCGCTGCCCGATCGCGAGATCCACGTGGTCGATTCGAAGAACGCATCGATGGGCCAGGGGATCATGGCGATCCTGGCCACGGAGCTCGCGGCCCAGGGCGTCCCGGCGGACGCGATCGCCCGGACCCTCCAGATCCGCACCGACGACATCGAAACCGTGGTCGTCCTCGACACCCTCGAATATCTGCGTAAGGGTGGCCGGATCAGCGGTCCCCAGGCCGCGATCGGGACGATCCTGTCGGTCAAGCCGATCATCGCGGTGAAGGACGGCGTCGTCGAGACGAGGGACCGGATCCGGACGCGGTCAAAGGCACGGCTGCGCGTGGTCGAATACCTCACGGCAGCGCCGATCGAGCGAATGGCCGTCCTCCACACGATCAGCCCCGACGTCGAGTCCTTTCGCGAGGAGCTGCTGGGCCGGATCCCCGGCGGGATCGACCCGGCGCAGGTCTCGATCGAGCTGGTCGGCCCGACGGTGGGAGCGCACCTCGGCCCCGGCGCCCTCGGTGGCTCGGTGCTGCGCAAACGCCCCGCCTGACCGCCATGGCCCGAACGGCCTATGGACGCGGTTGCAACCCTTCCGCAACGTAGGCGCAACCGGACCGCCACGTTCGTGAGGTCCGGCGTCTATACTCCCGGTACCTCGAATCACGCGTTGCACGATCGCCCACCTGCGGGCATCCGCCGACGCCCCGTGGGGTCGTCCGGGAGACGACCCAGGATCCGGCCGACCCGACACGAACCGGCGGCCGAACGGAGGAACCGTTCCCGATGACCACCGAGCAGGCCGCTGCGCCGATCAACCCCTGGAAGGTCGCCCAACAGCAGTTCGACCTCGCCGCCGACCACCTCAGCCTGGATCCGGGACTGCGCAAGGTCCTCCGTGAGCCGCGCCGGGAGCTCATCGTCCACTTCCCCGTAAAGATGGACGACGGCAGCGTCCAGGTCTTCACTGGCTACCGCGTCCAGCACAACCTCGGCCGCGGTCCGGCCAAGGGCGGCATCCGCTATCACCAGGACGTCACCCTCGACGAGGTGAAGGCCCTGGCGATGTGGATGACCTGGAAATGCGCGGTCGTCGGGATCCCCTACGGCGGCGGCAAGGGCGGCGTGATCGTCGACCCCAAGAAGCTGTCGCTCAAGGAGCTCGAAGGCCTGACCCGGCGCTACGCCACCGAGATCAGCATCATCATCAGCCCGGAGAAGGACATCCCGGCGCCGGACGTGAACACCAACGCCCAGACCATGGCCTGGATCATGGACACCTATTCCATGCACGTCGGGTACACCGTCCCGGGCGTGGTCACTGGCAAGCCGATCGCGCTGGGCGGGTCCGAGGGCCGCACCGAGGCGACCGCCCGGGGTGCCGTCTACTGCATCGTCGACGCGGCCGCCCATCGCGGGCTCGAGCTGAAGGGGGCCCGGGTCGCGGTCCAGGGTTTCGGTAATGCCGGCTCGATCGCCGCGCGGCTCATCCGCGACGAGGGTGCGACCGTCGTCGCGGTCAGCGACTCGACCGGCGGGATCCACGCCGCCGGCGGCCTCGACGTCGACCGCGTCATCGCCTGGAAGAAGGAGCACGCCACGGTCCAGGGCTTCCCCGGCACCACCGACATCACCAACGCCGAGGTCCTCGAGATCGACTGCGACATCCTCATCCCGGCGGCCCTCGAGAACCAGATCACGTCCCGCAACGCCGACAAGATCAAGGCCAGCATCGTGGCCGAGGCCGCCAACGGCCCGACCACCCCCGAAGCGGACGAGATCCTCTATCGCAAGGGTGTCTTCACGATCCCCGACATCCTGTGCAACGCCGGTGGCGTGACCGTCAGCTACTTCGAGTGGGTCCAGGATCTCAACCGCGACTTCTGGAACGAGGCCGAGGTCAACGAGAAGCTCAAGGCGATCATGACCAAGGCCTTCCGGGACACCCTGATGATGTCCCTCAAGGAAGAGGTCAACATGCGCACGGCGGCCTACCTCCTGGCCGTCCAGCGAGTCGCCGACGCGACCGCCATGCGCGGCCTCTACCCCTAGGCCGCGCCTCGTCCGCGGTGCATCGGCCCACCGCGGCGGACGCGGTGTGGTCGAACGGCCCGCGCTGCGGTGTACCATCGCGCCCATGCTCGATCACGAAGAGAAGTTCCTGTTCAAGGAGGAGATCCTCCACCTGGCCAACTCGGTGGGGGAGTCCGGCATCCTCGACAACGTCGAGGACCTCCTGACCGACGTCATCACCAGCCCCCGCTTCGACTCGGAGGTGTTCACCCTCGAGCGCAGCCTGCAGGTGATGCTCGGCGCGCGAGCCGGGACGACCCTGGTCGGGCTGCTGACCGTCGCGCCCGAGGTGTTCGAGGAGGTCGCCGACGTCAACATCCCCTCGGAGG
Source organism: Chloroflexota bacterium (assembly GCA_039931975.1). Classification (GTDB taxonomy): domain Bacteria; phylum Chloroflexota; class Limnocylindria; order Limnocylindrales; family CSP1-4; genus Chersky-267. The sequence continues at coordinate 8,672 of JBDTQW010000037.1, read as the reverse complement.
TCCACGAGCGCCTGGTCGCATGGCGCGCCCGCTTCGGGCTGGCCATCGACAACGCCCTGAACTTCCTCAACAACCCTGACGGCATCCAGGGCCACAACTTCGCGACCCAGGTCGCCCATGTCGAGGAGCGCCGCGTCCTGCAGGGCCGGCTGACCCTGGTCCGCTACAACAACGAGCCCCAGTTCTTCGTGGCCGACGCGAGCGTTTACCTCGGGCTGGTGGCCGACGTCATGGAGCGCCTGGCGCCGTATCTCGAGCCGGACGCGATCGACGCCGACACGCTCCAGCGCCTGCGCGACGCCGTTCAGCTCATCGAGCGCCGCACGACCCGCCCCTGACCGGCGCGATGCGCCAGGTCTACCTCGCCGCGACCGGCCAGAACCGCGGCAAGACCACCGCCAGCCTCGGGCTCTTCGATCTGTTCGTTGGCCGCGGTCTCGATGCCGGGTTCATGAAGCCGGTCGGGCAGCGGACTGTGATCGAGGACGGCGTCTCGGCCGACGAGGACGCAGTCCTCATGCGCGAAGTCTTCGGCTTGACCGACCCGATGCCGGTGATGAGCCCGGTCCACATCCCGCGCGGCTTCACCAAGGCGTATATCAACGGCGACGTGGTCGAGGACCTCGGTGCCCGCGTCCGGACGGCCCACGCGGACCTGGCCGGACGCCACGAGATCGCCCTCATCGAAGGGACCGGTCACGCCGGCGTCGGCGCAGTCATCGGCCTTTCCAATGCGGTCGTCGCGGCGATGCTCGGCGCGCCGGCCATCATCGTCAGCGAGGGTGGCGTTGGCCGGCCGATCGACGAGATCATCCTCAACGCCTCGCACTTCGCGTCGCACGGCGTGGAGGTCGCCGGGGCGATCGTCAACAAGGTCTATCTCGACGAGCAACCCGGTCTGGTCCGGATCCTGGAGCGCGGGCTGGGCCTCCACGGGATCCCGCTCCTGGGCGTCCTGCCCTACCGACCCATCCTTTCGAACCCGACCCTGGCGATGGTCCTCGAGGGTCTGCGCGGCGAGAACCTCCACCCCGGACCGGATCTCGACCGGGTCATCGACGGGGTCGCCATCGGGGCGATGGAGCCGGTCCACATGCTCGAGCGGATCGGCCCGGGAACGCTGGTGATCGTCCCGGGCGATCGCGACGACGCCATCCTCCGGCTGACCTCGGCCCACACGCTAGCGGGCGGCGCCGCGGTCGGCCTCGTCCTGACCGGTGGCTACCGTCCGAGCCAGACGGTCATCGACGAGATCCGCTGGGCCGACCTGTTCGCGACCCTCGTCGCCGAGGACACCTACGTCGTGGCGTCCGAGCTGCACGATCTCCTGGTCAAGACCCATGCTGCCGACATCGACAAGATCGCCCTCATCAAGGCGCTCGTGGCCGAGCACCTCGACGTCGACCGGATCCTGGCCGTCGCCCGCTGACGGACCCCTAACGCGACGGGTCCCTGACTCTCAGCGGCTCGTTGTCGATCAGCCGGGTCGATCCTAACCGGGCGGCCAGCGACAGGAGCGCCGGACCGCCGATCCGCTCGAGCTCCGCGAGGGTCAGGGCGTCGGCGGCGCTTACGTACTCCAGCTCGGCTAGGGGCTCACCGGCGACCGCATCACGAACGACGTCCCGGAGGACGTCGGCCGACCGCTCGCCGGCCGCCCAACGGTCGCGCGCCGCCAGGAGGGCACGGTGGAGGACCGGGGCGGCGGCACGTTCCTCGGGCGTGAGGTGAACGTTGCGCGATGACAGCGCCAGGCCATCGGCCTCGCGGACCGTGGGGCAGGGCACGACGTCGGTCGGAAGGGCCAGATCGCGGGCCATCCGGTCGATGACCATGACCTGCTGAGCGTCCTTCTGCCCGAAGTACGCCCGCTCGGCGCCAACCAGGGCGAACAGGATCGCGACGACGGTGACGACCCCGTCGAAGTGGCCTGGCCGGGCGGCACCTTCGAGCGGCTGGCCGATCCGGCCGACCGACACCGTCGTGTCGAACCCGGGCGGGTAGACCTCCTCGACCGGCGGCGCCCAGACGAGGTCAACGCCCTCCTCCGTGCAGATCGCCACGTCGCGCGACTCGTTGCGCGGGTAGCGCCCGAAGTCGTCCGGGGCGTTGAACTGGCGCGGGTTGACGAAGATCGTGGCGACGGTCGTGGCCGATTCGGCGCGGGCCCGCCGGAACAGCGAGCGGTGGCCCTCGTGAAGCCAACCCATCGTCGGAACGAGACCGATCGGACGAGCGGCATCAGCCAGCGCCCCACGAAGCTCCGCCCGGGTCCGCAAGACCCGGGTCACCAGGCGGGCACCCTCAACAAGCGCGCTGGCACGCGCTCTCCGAGGACCGAGGCGACGCTCCTGCTAGCCATCGGTCCGAGGCTTCATCGGTCCGAGGATCTAAAGGTCGCGGTCGAGCGGGATCCCACCCGCGGGGACGTCGTTCACGGACGGTCGATCGAGGACCGATCGGCCGAGAACCTCGCCGAGCACGCCATCGTCCATCCGGACCGACTGCTCGGGGCCGGGGAAGGTCCCCGCGGCGACCTCTTCGGCATAGGCCCGGGCGGCGGCCAGGATCGTTCCCCGCAGATCGGCGTACGGCTTGGCGTGACGGGGGATGTAGTCACTCAGCCCGAGCAGGTCGGTCAGGACCTGGACCTGGCCGTCGCAGCCACCGCCGGCGCCGATGCCGATCGTGGGGATCCGCAGACGATCGGAGATGGCCGCGGCCAGCTGTTCGGGGACGAGCTCCAGGACGACCGCGAACGCCCCAGCCTCCTGGATCGCGAGCGCGTCGCCGAGGAGCGCCCGGGCGCCGTCGCGGGTCTTGCCCTGCACCCGCACCTTGCCGATGGCGTTGATCGACTGGGGAGTCAGCCCGATGTGGCCCATGACCGGGATCCCGGCCTTGACCATGGTCTCCACGATCCGGGCGCTGCGCACGCCACCCTCGACCTTGACGGCCTGGGCGCCCGCTTCGCGCAGGAACCGCCCGGCGTTCTCGAGGGCTTCGTCTTGCGTGGAGTACGAGAGGAACGGCATGTCCCCGACGATCAGCGCCCGTCCCGCGCCGCGCACGACGGCCCGGGTGTGGTGGAGCATCTCGGCCATCGTGACCCGGACGGTCGACTCGTAGCCGAGGACCATCTGGCCGAGCGAGTCGCCAACGAGCAGTATCGGGATGCCGGCCTCGTCGAGCAGCTGCGCGGTCGGGAAGTCGTAAGCCGTCAGCATCGGGATCCGCTCGCCGTCGGCGTGCATCCGGGCGATGTCGACGACGGTCAGGCGGCTGGCTTTCGGTGGGGTCTTCGGTTTCGGGCTGCCGCTCATCGATTCGGTGCTCCTTGGGCTGATGCTCTCCCAGTCTAATCGGCCGACGCCCCACTGCAGAGTGCGGGGCGCGGCGTCGGCCGTCCACGAGGTGCCGCAGCGGCCGCCGCACACGAATCGAGCGTGGGTCAGTGCCGGCCGGTCAGCCGGGGCGGCCGTCCAGGCGGGCCACGACCCGATCAAGCAGCCGATCGGCGACCTCGCGCTTCGAAAGTAGCGGCCAGGCCTCTGGCTCGCCATCGGCGCTGTACACGGTCACCCGGTTCGTGTCGGTCCCGAAGCCCGAGCCGGCCTCGGCGACGTCGTTCGCCACGAGCAGATCGACACCCTTGCGCCGGAGCTTGTCGGCCGCCCGGTCGAGCGAGCCGATCTCGGCCGCGAAACCGACCAGGATGGGTTGCGGTCGGAGGGGCTGGCGGGTCGCCGCGCCCTCGGCGTCCAGACCGCGGGTGATCCGGCCGACCTCGGCCAGGATGTCGGGCGTCGGCTCGAGCTCGAGGGTCAGGCCGGCGTCTCGGGATAGCTTGGTGCCAGCGGGCACGGCCGGGCGGAAGTCGGCCACGGCCGCGGCCATCACCAGCGCGTCGAAGCGTGCCCCGTCGTCGGGTCCGGCCAGCGACTCGAGCAGGGCGGCTCGCAGCTGGCCGGCGGATTCGACGCGGACGACCCGGGCGTCATCGGGCAGTGGCACCCCGACGTTGGCCGCGATGAGGGTCACCGCGGCACCGCGGTCGAGCGCCGCCCGGGCGATGGCGACGCCCATCTTCCCCGTCGAGCGGTTGCCGATGAAGCGGACCGGGTCGATCGCCTCCGCCGTGCCCCCGGCCGTGATGACGATGTGCCGGCCGACGAGGTCCGCATCGCGGGGGGCCTCATCCGTGCGCGGCGGCCGGGCGCTCGGGTCCGGGGCGCGGACCGGCCGGTCGCCGATCGCCGCGACCACCGCGTCGACGATCAGGGGCAGCTCGGCCAGGCGTCCGAGGCCGACCTGGCCCGAGGCCAGTGGACCGACCTCCGGCTCGACCACGGTGTATCCGAAGGCCTCGCGCAGGCGGGCGACGTTGGCCTTGGTCGCGGGATGGGCGTACATCTCGCCGTCCATGGCTGGCGCCACGACGACCGGCGCGGTCGTCGCCAGGCAGGCGGCGGTGATGGGGTCGGCCGCGAGGCCGCCGGCCATCGATCCGAGCCAATGGGCTGTCGCGGGCGCCACCAGCAGCGCATCGGCGGTATCGGCCACGACGATGTGCCCGATCCGGCCGTCGGGGAGCAACTCGAGCACGTCGGCGTCGACCGGATGGCCACTCAGGGCGGCGAGGGTCAGCGGCGCCACAAAGCGGGTCGCCGACGGGGTCAGCATGACCTGAACCTCGGCGCCCTCGGCCCGCAGCAAGCGGACCAGCTCGGCGGCCTTGTACGCGGCGATCGAGCCGGTGATCCCGAGACCGACGAGCCGGCCGTCCAGCCGACCGGTCACGCCAGCCCGGCCTCAAGCGGTTCGCCGCCGCTGACCTCGGCATGGAGGATGGCGAGACCCTTGAGCGTCAGATCGGGGTCGATCACGTCGATGCCCGGGATGCTCCGGGCCCAGGGCGCGGCGGACAGGCCGCCGGTCAGGATCGCCCGGACATCGCCGGGCGCGACGCCGCTCGTCTCCGCCAGCTCGGCCCGGATCCGGATGAGCATCCCGGCCACCAGGGCCTGGTACCCCAGGACCGTGCCGGAGCGCATCGCGGCGACCGTGTCCCGACCGATCGCCCGCTCCGGCGTGCGGAGCTCGATCCGGGGCAGCTTCGCGGTGCGCGCCGCAAGCGCCTCGAGCCCGAGCTCGATGCCGGGCGCGATCGCCCCGCCGACGAACGCGCCGTCGCCGGCCACCGCATCGAAGGTCGTGGCGGTGCCGAAGTCGGCCACCACCGCCGGGGTCCCGTACAGCCGCGCCGCGGCGAGGGCGTTGACCAACCGGTCCGCACCGACCTCGGCCGGCCGATCGACCCGGATGGCGATCGGGACGCGACCGGCACCGGCCGCCAGCAGGGGCAGCCCGCGCCGGGCGGCGACCGCGGTCAGGGCCTCGGTCAGCGCGGGCACCACCGACGCGCAGGCGATCGCGGCGACATCGACCAAGCCCGCGTCGTCCAGGCCGAGCAGACCGGCCAGGAGCAGCTCGACCTCGTCCTCGGTCGCTCCGGCGGCGGTCGCGGCGCGCCTGCTGGCGACCAGCTGGCCGTTGCGGAACAGGCCGGTCGTGACGTTGGTGTTGCCGATGTCGACCGCGAGAAGCATCGTCGGATGATAAGCCCCGGATCGGCTTGTCCCGGCTCACTCCGGTGGAGTAGATTCCTTCGGCGGGCCTGCCCCGCGAGCCCCCAGTCGCGCGTCATCGTCCAGGGACCCTGTGGAGGACCGCGTGTCGTCCGTGCCGCCGCCCGCGAAGTTCTTCGTCAACCACGGCATCGTCTCCAGTCGCACGGACCTCTACAACCTCCTCCGCCCGCTGCTCAAGCAGACCGTGACCTACCGCTACTTCCGCGGTCACGAGGTCGTCAGCCACGGTACCGGGTGGGTCGAGCGGATCGTCCTCGACCATCCCGAGGTGTCGACCTACTTCACCCCGTTGTCGATCTGCCTGAACATCGACTCGTTCGAGCATCTCGAATTCGACACCCGTCCCGACCAGCTCCTCAACTACACGCTCGTCCAAGGTGACGAGCGCGTCGTCCTCGAGTTCGCGCCGATCGGCGGCAGCGGTGCCGAACCGCCACTGCCCCGTCAGCTCGAATTCGACACGAGCGGGTTCGTCCAGATGGAGCTGCTGGGGCTCGATCGCGAAGACGCCTGACCCATGACGCCGGACCCTCGCCCAGTTCGGCGGCTCAGGCCCCGCGCTCGCCACGGACGAATGGTCGACCCAGGGCGGCCGGCGCTCCCAGCCGCTTGCGCGCCGCCTCGCGCGAGCCGATGACGAGCACCACGATCACCAGGATGTACGGGACCATCTCGAGGAAGAACGTCAGCGAGTGATCGGTGAAGATCGGGTTCGGGATGCCGAAGAAACTAGTCGGGCCCTGCAGGTCGAACAGGAGTCGTGAGATCGCGCCGAACAGGTAGGCGCCGATCGCCGCCCGGATGGGACTCCACTGGGCGAAGATAACCAGGCCGATGGCGATCCAGCCGCGGCCATTGACCGTCAGGTCGCCGAACCAACCCGGCTGGATTGCCAGGGTGATGGTGGCTCCCGCGAGTCCGGCCAGCAGGCCACCCAGCCCGACGTAGAGATAGCGCAGCCGATAGACATCCACCCCAACTGCATCGGCCGCGGTCGGATACTCCCCGATCGCCCGAAGCTCGAGGCCCTGGCGGGTGCGATGGATCCAATACCACGCAGTGGGCACCAGGACGTAGCCGAGGTAGACGAGGACGCTCTGGTCGCGCACGAGCGCACCGAGGAGCGGCAGGTCGGCGAGGATCGGTACCGTGAACTTCGGCAGGAGCGAGATCGCGCCGGCCTTCGACAGGCCTTCGCCCATCACCCTGGCCAGACCGGTCCCGAGGAACGTAAGAGACAGTCCCGAGACCACCTGATCAGCCTGGAACGTGATCACCATCACCGCATGCAGGAGGCTGAGCAGGGCTCCGGCGGCCATCGCCAGGAGGAGCCCAAGCCACGGTTCATTCGTTGACACGGTGACCCCGAATCCGACGACCGCGCCCATCAGCATCATCCCCTCGACGCCGAGATTCAGGACCCCAGCGCGCTCCGCAAAGATCTCGCCCAGGGCGGCGAACAGGAGGATGGTCCCGCTCGCGATCCCGGCTGCCAGGATCGTCGTGAGGTCCATCTAGGCGACCCGCCGGGTGAGGCGCACCCGGTAGCGCATGAGGACCTCGCTGGCGATGAGGGAGAAGAGCAGGATGCCCTGGACCATCGCCGGGATGCCCGCCGGCTGGATCTCGCGCCCGGCCAGGGTCAGCGCGCCGAACGCGATGGCCGCGACGATGACCTTGAGCGGGTCGAATTTGGCCAGGTACGCGACGATGATCGCGGTGAAGCCGTAGCCGGGCGAAATGGCGCCCTGCAGCCGATGGACGACGCCTGCGACCTCGCTCACGCCTGCCAGGCCAGCGATACCGCCCGAGATCGCGAAGACGACCATTGTCATCCGGGCGATATCGATGCCGGCGTAGCGGGCTGCTCGCGGGCTGTCCCCGATCAGCTTTATCTCGTAGCCCGAGCGAGTGCGACGCAGGACGAAGGCGACGATCAGAGCGACCGCGACCGCGATCACCAATCCGAGGTGGACGGTCAAACCCGCGAAGGCCCGGTTGATCGACGCCAGGTCCGTCAGTCTGGGTAGCCAGGATTCGCGCGGGAACTGCTTGGTCAGCTGGAAGCCGCCCTCGCTCCAAGGTCCGAAGACCCAGTACAGGTTCCACGAGATGGCGACATAATTGAGCATGAGGGTGACGATGATCTCGTTCACCCCGAAGCGGGCCTTCAGGACGCCCGGGATCAGCCCCCACAGCGCGCCGAAGAGGAAGCCGGCCAGCATCATCGCCGGGAGCACGAACAGTCCCGGAGTCCCGGCTGGCAGCAACGGGACCAGGACGACCGCCGAGGCACCCCAAGCCCCGACGAAGAACTGGCCTTCTGCGCCGATGTTCCAGAGGTGCATCCGGAAGGCGAGAGCGCATGCGACTCCGGTCAGGACCAGCGGTGTCGCGGTGACGAGGGTGTCCGAGATTACCCCCGGCTCGCCGAACGCGGCCGACAGGATGTGGACGTAGGTCTTCACCGGGTCGCCACCGACGATCGCGATGATCGCCGCACTCGCGAGTAGGGCGAACGCGATCGCGCCGATCGTCGTGGCCGGGCTGAGCCAGCCCGGGACGTCGAGTCGACGCTCCAGGTGGACCTCGATCGGCGATCGGATGCCGAGCCGACCCGGCGTCGCGGCCGGCGTCACGGCTGCGATTCCCCGCCGGCGGTCACCGGACCGGCACGTGTTCTGAGCTGCCGCCAGTCATCAGTAGGCCCAGCTCACCGACGTCGGCGGCAGCCGCGTCGAACAGCCCCACCACCCGTCCCTCGTATACGACTGCGACCCGATCGGACAAGGCGAGGATCTCGTCGAGGTCCTCCGAGATCAGGAGGGTCGCCGCGCCCTGGGCACGACGCTCGAGCAGTATCTTGTGGACGGCTTCGATCGCGCCGACATCGAGCCCGCGCGATGGCTGGACCGCGACCATGAGCCGTGGCTGCGTCTCGATCTCGCGGGCCAGGATGAGTCGCTGAAGGTTCCCCCCGGACAGCAGCCGGGCGCTAGTGTCGATCGATGGCGCCGCGAT
>JBDTQW010000036.1:0-24069 GCA_039931975.1 Chloroflexota bacterium | reverse complement strand
TCAAAGATGCGGTCCCAGATCGCGGCGTCCTCGGGGTAGAACCAGCGCTCTGCCTGGCGACCGTTCCGGTAGTGGAAGACACTTACCACGCGGGTCTGGATGTCGACGCCGACCCGTCGAGCGCCCATGTCGCTGAGCGCGCAGACGTGCTCATCGTTCCCGAGCACGTCGTGTTCGCTCAGCCAGAACCCGAGCTCGAGCAGGCCCGCGAGCCAATCGAGTACGGCGCTTCGCCCGCGGATTTCGCCGGCTCGTGCGTGGTTTCCCGGCACGTGCCAGACGACGTCCGGTTCGACGAGCTCGGCGATCGTGGCCAGATCCCCGGCACGCAAGGCATCAGCCGTCCGTCGGTAGGTCGCCGCGTTCGGGTGCTCGTCGCGCATCGGGGCCAGAATAGCGCGGTCGTGGACATGACCGGACCGGCGCGGTTCGTTCAGGAGGAGACAGGCGACGGACGGATGCTCTCAGGCACGCAACCCACCTGCTTCCTGATCGCCGACATCTCCGGATAAACGGGCTACCTCGAGGGCGTCGAGCTCGACCACGCACAGGACACCCTCGCGGACCTCATCGGCGCGATCGTGACTGCGCTCCGACCCAACTTCTGGCTGGCAAAGCTCGAGGGCGACGCGGCGTTCACCTTCGCGACGACCGAGAAGGTCGACGGGTCGATGCTCCTCGACATGATCGAGCGCTGTTACTTCGGGTTCCGCCGCCGGCACTCCGGTCGGCCATGCCCAGGCTCGTGGCCCAGCTGGACGCCGAGCTCGCGAGTCGCTTCGCGGACCGCAGCCCCGAGCCCGAATTGACGATGCCCAAGCCGGGCGGCCCGCTGTCCGGACTCCAGCCGGTCGAGCTCCTCGGGTGAGACTGCTCGGCGTCGCAGGAATCGAATGACCGGCCGGAGATGTCCGGCCGGTCATCCTGAAAATGGCAGTGAGCAGCTCTACGGAGTCGGGCTCGGCGTGGCGTCGGAGTCGTTCGGATCATCCGGGCCATGGTCGCTATGGCCGCCCCTCCACGTCCCGTTGACCTGGTCGGTCGCGTGCTGGGCGACCTCGGCCTTGCGTGCGTCGGCCTGGGCCTGGGTGATCGTTCCGGCCTTGACGGCCGCAGCGAGCTCGTCCATCCCGTCGGCTACCAGGGCGTCGATGACCTTCTGCACGTCGACGTTATGGGCCGTGGCGACCTGGGCGATCGTCTGACCGCCCTGCAGCGCCGTCGTCAGGTCACTCTGGCTGATGCCGATGGCCTTGGCCACGACCGAGAGATCGGAGACGGCCTCGTGTCGAGCGCCGAAGCCGCCGTCACGACCGCTATGGCCGCCCCTCCACGTCCCGTTGACCTGGTCGGTCGCGTGCTGGGCGACCTCGGCCTTGCGTGCGTCGGCCTGGGCCTGGGTGATCGTTCCGGCCTTGACGGCCGCAGCGAGCTCGTCCATCCCGTCGGCTACCAGGGCGTCGATGACCTTCTGCACGTCGACGTTATGGGCCGTGGCGACCTGGGCGATCGTCTGACCGCCCTGCAGCGCCGTCGTCAGGTCACTCTGGCTGATGCCGATGGCCTTGGCCACGACCGAGAGATCGGAGACGGCCTCGTGTCGAGCGCCGAAGCCGCCGTGGTTCTCCTGGCTCTCATGGTCCTGGGTGCCGGTGGTCGAGCTTTGGGTCGGGGAGGCGCTCGGTGACACCGCGGCGGTGGTCAGCGGACCGAAGAATGCCGCGCCGGCCGCTCCGCCTACGATCAGGGAGCCGACGATGGCAACCGCAGCGGTTCGCCGCTGCGATGGGCCCTTCACCGGCACGGTTGGCGTCTGCTCGATCGGCGGCGTCGATACGGCTTCGGTCCAGATCGGGGCTGTCGGGTCTTTCTCGTCGTTCATCATCGTCTCCGCTACGGGATGTCTTGGCTGATGGCTGGTGTGCCCGATCGACGTGGATCGGGGTACTCGGTCACGTAGGCGACTCTCGCAGCCCCAAGCTTTCAGTCTGATGACGAGCGTCGCGTCAACCCGGCTGATCGCTCGTTAGCCGCGGCTCGCTCGCCCGGCCTGCTCCCCGCCAGCCGGTCCGGCTTGCTCACCACGCAAGTAAGCGTGTTCGGAGCCCGGAAAGCATGGGCCATTAGGTCGATTCCTTGCGGGGCCGGCCAGAATCCAACGACAAACCGACCTACAGAGCCCTTGGGACGACCAGGCAGCGGATTTCTTGCGTCGGACGCAAGGAATCGACCGGGTCGGGGCCTCAAGGTGCGCCTACGTGCACCAGCCGCAAGCTGCGCCCGATTCTTGCGCGGGAGACAAGATCCCGACTGATTTGCGGCCCGACAACGGCTCGCGGATATACCGGAGCAGGATCGAATCGGCACGGCATGCGGAGGCCCCGGTTCCTTCTGTGCAGGGCCGGGGCCTCGATCAATGTGGTCGATTCGAGTCTGCAGTGGATGTCACCGCGCAGACTGGCTGGACGTTGTTCGCGACACAGAGTCGGCGACGACCGCGACCGTTCACCGCGGCCGAGCTAGGATCGATCGAACCGCATGATGTAGCGACGGTCTTGGCGGATCGGAGGCGGGTGACGGCTCCTGGCACAGCGGTCGAGCGGCTCGCCCGCGACCTCTTCGACCGTGCACCGGGGGGCTCGATGGCCGAGGAGCTAGCCGGGTGGCTGGCCGCCTCGGCTCCGTTCCGCGCGTTTGCCGAGACGCACCGCGAGAAGATCCGCAAGAAGTTGCGCGGCGCGGCCGATGCGGAGGCGCGACGCGACGTGCGGGCGGAGCTTCGGGCTGCACATCTGTTGCTGGCGGATCGGCGGATCGAGCTGGCATTCGAGGCCTACGGATCGACGAAGGGCGGGCCGGACTTCACCGTCACGTTCCGGGGTGAGCGGAGCTTCAACCTGGAGGTGACGAGGGTGCGCCGTGCCCCGGACGCGACCGGTCACGGTGGGCAGCTGCTCGCGAAGCTCCTTCAGTTGCCACCGAGCGTGCCCAACGCGTTGCTCGTCGCGATCGATGGTGACACCGCCGAGGCGTTCGACGTGGCCGCGGCGACCCGCACGCTGCGGGCCCGGGCCGACGGGAAGGACGAGACCTTCTTTGCCAGTCGCGGGTTCGATGGGACGCGCGGGTTCTATGAGCGCTATCTGCGCCTCGGCGCAGTGCTGGTGTGGAGTGAGGGCGCGGCCGGCGACGCGCGCAGCGCTGTGGACCAACCGGTCGGCGCGCATCGCGTTGTCGGGGCGGGCCGCGCGAGCCTGCTTGCTCTGCCTCAGAGCCGCCTAGCGCCTGAGTGGCGGGCGCCGTGCGGGTCGAGAAGGGCCTACCTCCGCCAACCGTTCATCTCGATCTGGCCACCAGTCGACCCAAGGCAGGGCGGTACCGCCTCGGCGCTGGACACGCCATCAGCAGGCACTGCGACGACCTGCCCACCCTCCGACGGCAGCTGCAAGGCGATGTCGATCGGAGGCGACGGTGCCGGCCCGCAGTAGTTCGACGCCCGGACCTCCGTTCGAACCCGGCCGCCGGGGACAAGCTCGAAGCTCGGATCGCTCGGCGACACGCGCGGCTGCCCACCCGATCCTCCCCTGGTGGAATCGATCAGGACCCGACCTCCCCCGTCGACCAGCCCCAGCCCCGGCGTTCCCCGGACGAAGCAGGGGCGGGCACTCGTGTTGCTGATCTCCACGCCAGCGATCCGGCTGCCTGCGGCACCCTGCCAGCCGAGGATGCGGCCCGCCAGGTCCGCCGCCATGCATCCAGTCGCGGTGGCGGATGGCGACGCCCGGTGCGAGGGCGACGCACCCAGCGAGGCCGACGCACCCAGCGAGGCCGACGCACCGGCCCCGCTGGTGGGCGAGGGAGACGGCGCGTCGCCGACACCCGGATCCAGGGCAGGCCCGAAGCGCCAGACGCCGACCGCCACCACGACCAGGACTGCGGCCAGCGTACCGACCCGCCGCAGGACGGGATGACGCCAGATCGGCGGGGCCATGGTGCTTCCAGCCGGGTGCTCGGCCGGGACCGCGGCCACTCGCCGCCGAAGACCCTCGGGCACATCCCGGGGCGCGTCCTCGAGCAGGACGGATCGGAGGTCCTGGTCAAAGCGCTCGTCACTCATCGCTGACCCTCCTCTCCTCGCTCCGCAGCGTCGTATGCGGCGCGCAGCTCACGAAGCGCGTAATGGAGCCGCGACTTCACGGTGCCCTCTCGCTCGCCGGTGCGAGCCGCGATCTCGGTGATCGAATGGCCCTCGAGATGACGGAGAACGACGACCGCTCGATGCTCGGGCGTCAGCCGGTCGAGGGCTCGCCGCAGGGCATCGCGTTCGGCCCGGCCCGACGCCCCATCGGCCAGAGGGACCACCGTGCCGACATCCATGACCAGGGGCCGGACACCACGCCGACGCAGGCGCTGGCGACAGACATTGACGACGATCCGATCGAACCAGGCATCGAACAGTCTGCGATCGCGCAACTCGTCGAAACGCGTCCAGGCGAGCACCGCAGCGTCATGAACGGCGTCCTCGCCGTCACTGGCATCGCGGAGCACGAAGGTCGCCAAACGGTACGCCCGAAGCAGGCGTTGATCCGTGAGCCGCTCGAAGGCGAGGCGGCGAGCGGCCGGCCCGCCCGACTCGTCAGGGCGTGCCATGGACGTCGCGTTCTGCGCGTGACCCGCCGCCGGACGCTGCACCGTGCGCACGCCGATCATGTTCACCACGCTGCGCTCGCACCCGAGGTATCGCTCCCTGCCACGTCAATAGATCAGGGCGACCACCTCGACACGACCCGACCAGGCTTGCCCCATCGCGCTCTCGGTGACGTGGATCCGATAGTCGCCTGTGACGGGGGCTATCCCGTCGAAAACGCGTCCACCGGGCTGGCCGCTGAGTCGGCCATTCGGGAAGTAGACGGTGCCTCGAGTCGGCCCGTGGCCCTTCACGACGAGGATCATGGTCTGACCGGCACGGGCACGGATGACGAACCACCGCTGCGACCGGATCCCGGTCAGCCTGCTGCGCGCCTGGCCGGCGTATGCGCCGGGCGCGAACCCGATCCGGATCGGGCAGGGGCGAGCGCCCGGTGAGCAGGTCGCAGCCGTGGTCGTTGCAACCGCCGAGAGCTGGCGGGTCTGACTGGACCCTACTCCGCCAGATGCGAGAGCGGGTCCCGAAGTCGCCAGGGTGATCGCCGTCACGGCACCGAGCAACCCACGAAGCGCGCCTGTCCTGTTCATACGCCGGCCTCTTTCTGTGCAGTCGCGCGAACGTCCAGACATTCGGAAAAGGCTCGGTCGTCGCGCTGTCACCCACTAGATACCGGGCACCCGCGAACGGTTCAATGAAGGCGAAGGATCGGGCGGAATCGGCGCCGCTCCCTAGGCAGGCCGGGCGTCATCCGGCGCTACCGAGACTCGCACAAGGACACGTCCGGCTGCGATGGTCCTCTGGATGTCGCCGGTAGTCGGCCGCGCGGGCAGGCCGGCCAGTCGGGCAAAAAAGGGCTGCTTGCGAAACAGCTCCGCGTGCTCCTGGACGGACTGGGAGGGGTCAAGGACGGGCTCAGCCAGCGCGTCGCGAACCCGGCCCGCGAGCCAGATCCTGACATCCGGCCGTTCGGCGAGGTTTCGCCACCACGCATCCGCGGTCGTGATCCAGATCTGGCGGTCCTGGGTCAGGTATGCGACCGGCGTCGCGTAGCGTTTCCCGCTCGTCTGGCCGGTCCACTCGATCACGGTGAACCATCGACTGAGCGGCCAGTGGACCCGTGAGGTGAGGACCCGCTTCATGATCGGATTCCACCTGCCCAGGAGCCTGCCCAGCGACGTCCCCTTGAGCGCCGGAGAGTCGACTCTTCCCATAGTCTCGGCACCGCCTTCCGGGGACATCGACGGGTGGCCGAGCGTCCCCAAGCTCGTGATTGGTACAACCGCCGGTTCCTGGCCAGTGGGTGGCTGCGTACACTCGCGGCGTGGTGAGGCAGAGCCGGCCGGTCGTGCGTCTCGGTGACCATCGGATCTCGCCCCGCCTTGGCTGGGTCGGGCCGATCGCGCTCGGCGTCTTCGTATTCTGGCAGTTCCACGTTGCGTTCGGCTGGCGAGCCGGTGAGTTCGCGTGGCTTGTCCTGGTCGTGGTTCCGGCGGTGGCGATGCTTCTCGTGCATCGACCCAGCTTCAATGCAGTCACCCTCATGGCTCTCGAGGTGCTGGCCGCGTCGTTGATCTACGACATCGCCTACTCCTGGGATGGTGGCTTGCGTGACCTGCGGCTCTATCTCAGCGCGGGGTCGAACTTCGTCGCCGGCGGCGCGGTCTACACGGTCGAACCGATCCACAGCTACCCCAGCGACCTGGGGAGCCTTCCATTCCTGTATCCGCCCCCGACGCTGCCCGTCTTCGGTCTGCTGTCGACGCTGCCGTTCTCGATCGCCGCAGCGCTTTGGGTCGCGGGCTCGGTCGCCGCGATCGTCTGGTCGCTTCGGCTCCTGGGACTCTCATGGCCGTGGACGATCGCCGGGCTGCTTTGGCCGCCGATCGAGCAGGGCCTCTTCGTCGGCAACATCGCCGCCCCGAGCTTCCTGTTGCTCGCCATGGCCCTTCGACTCGCCGGCGGTCTCGTCCTGGGCGGGCTGTTGAAGCCACAGAACGGGGTCATGGCACTGTGGCTGCTGCGCGAGCGAGCTTGGCGGAGCCTGTTCCTGGGCATTGGAACCGTCCTGGCGGTGGTGCTCTGCACGCTGCCCTTCACCGGCATCGCACTCTGGTTCGACTGGGTCAGCAGCCTCTTTGCCTATCAGGAGTCCCAGCGGCTCCTGCCGGGCCTGTACGGGATCGGGCTCGGCCGGTACTTGCCGCTCTCGGTGTTCTTGGTCGTCACCGCGTTCGTCATCGTCCTCGCGTTGGTGCCCCGAGGACGGGAATCCCTGGGTCGGCTCGGTCTCGCCTCGGCCGTTGCGTCTCCGTCGCTCTGGACTCACGGCTTCATCGTGGCCTTACCGGCGTTCCTGCGTCTTCGAGCGTCGCTCTGCTGGCTCGCCCTGGGCTTGCTGTGCACAGGCGACTTCCCGGGACCGCAATTGGCCCTTGCCCTGCCGGTGGCCGCCTGGATCACGGGGCGGCTCGGCCGGCGTGACATTGCGGCACCGGACGAGCTCCATCCGCTCGACCGCTCCGTGGAGCCGTGGCCGGACCTCGCGACAAGCGAAACCCGTCACGTTGGTGAGGCCGTCCGCGACCCCCAGGTTTCGACCCCAACGAATAGAGACCGCGCGGCCCCCAGCGAGTAGGGACCGCGCGGTGGGCTCGAAAGGGAGTCGTTGAGCTCGAGCCTACGCGGCTGCAGCGCTCGGGACGGTCTCCATGTCATCGGCTCTGCGCAGGGCCGGATGGCGCATCGATGCGAGCAGGAGCGCCAATGAGATCTCGGCCAGCACCCCGGGCGCCAGCATCGGCGCCGGCCCGACGTCGCCGGTGATCGCGGCGGTCCACTGGTCGAACGAGGTCATCGACTCCCAGCGAGGCCCGTAATCTCGATCGAGTGGGCCCGCGTTGAGGTTCACGTAGAAGTGGAGCGCGATGCCGAGGCCGGCCACGAGGACCACGACCCCCGCGATCCCGCGCGCCACCTGGATGCCCCTGGGTCGCGGCTTGCGAACGAGCAGGGCCAGAGCGAGGCCCAGCGCGAGGATCGCCGGCCAGGCGATGAGCTGCGTCAGGTTCTGCCAGTGGCGGAGGAACACGAGCTCGATGCCGGTGCCGACGATCCCGAGCGTCGCCAGGCCGAGGACACCGCGGCGAAGGAGGGTCGGCGTGTCGACGTCACGAAGCAGCGAGATGGCACCGAGCGGGATCGGGACCGCCCGCGTCGGAAAGATGATCCTCATGACTTGACCACTCCCTGGTCGGGTCGGTCGCCGTTCATGACGAGTTGTCGGCTCACCTTGATCGCCTCCGGAAGGTCGGGTATCAGATGGTCAGGCAGGAGAGGATGGCGTCGAACAGGACCGGATCGATGTTGTATTTGCCGAGCTCCTTGTGGAGCTTTGCCCAGGTCGGATCCTCCGGATACGGTCGATACTCTTCGACCTCCTGCGCCCAGCGCGAGGAGTTCGAGATGCCGGCTCCCTTGAAGGCCGCTGCCAGCTCTTCCATCGTGGCGATGTTGGCCGAGACCTTGCTGGTCCCGCATCCTGCGGGTGGGGCTGCCGTGGCTGCGGCTGCCGTGGGTGCGTTCGAAGCCGCAACGGCTCCGCCGCCGGGTCCAGCCGCACCCGCGCCGGTGCAGGCTGAGAGGGTGAGGGCGATGGCCAGGACGAGGCAGGTCGGAGCCGATCGCGCCCCCTTGCGGGGAGCGCGACCGGCCTGCCCGCGAACGCGGGTGCCGACCATTACGAGGTTGGGAATGCGCTGAGGATGTCCTGAAGCGCCTTGTCGCTCCAGAACTGACCGACGAAGACCTGGTGGGCGACGGCGATCTGCTCGAGCGCCGTCCGGTTGGCGCCCGACACCTTGGCCGCATCGCCGGCCGCCTTGGCCAGGTCCGCGTAGGCAGCGATGGCCGTTTTCAGCGCGACGTCGGCGCCGTTTCGGGCGGCGAGATTCGGCTGCACGGTGGCGAATGCGGTCCCGGCGGCCGCAGCGGCCTTGGTGGCGCCTGCGAAGTCGCCGGCCTGCCATACGGCCAGGCTGCGCTTGAGCTGGATGGCGACATCGTTGAGGGCCGTGAGATTCGCCAGATCGTCCTTGCTATAGGTCGTCTTCTTCGCGTCGGCGTTACGCGCAGCGGCGTTCCAGAGCCCGACGCCGAAGTTGTAGCGTGAGGTGACGGCGGCCGCGAGCGGGGTCAGAGCCTCGGCCGTCGCGCCGCCCGAGAAGGCAGCGTCTGCGGCAGCCACGGCCTGTGCGAGTTCAGTGACCGTACCAGCGGAGCGGACCTTGATCAGGTCAGTTGCCGTGCCGAGGCCCGACTTGAAGGTGGTCCAATGCGCCTTGGCCTTGGCCACATTGTTGGCGCCGAGGGCCGCGTTCACGATCCGGAGGTCGCTGCGGATCATCCGCAGTCGGGTCACGTCGTCGAAGAGTGGGCTCAGGGCAGGGCCAGCCGTGACCATCGCGATGGTCTTGTCGTATTCCTTTTCGAGCTGCTCGGATAGGACGGCCAGGCCGGCGAAGTCCGGCGCCGCTGCGGCGAGGCCCTCTTCGATCGCGTGCTGGAGGTGGCCCTCGAGTTCGTCGTACGCAGCCTTGGAGCGGACGTTGACGTAAACCTCGACCCCGTTCCAGACCTGGTCATAGGCCTCGAGCGCGTCGTGCGATGCGGCCAGGTTGCCGCTCTTCAGCGCCGCGGTCAGTGCGTCGAGCTTGGGCGCGGCGGCCGAAACGACCTCCACTTCCATGCGGGCGCTTGGCGCGGTCGACGGTGCGGCCGTGGGCGCTTTCGTCGGCGCGGTCGTCGGCGCTGGCGTCGCGACGGCGCCGCCTACCGACCCGGTTCCACCGGTGCAGGCCGCGAGAACGAGTCCCAGCGCGGCCAACGGGCCGAGGCGCCGAGTCCTCCCAGGAAGCAGATTATCCATGGTCGATTTCCCTCCCACCAACGGGCATGACGATTGCTGAGGGCATTTGCCCGAACGTGGGTCATCGTCGCGGCACGACCTGGGTTGCGACTATCCGGTCGTGGCTTCATTTAGGGGCGGGCGAGACCCTAGGGAATCCGAGGGATTCGCTTTAGGTAGTGATCGGTCGACCCGGCCTTGAGCTGTCCTCGGCCAGTAGGTCCCCCGATCCGTCGCCGCGAACTAGAGGAGCATTCGGACCAGTGCCTCGGCCATGCCGCCGCACGCGCCGCTCGACTGTGCTGGGGTCCCCGGGTTGGCGGGCTGGGGCTCGCGGCTGGATTCTCGGCTGGCGTGTTCCGCTGGCGGCTCGCCGCTGGTCTCCTTGGGGCTCGCGGCAGGGGCTCGCTGCCGGCGTCCTCGGCCCCAGATCGCGCCCCGACCCGGTGCCGTCACCAACGAGGCGACCATCGAGAGTGGTCAACGGACAGCCACAGGTAGTCGATCGGAATGGTCCATGGCCCTAGCCGGGCAGGGAATCCGACCACGCGGCGCCGTGCGGGCCCGAAGCGTTCGGCTGAAAGCCGTCGGCCCGGATCCGGCCCGGATCGCCGGCCCGGGGCCCTGGCCGTGAAGCCGTCACCCACGAGTCGCCCAGTCAGCTGGCGTTAGCCCGACGTCAGCCGACCCGCCGAGAAGCCGAATGCGGACCGTTCGCCTTCCATCGTGGTGTCGGTGAACTTCGCCGCCTGGACCGACGACGCAGGAATGATCCACAACGTGCCGCCGTCGTCCACGTACAGGGGCTTGTCGAGGTTCTTCGTCAATGCCTTCTCGACCATGGCCACCCCGGCCGCCCGGGCGGCTTCCCGGTCTCCGCCCTGGGTGGCGATGGCGGCGATCGCCGGGTCGCGGTGCTCGCGCAGGCGGTCTTCCCAAAGCTTGAACGGGATGACGACGCCACCCGCCAGATGCAGTTCGACTTCGAATGGTGGCGACTCGGCCACGGCTCACCTCCAGGACCTCCCTCACCCGCCCGGCCCAGCTGGCCGACTCAGGCCAAGCATCACGAAGCCGGACTGGCGCGATGGTCGCCACCAGCGTAGCCCAGGACGGCGGTGCGATCTCCCCAGGCGCGAACGATCCGCCCAGTCGGACCACCTGGCCCGTCGACGACGAACGGTCCTGGTCGAGGCGTCGGAAAATGGGCCCATGATCGTCGTCGCCGGAGAAGGCCTCATCGATCGGATCGAGTCCGTGGACGGCCGGGTCGCCGAGGTCCCCGGCGGCGGCCCGTACAACGTCGCCCGAACGATCGCCAGGCTCGGCGGCCGGGTCGCCTTCCTCGGCCGGCTCTCGAACGACGACTGGGGTGTCCTGCTCCGGTCGCGTCTTGTCGCCGACGGGGTCGAGATGGGACTCGTCGTCACGACCGAGGATCCCACGCCGATGGCCTTGGCAACGCTAGCTGGCGACGGCGTCGCCAGCTATGCCTTCCGTCTCGATGGCAGCGCGGCCGCCGGCCTCGACCTGCGCGATCTCGCCGACGGCTTGCCGCCCGGGACCGAGGCGATGCATGTCGGCACGCTCGGCATCGTCGTCGAGCCGATGGCGACGACGATCGAGGCCCTCGTCGGATCGGCCGGGCCGAGTGTCCTGGTCATGCTCGACCTGAATTGTCGACCGACCGCGATCGTCGATCGCACGGCCTACTTGGCCCGGATCGATCGCCTTCTCGCCCGGACTGACATCGTCAAGGCGAGCGTCGAGGATCTCGCCTACCTGCAGCCCGGCGTTCCGCCGCTCGCCGCGGCTGGCGAGATGCTTCGTCGCGGGCCGCGGGCGGTCCTGCTGACGGACGGCGGGCGCCCGGTCCGGATCGTGTCGGCGGCCGGCGTCGACGAGCTGCCGATCCCGCCGAGGCGGGTCGTCGACACCGTCGGCGCGGGCGACGCGTTCGGGGGCGGGTTTCTCTCAGCCTGGATCGGAGCGGGCCTGCGGCGCGAGGACGCAAGCAGGCGCGAGTCGCTCATCGAGGCGACGGCCTTTGCGATCGGCGTGGCCGGGCTGACGACGACCCGGGCCGGGGCCGAGCCACCGACGGCAGCCGAGGTGACCGCCCTGACGGCCAGCTGACCCGGCTCAGGCCGGCGAGCGGTGATGCTCCGCGAAGAGCGCGACGAGCTCTCGCTCGAACGCCGGGATGTCGTCGACGACCCGGCCCCAGACCAGGTTGCCGTCCCGGAACGCCGGCTCGTCGACCCAGCGGGCTCCGGCATTGACGAGGTCGTCGCGGATCCCGAGCGAACCCGTCGCTGGGTGATCGCGCTCAATGATGCCCGCCGAGATGGCGACCAGGCCTCCGTGGCAGATGATGCCGATCGGCTTGCCCGCATCCCGAACCGACCGAACGAGATCGGTGACGGCTGGGTACCGACGCAGCTTGTCGGGAGCCCAGCCGCCGGGGATCACCAGCCCATCGACGTCAGGTTCGCTGATGTCCGCGGCGAGGCGGTCGGCCCGAGCTTCGAGGCCGTTCTTGCCCTTCACAGGGTCGAGCGCCGTTCCCACCGCGGTGACCTGCGCTCCGCCTTCACGGAGGCGCATCACGGTGACCCAGTACTCGAGGTCCTCGACGCCGTCCGCGAGGAGGACGACGACGCGCATCCCTTCGAGCGGCAAGGCAGACATCGAGTCTCCTCCCTTAGGGCAGGTCCGCGGCGATGCGATTGGCCGCCGGCGGCGGTGCGTCGACGATACGCTCGTGCGTGTGCACCTGGGCCGTCACGGCGGACAGGGCACGCCGAAGCCGGTTCTCGCGCGGTTGACCGATCGATGCGCACTCGAGCCAGACGGCGCCATCGCGCCACACCACGGTGGTGTGCCATCCGCAGGGGCAGACGGGCTGTGCATCGTTCGCCCGCTCGATCATGTCGACGATCTGGTAGTTGTGGGTCATGGGGAAAGTGCTCCAGTTGCAATGAATACGGTCCGTATCGTATCATGGCCAGCGTGATCTCATCAAGCGCACCGGTGCCAGGAGGCACGGCGGCTCGCGCCGCCCGCCACGCCACCGTCCGGAAAGGACGACCGCGGAGCGACCTTGCTCATCGCAAGATCCTGGACGCGGCCCGAGAGCTGCTCAGCCAAAGTGGCTTCGCCGAGTTTCGGCTCGAGCACGTCGCTGCCCGGGCAGGTGTCGGCAAGGCCACGATCTACCGGCGCTGGGGCTCAAAGGAGGCCCTCGCCCAAGAGCTCCTGGCCGAGCTCGCCGGGCCGCACATCGCGATCGCCGATAGCCACGACACGAGGGAAGAACTCCTCGCGGCCGTGGTCAACCCGATGCGAGCGGTGACCGATACCCCGTTCGGCCCGGTCATCCGGGCGCTGCTCTCGCAGATCGCGGTGAATCCGACACTCGGCGACCCGTTCCGCGCGACCGTGGTCCAGGCCCGCCGCCGCGAGGTCGCCCGCGTCATCGCTCGTGGCGTCGCGCGTGGCGACCTTCGGCCGGACGCCGATTCCGACATCGCCACAGAGCTGCTCGTCGGGCCCGTCTACTTCCGGCTGATGTTCGGCGGGGAGCTGACAATGGACTTCGCCAACCGCGTGGTCGACAACGTCCTGCGCGGTTACCGCGCGCCACGAAGAAACCTCGACAACGACACATAGACATCGACACGCAAATGAAGGCGACTGACTCATGACCAACAACGACAAGCTGGCGGTGATCGCCCACGACGGCAAGAAGGCCGACCTCGTCGCCTGGGCGACCTACAACCGCGATCGACTCTCCGAATTCGACCTGGTGGCGACGGGGACGACAGGCGCCCTGCTGCGGGACAAGGTGGGCCTGGACGTCGTGTCCGTTCTGTCGGGTCCGATGGGCGGTGACGCCCAGATCGCGGCGATGGTCGCCGAGGGCCAGATCCGGGCAGTCATCTTCTTCGTCGATCCGCTCAGCGCGCATCCGCACGATCCCGACATCCAGACCGTCATGCGCGTGTGCAACGTTCGTTCAGTCGCGATCGTGACCAATGTCACCGGCGCGGACCTGTTCCTCGCCTCGCCCCTGCTCCACACCGCGCGGGTTGCGCAGACCGCCTGAGTCGCATGCCGGGGCCCCGCCCGAAGGTCTTCGTCGGGCGGGTCATCCCCGAGGCCAGTCTGCAGCGCATTTAGGAGCAATGCGATGCGGATGTCTGGCCGAAGGACCGCCCGCCGACGCGCGCGGAGTTTCACGACCGGGTCGCCGGGTGCGACGGCGTGCTGACCATGCTGACCGATCGGGTCGATGAGGACCTCCTCGAAGCGGCCGGGCCCAGCCTGCGCGTGATCAGCAACCTGGCTGTGGGGTACGACAACATAGACTTGGCCGCCTGTGCCCGCCGGGGGATCGCGGTCGGCAATACGCCGGGCGCCCTCACCGAGACGACCGCCGACCTCGCCTGGGCCCTCATCCTGGGCGCACGACGGCGGCTTGCCGAGGGCGACCGCTACGTCCGCGCTGGGATGTGGCGGACCTGGGGCCCGGATCTGTTCCTGGGCTCCGACGTCCATGGCGCGACGCTCGGCGTCGTCGGCTTCGGGCGGATCGGCCAGGCAGTCGCCCGACGGGCCGTCGGATTCGGGATGACCGTCCTCTACTCGTCGAGGACGCAGGCCGCCGAGGCGGTCGAGTCGGCGCACGAGGCTCGGTTCGTCGAGCTCGACGAGCTGCTGGCCCGGAGCGACATCGTGTCCCTCCACTGCGCCTTGACGCCGGAGACGCGAGGGCTGATCGGCCGGCGGGCGCTGGAGCTGATGAAGCCCACCGCCACGCTGGTCAACACCGCCCGCGGTCCCGTCGTCGATCAGGCCGCGTTGTACGCGGCATTGCGCGACGGTGTCATCGCGGGGGCCGGGCTCGACGTGACCGATCCCGAGCCGATCGCGCCCGACGATCCGCTGCTGGGCCTGGAAAACTGCGTCGTCCTGCCCCACATCGCATCGGCGACCCACGCGACCAGGGCCCGGATGGCGGACATGGCGGCCGCCAATCTGCTCGCCGGCGTCCGCGGTGAACCGTTGCCCACCCCGGTCCCGATCGACTAGATCGAGACCCGGCCGCCGGAGAGCCGCCTCGGCAAAGCCCGGATGGTCGAACTCGGCGCCGGTGGCGACGTATCCTCCGCAGGGTGGAGGCCAGAACGCCCGATCCGGAAGCCCAGGCGACCCCGCTGCTTGAGGCGCATGGGCTGTCCAAGTCGTTTCGGGGTCTGCACGCACTGGTCGACTACCAGCTGCTCCTGACCCCGCTGACGATCCACGGCGTGATCGGCCCCAACGGTGCCGGCAAGACCACTTTGTTCCACCTCCTCTCCGGGTTCCTTCGGCCCACCAGCGGCGCGATCGCCTTCGAGGGCCGCGACATCACCGGCGCCCCGGCGTTCAAGGTCTCGCGCATCGGCATCGGCCGCACGTTCCAGAACATCCGCCTGTTCGGCGAGCTCTCCGTCCTGGAGAACGTCAAGGTCGCGCTCCAGCGGCAGTCGGCGCATTCGATCTTCGGCACCCTTCTGTCCAGCCCCTCGTTCCTGCGCGGGGAGCGGGAGCTGGACGATCGGGCGATGGAGCTGCTCGAGCTCTTTGGCCTCGCCGGCCAACACGATCGAACCGCACGCAACCTGGCATACGGCGACCAGCGTCGACTCGAGATCGCCCGCGCGGTCGGCACCCGGCCGAAGCTCCTCCTGCTCGACGAACCGAACGCCGGCATGAACCCGATCGAGACCCAGGCGCTGCTCGGGCTGATCCGCCGACTGCGCGACGAGCTGGGAATCACGATCGTGCTCGTGGCCCACGACATCCCACTCGTGATGAACCTGTGCGACCGGATCCAGGTCCTGAACTACGGCCGCCTCATCGCCGAGGGCGATCCTGCCGCGGTCCGGACGAACAAGGACGTCATCGCTGCCTATCTCGGCCAGGCCCGCCATGCTTGATCTGGTCGATCTCCAGGTCCGCTACGGCTCCATCCGGGCCCTCCAGGGCGTGTCACTGAAGGTTGCCGAGGGCGAGCTGGTGGCACTCATCGGGTCGAACGGGGCCGGCAAGTCGACCGTCCTCCGGACGATCTCCGGTCTTCTGCGGCCGTCCGATGGCACGATCGCCTTCGAGGGCGCTGACATCAGCAAGGCCCCGACCGACCGGATCGTCGCACTGGGGATCTCGCATTGTCCAGAGGGTCGCCGGATCTTTGGCAGTCTGTCGGTCAGCGAGAACCTCCGGCTCGGGGCGGTCGCCCAGCGGGACAAGGAGGCAGCGGCGTCCGATCTCGAAATGGTGTTCACGCTCTTCCCGCTGCTCAAGGAACGACTGGGCCAGGCCGGCGGGACCCTGTCGGGCGGCGAACAGCAGATGCTGGCGATCGGGCGGGCGCTGATGAGCCGTCCCCGCCTGCTTCTGCTCGACGAGCCCTCGCTCGGCCTCGCACCGCTCATGGTCGAGCGGATCTTCGCGACGATCGCCGAGCTCAAGGCCCAGGGCCGGACGATCCTGCTCGTGGAGCAGAACGTCCACCATGCGCTCGACATCGCCGACCGTGGGTACGTCCTGGAGACCGGCCGGATCACGCTCGAGGGACCGGCCGACATCCTCCGGAAAGATCCCAAGGTCGAGCAGTCCTACCTGGGCGTGGGTGGAGTCTCGGCATGACCGACTACGTAGTCCAGCAGGTCGTGAATGCGCTGAGTGCGGGCAGCCTCTACGCGTTGATGGCGGTCGGCCTCGCAATGGTCTTCGGGATCCTGCGGCTCATCAACTTCGCTCACGGCGACCTGATGATGATCGCGGCATATCTCGCCGTCTTCTGTCTCGGCGCCGGGCTGCCGCTCGAAGCGGCCGTGCCGATCATGGTCGTCGGGACCGTGGTGGTGGGTCTGCTCATGGAACGGATCGCCTATCGGCCAATCCGCGGCGCACCCGACGTCGCGATGCTCCTGACCTCGTTCGCGGTCGGGCAGATCCTCCAAAACGGGACCCTGCTCACGACCCGCCTGGCCGGCAAACCGACCCTCATCGCGTTCCCGAGCCCGGAGCAGCTGAACGGCGTGATCAACCTCGGCGTGATCACTGTGCCCAAGGTCAACTTGGTCAGCTTCGTCGCCGGGATCGTGCTCCTCACCTTGCTCAGCGTGTTCGTGACGCGGACGACGCTGGGCCTGTCGATGCGGGCGGCGGCAGCGGATCTCAAGGCTGCGCAGCTCATGGGGATCAAGGTCAACCGGGTCGTGGCGACCGCCTTCGCGATCGGCGCCGCCCTGGCCGCCGTTGCCGGGTTCCTGTACTCGATCCAGGCCGGCCAGGTCAATCCGTACATGGGCTTCACCCCGGTCCTCAAGGCGTTCATCGCCGCGGTCATCGGCGGCTTCGGCAGCATCGCCGGAGCGGTGCTGGGTGGCTATGTCCTGGGGTTCCTCGAGGTCACGGTCACCGCCCTGGCCGGGATCGGCGACCTCTTGCCGGCAGGCTCGGTCTCGCCGGAAGTGCTCGCCTTGCTTCGGCAGTTCCTGCCCAGTGTGCTGGCCAGCTACCGCGACGCCGTCGTGTTCATCGTGCTGATCCTGGTCCTGCTCGTACGGCCCGAAGGGATCCTCGGCAAGCACGACGAAGGTGACCTGTGACGGCACGCCGTCGCGCGGCGGGCCCGGGCGTGGTCATCG
Source organism: Chloroflexota bacterium (assembly GCA_039931975.1). Lineage (GTDB taxonomy): Bacteria > Chloroflexota > Limnocylindria > Limnocylindrales > CSP1-4 > Chersky-267. Next base: position 6,815 of record JBDTQW010000036.1, on the reverse strand, counting down.
CCCTGTCCTCGGTCGCGCTGGCGGTCCTCGACGGAAGCGGCCAGGCGTTCTGGCAGGGCCTCGTCATCAACCTCGGGCTGTTCATCATCCTGACGGTCAGCCTCAACCTCACCAGTGGATTCACCGGGGTGTTCTCGCTGGGTCAGATCGGCTTCATGGCGCTGGGGGCCTATACCTCGGCGATCCTCACCCTTCCGCTCCGGGAGAAGGCTGCCTACCTGCCGGACCTGCCGTCGTGGATCGCGGGCGTTCATCTCGATCAGGTCATCGGGCCGGTACCGGCTGGCTTCCTGATCGCGACGCTGGTCGCCGGCGCGTTGGTCAGTGTCCTGGCCTGGCTGGTCGGGCGAATCCTGATGCGTCTCTCCGGGCACTTCGTCGCGGTGGCGACGCTGGGATTCCTGGTCATCGTCCGAGTCGTCCTCTTCAACGCCGACGGCTTCACCCGGGGTTCGCGGACGTTCTCGAACGTCACTCCCTACACCAACCTGTGGTGGATGGCGGTCTGGGTCCTGATCGCCGTCTACGTCGTCTGGCGGATCAAGCGGTCGCCCTACGGTCGGGACATGTTCGCCCAGCGCGAGGATCGGGTGGCGGCCCAGGCCGTGGGCATCAGGGTGATGGATCCACGGCTGCTCGCCTTCGTGGTCGGTGCCTTCTTCTCCGCGGTGGCCGGCTCCCTGTACGCCCATTTCATCACGTCGTTCTCGCCGACCGTCTTCTACTTCGATCTGACCTTCCGAGTCATCACGATGCTGGTCATCGGTGGCATGGGCTCGGTGAGCGGCTCGATCCTGGGCGCGATCTTCATCGTGGGGCTGGGCGAGGCCCTGCGCCGGGTCGAGGATGCCAGCCTGCTCTATGGGCTCAGCGGGATCGTCCTCGCAGTCATCTTCATCGTGGTGATCATCGTCCGGCCGACCGGGCTGCTGGGCCAGCGCGAGGTGCCGCTCGACCGCTTGTTCGACCCGTCCTGGTGGCGGCGCCGGAAGGACCGCCCGCCGGACGCCGGCGCAGGCGGCGATCAGAGCCCGTAGACGCGCTCCGAGTTGCGCCACAGGATCCGCTCGGCCCAGTCGAGCGCGGTCCGCTCGTCGATGGCGCCGTCGGCGATGTGCTCGTCAAGGACGCGGCCGAGGGCACGCCGACCGAGCTGGGCGCCGACCCAGTAAAGCTCGGGAACGAGCGAGGCGTCCGTGCTGAACAGGATCTTGCTGGCCGGGGCCAGCCCGAGCAGCTCGCGGGTGATCTCGGTCGCCTCGCCAGCCGCGAACAGGATCGCCTCGCCCATGTCCGCGTAGACGTTGGGATACATCGCGGCGAGATAGGCCAGGGACCGCACATACGGGTAGCCGGTATGGAGGAGCACGATCGGCGCCGCCCGGAACCGGTCCGAGAAGATCAGCCGGAGCGCGGCCGGATCGACCCTGGTGAGATCCAGATCCGGGTCGCCGAGGCCGGTGTGGAACTGGATCGGGACGCCCTGACGGGCGGCCTCCTCGACGGCGATGACGACCAGGTGATCGAGCAGGGGCTTCGACTCGATCCGAAGCTGACCGTCACGCCGCGCGGCGTCATGAACCTCCGCGAATGCGACGGCCGCGGTCGCCCGATCGATGGCCTCGAGCTGGAGACCGGACCGATAGGCCACGACGGATTTAAGGCCGACGATCCCGCGAGCACGGAGGTCGGCGAGCGCAGCGCGATAGGCGTCGAGGAAGCCATCGAAGTCGTCGGATTCGACGATCAGCCGCTCGATCATCGGCTCCAGGCGGATGATCTCCTCGATGCGGCACGGTGCCAGGCCCCGGAGCTCGTCGAGGCTGAAGGTCGTGTCGGCCCCGTAGCCGGTGTCGATGAGCCAGGTCTTGAAGTTGCCCCGCTCGACGATCTCCCGGGTCAGCCACTCGAGTCCGCGTGCGCGTCGCGCGGTATGGACGGCGTCGGCAGTCGGCTCGCACTCGAGCAGCCCGGCCAGCTCGCGGATGGTCCATTGGTAGAACAGCGAGTACGGGACGTCGTCCCTGGCGATCTCCGGGTAGTACGACTCGGTGATGTGGATCCGGAACGCATCATCGTCGGCCGGCTGTTCGCGCAGGAGCGAGTGGCAGTGGTTGTCGACGATCGGGATCGACGCGAGATCGAGGGGCACAGGGGGCCGACCGGTCTCAGTACTTGAAGAAGTGCTGGTCGAGCTCGTAGGCCGCATCCTGCTCGGCGAACGCGGCTGCCTCGGCGCGCCGGACCTTGAGGTACTCGGTGCCCAGGGGCGCCCCGAGCGCAGCCATCAGGATCTGGTCGCGCTCGAGCTCGTCGAGAGCCTCTCTCGCGGTCTCCGGAAAGCGCCGGATCCCGCGGGCCTTGCGCTCGGCTTCGGTCAGGTTGCCGGGGTCCTCGTTGACCGGCTCGCCTGGATCGAGTCCGCGCTCGATGCCGTCGAGGGCCGCGGCGATGACGCCCCCGAGTGAGATGTAGGGGTTGGCGCTGGCGTCGCTGGCCTTGAGCTCCAGGTTCGTCGAGCCCGCCTCATCATCCCAGTAGCGGCTCGGGACCCGCACCGCGGCCTCGCGGTTCTCGATGCCCCAGGCCGTGTAGGCGGAGCTCCAGTAGTGCGGTTGGAGGCGCCTGAATGAGTTCACGCTCGGGGTCGTGAGTCCGAGCAGGCCCGGCAGGTGGGTCAGCACACCGGCGATGGCGTTGCGCGCGAGCGGACTCAGGCCGTCGTTGCCCTCGGGGTCCGCCAGGCGGTTCGTCCGGTGGGCCTTGTCCCAGATGCTCCAGTGGAGATGGGCGCCGCTGCCCGCCTGGTCGGCGAACGGCTTCGGGGCGAGCGACGCGATGAGCCCGTGATGACCCGCGACGGCGCGGACCGTCTGCCGGTACGTGATCTGGTTGTCGGCGGCCCTCAGGGCCGGAACGTGGCGGATGGACAGCTCCTGCTGACCCCAGCCAAGCTCGGGGTGGGACAGCTCGACGATGAGCCCCTGGTCGGTAAGGGCCGCGATGATGTCCTGGATCACTTCCTCGGTCGATTCCATCCCGATCGCACCGAAGCAGAGGCTCCGGTCGACGGGCCGGAAGCCATCCTCGGTCCGCACGGCCAGGTAGAACTCATTCTCGAAGGCGGCATCGAACGCCAGCCCCGCATCGCTCGCCCGGGCGATCATCCGCTGCAGGAACGAGCGGGGATCGAGGGCCCAGGGCGAGTGGTCCAGCTCGATCATGTTGACGACCATCTGGGCGCTGCGCGGCGCATACGGAAGCACGACGAACGTATCCGGGTCGGGCACGAGCCTGATCTCCCCGACCGGACCGTACGTGGCATCGGGGGCCAGGGTGTCGAGGCTGGTGAACGATTGCATGCCCTTGACGAGACCGATCCCGGTCTGGATGCGCCGAGCGAGGTGGGCGACATGGGTGCTCTTGCCGCGGATGACTCCGCCGTTGTCGCAATAGAGGAAGCGGACGAGCTGGATCCCTTGCTCCTCGGCCTGGGCGACGATCTGATCGGGTGTCATCGGCGTTCCTCGATGCTCTCGAGTCGACGGCGAACCGCCGGTCCTGGGCGGGAAGCCGGGGACCGGCGGTCGGTGCTCGTCGCGGTCGCGTTACGGAGCGGGCACCTTCTCGGGGACCACCTCGCCAGCGAGGGTGAACTTGCCACCTTCGATGTCGATGACTGTCACTCCCTTTTGCGGAACGTGGCTGCCCGGCGCGAAGGTGATCTTGCCGGTGATCCCCGGGAAGTCCTTGGTCGCCTCGATCGCCGTCTTGACAGCTGCCGAATCGGTGCCGCCCGCGCGCTTGATCGCGTCGGCAATCAGGTAGACCGTGTCGTACCCGAGGGCCGCGAAGGCATTCTCAGGGTCGTTGTTGAACTCCGCCTTGTAGGCGGCGATGAACTTCTTGATCGCGTCCGTCCCGATGCTGGCGTCGATCAGGGCGTGCGTGGTGAAAAAGACATTGCTGGTGCTCGCGCCGGCGACCTTGACGAGATCGGGCGTGTCGTAGCCATCGCCACCGACGATCGGTCCGGTGATGCCCGCGTCGCGGAACTGCTTGACGATCGGCCCGATGTTGTAGGGCATCCCGGCGACGTAGTAGAAGTCCGGCTTCGGGTTGAGCGCTTTGATCTTGGTGATCTGGGCCGAGAAGTCGGTGGCCTTGTCGTCGTACGAATCCTCGAGGGCCAGCGTCCCGCCGAGCTCGAGGAAGCGTGCCTTGAAGTACCCGCCGAGGAGCTTGGTGTATTCGACGCCCTGGTCCACCAGCAAGTAGGCGTTCTTGCCGAACTTCGTCGTGGCGAACTCCGCGCCGACCGCGGCCTGGACGTTGTCGCCGAAGCACGCCAGGAAGAGCATGTCGCCGATCTGGGTGGGGAGCTTGGGCGAGGTTGCGCCGACCGTGATGAACGGGATCTTGGCCGCCTGCATGATCGGGCCCGCCGCGATGACGGAGTCGCTGTCCGTGTACCCGATGAACACCGGGACCTTGTCCTGCTCGACGAACTGCTTGGCGGTCTGGGCGGTGACGTCCATCTTGTACTGGCTGTCGTGGACGATCAGCTCAATCTGGCTGCCGAGCACGCCACCCGCGGCATTGATCTCCTTGACGGCCAGCTTGGCCCCGTTCGCGGCCGGCAGGTCGAGCGCCGACTCGTCGCCGGTGAGGGCGAAGCCGCCCCCGATCTTGATCGTGCCGCCGGCCCCGCCGCTACCCGCCGGGCTGGCCGGGGCGCTCGCGCCGCCTGCCGTCGGCGCCGTCGTCGGCGCGCTGGATCCACCCGCTGGGCTGCTGCACGACGCGACCAGCGCCAGGACCGCGACGAGCGCGAGTCCACGCGATACCAGGGTGCGCATAAAGGCCTCCTCCACCCCCTGCAGGGTTCACGCTCTTGAGCGAACCGAGGCAGCGTAGCGCAGGTTCCTGGTCGCGAACAGCCCCAAAGCCACTATCCCGCATCCTAGCGGTCGTCCTCACTCCAGCCCTGGCGTGCTGCCAGCCGGACCAGCGCGGTGCGGCTCACCACGTCATAGCGGTCGAACAGCCGGCGCAGCTGGCTCTCGACGGTCTTGACCTTGAGCGACAGGCGCTCCGCGATCTCGGCATTGGCCAGGCCTTCTGCGACCAGGGCGATGATCTCGAGCTCCCTGGGCGTGGGCACCCGGAGGGCATCGCTGGCTGCCTGTCGGGCGGCCGCCGGATAGGCACTGCCACCGCCGGCCACGGTGCGCACCGCGCTCAGGATCTGGTCGACGGTGGCCATCTTGGACAGGTAGCCTCGGGCACCCAGCTCAACCGCCCGGACGTGGTAGCTGGGATACCAATAGGCGCTCAGGATGATGAACGACGGTCCGACCCGGTGGCGCCGCACGAGATCGAAGCCGTCGCCGCCCTCGGCCAGGCGGATGTCGCACAGGACCACGTCCGGTGACTCGCGCACGATGAGCTCGCTGGCCGACTGTGGCTCGCGGGCGATCCCGACCACCGTCACGTCGGCCGAGCCGGCGATGAGCGCGGCCAGACCCTCGGCGATCGCCGGATGATCCTCGACGATGGCGACCCGGATCATGGCTCGAGGTCGCTCGGCGGAGTGATCCATGGAGCAGGACAGTCACTCATCCGAACGTTGCGGCATCGACACACCCTCAACTTGACCGAACCGATTCCGACCGCGAATGACGCGTCTGATTTGACTCAGTCCAGAGTCCTGGTCAACTCCCATTATCCCGGGAACCAACCCACCGTCAGGCTGAATGTCACATCCTTAACGGGGCGATGACGAGGAACTTGTTCCGCGGCCACCCTTCGTAAGGGCCATTCGGCCGTCTCGCCGAACGTGTTCGGCGATCCCCGGGCGCTCGTGAGGAACTGAATCGTACGCGCGGTCATCGCTCCCAACAAACCATCTCCGAGGGGGCACCCAGCGCCGCGATTGTACCAGTTGAGACCGACCGGTCTACCATGAGACGGAACGGTCTCGCGAAACCTGGGAAAGGAAACGGTCGTGGGCATACGGCGGCGCGCGGTATTGTGGTGCGGACCGTCGTCAGCTGTTGCGGCGGATTCGAGGACCCCATTCGGCCATGCGCACATCGACGCGCACGATCAAGCTGGCGGGCGAGGAGATCCGACGCCATCGTCATGTCTGCGCTCTCGTCGATGGCCCCGACGACGTGTACGAGGCCCTGATGCCGTTCATCGTCGATGGGTTCGCGGAGGGGGACCGGGCGTTCCACGTCATCGATCCCGGGCTGCGCGACTCGCACATGCAGCACCTCGAGGCAGCGGGCATCGACGTGGCAGGGGCCTCGGCGTCAGGGCAATTGGTTGTCCGAACCTGGACAGACTCCTATCAACGGGACGGGAGATTCGACGGCTCAGCCCAGCTCGAGTACCTGCGGGAGCTCCTTGGCGAAGGCTCGAGACTCGGCTATCCGCTGACGCGGTTCATCGCGACCACCGACTGGGCAACGGACGAGAACACGGTCCGTGATCTCCTGGACTACGAGGCACGCGTCGATTTCGTCCTCGGTAAGCGACCCGATGTCCTGGTCTGTACGTATGACCTCAACCGCCACAGCGCCCACACGATCGCCGACGTCGTCAGGGTCCATCCCGTCGCGCTGGTCGGCGGTGTGCCCCGAACGAGCGGCGGCAGGACCCGGGTGACAGCCCGCGAGCGGCTCCTGGCGGCAGCCTCCGAGCTCTTCTACGAGCGGGGGATCCAGGCGACCGGGGTCGACGCGATCATCAAGGCGGCCGGCGTCGCCAAGGCGACCTTCTATCGCCACTTCCCGTCGAAGGACGACCTC
>JBDTQW010000035.1:0-24212 GCA_039931975.1 Chloroflexota bacterium | reverse complement strand
ATCGTCGACGTCTATATCGGCTACCTGCGCGACAAGATCGATCGACCCTTCCGGAGGGACACGATCGAAACGGTCCGTGGCATCGGCTACCGGCTACGGAGCGAGCCCGGCGATGCGCATCCCGCTTAGGCTGCGGCTGACACTCGTCTTCGGCATTGGCATGGCCGTCGTCTTGCTCGGCCTCGGGGCGTTTGCGTACCTGCGCATCAACGCCGACCTCGTTGCCGCCGTCGACGCCGGCCTGCGCTCCCGAGCACAGGTCCTTGCCGACGCGGCTCGGGTGTCCCAGGCCCATGATGGTGTCGGCACCACCGGCACACTCATCGATCCGGACGAAGCCTTCGCCCAGATCCTCGATGGGTCGGGGCAGATCGTCGACGCAAGCTCCGGCGTCGCCGATACCCCGCTCCTGTCGACCACGGAGCTGGGCTCCATCGCCGAGCCGACGTTCGTCACCCGTCAGCTCGACCCGCAGGAAGATCCCGTACGGCTGCTGGCGGTTGCGACCGATGGCTCGCCTCGCCGGGTCGTGGTCGTCGGGGCAACCCTCGGCGACGTGATCGAGGCGACACAGCGCTTCCTCCTCGTCTTGGGCACGATCGGTCCGCTCGCTCTCCTGATCACGGCGGGGGCGGGTTGGCTGCTGGCCGGGGCCGCACTCCGGCCAGTCGAGCAGATGCGGAGGGAGGCGGCTGCCGTCTCGGCATCGGAGCCCGGCCGGCGCCTGCCGGTGCCGCAGACGGGCGACGAGATCGAGCGACTCGCGACGACCCTGAACTCGATGCTCGACCGGCTCCAGGAGGCCATGGAACGGGAGCGGCGCTTCGTCGATGACGCCAGCCACGAGCTCCGAACGCCGCTAGCGACCCTGCGGGCAGAGGTCGACCTGACGCTGACTCGCCGCCGCGACGCGAACGCGCTCGAGGCCTCGTTGCGGAGCGTCCAGGAGGATGTCCACCGACTCCAGCGACTTGCCGACGACCTTCTCTTGCTTGCCCGGACCCGGGGCGGACGGATCCCAGTCCAGCGGGCGCAGACCTCGCTCGCCGAGCTGGGCAAGCGGAGCATCCAATCGGTTGTGAATCAGGCCGCCGCCGCGGGCGTTACGATCGATATCGACGCGTCAGACGAGACCGTCGAGGTCGACCCCGACCGGATGGAACAGGCGCTCAGGAACATCCTCGAGAACGCGATCCGCGCCGCGCCGCGCGGCGGCGTGGTCCGCTTGACCGCCAAGCGCCTAAATGGACGAGCCTCGTTCGTCGTCGATGACAGCGGGCCGGGCTTCCGGCCGGACCTCCTGAGCCGAGTGTTCCAGCCGTTCACCCGTGGCGATGCCGAGACCGCGGGGTCGACCGGCGCTGGCCTCGGACTTTCGATCGTTCGAGCAGTTGCGGAAGCGCATGGCGGGTCCGCGGTTGCCGAGAACACACCCACTGGAGCCCGTGTAACCCTCGAGGTGCGCACCTGACCCGTCGACGATGCACGACGAATCACGCGCCAAGGCTCCCCACGATGAAAACGTCCGCTCCCTCGATCGGGATTCGGATGCCTAGGCGCCTGCAAGCTGGAATCCTGACGGGAACGGTCGCCGCTCGACTAGCGCTGCGGGGTCTTGAGCAGGCCGAGACTCGCGCCCTGTGGGTCGTTCACGATCGCGAATCGTCCGCCCGGGAAGTCCTGAGGCGGCAACATCTCGCGGGCGCCTGCATCGATTGCCTTCCGGAACGTCCCATCGACGTCTTCGACCGCGAAGTAGACCTGCCAGTAGCCAGGCACCTCGGCCGGGACCATTGGGTTCATCTCCCATGCGCCGGCGACGCTCTGCCCGTCCAGCAGGAACTCGGTGTACGGGGGTTGCCCCTCGCCCATCTCGCTCCTCCTCGTCGTCCAGCCGAAGACGGACGTGTAGAACGGGATGGCCTTCTCGATGCCGCGAGCATTGAGCTCAGCCCAATTGAAGGAATTCGGGGCGTCGGTCTGAAAGCCGCCCATCCTCGACCCCTGCCAGGCCGAGATGAAGGCGCCAGACGGATCCTGGAAGACCGCCATCCTGCCCTGGTCGCCCACGTCGAACGGCGGCGCGACGACGATCCCGCTGGCTGCCTGCGCGCGCTTCGCAAGCGCCTCGATGTCGTCGGTGCCGATGTAGACACTCCATGCCGTCGGCGTATCCGGGTTCTGCGCAGGCCCGATCCCGGCGGCGTCCTTGTCGCCCAGCTTCGCTAGGGCGTAACCGCCGTACAGGGGGTCGGGATTGACCTCCACTCGCCAGCCGAAGAGCTTGGAATAGAAGTCGCCCGACGCCTGCGCATCGGAGCTGGACAGGTCGACCCAGGCCGGCTTGTCGATGATCGTTGCCGTGGCTTGCGCCATGTCATACCTCCTCATGGCTGAGTGATCTCCAGGGGTCGACGCGATTATCCCACCGACGTCGCCGGTTCGCGAACCGAAACACGTGTCTCTGGGCGCAAGCGCCGAAACTCCTAGACACGTTGCTCGCTGGTGACTGATACTCCGCGGTATGGCAGAAACCCGCGAACTGCCGGCCACCCGCCTGCGGGTTGGCCAGGCCGCCGAGATGCTCCAGGTCTCGGTCGAGACCCTCCGCCGCTGGGAAACGGAGGGCCGGCTGCGGATGACCCGCTCCGAGGGCGGCCAGCGGCTCATCGAGATCGATGAGGTCTCGCGTCTCCTCGACGAGCGCCGGCAGGCTTCGACCGACCGGCCGATCGTCGCCCAGTCGGCCCGCAACCGTTTCCTCGGCATCGTCACGAGGATCGAAAGCGATCGGATCGCAGCGATCGTGGAGGTCATCGCCGGACCCCACCGCCTGGTCAGCCTGATGACGGCGGAGGCCGTCGACGAACTGGACCTCAAGGTAGGCGACGAGGCCATCTGCATCGTTAAGGCCACCAACGTCATCGTCGAGATCCCGTCAGCCAAAGAGTCCCGGTCGTGAAGTCTCGGGGCGCCCTCCTCGCCGTCGTCGTTCTCTTGGTCGCCACCTGCTCGACCGGCGCGGGAACATCCTCGGCACCCGCGTCGGTCGCCCCGATCGGGACCACCGCCTCGTCCGCGCGGCCCGCGAGCGCCGAGGCGGTCGACCTGACGGTCTTCGCCGCCGCCTCGCTCAAAGGCGCCCTCGAGAAGGCCAAGACGGTCTACGAGACCGCCAACTCGGGCACGAAGCTGACCCTCTCCCTGGACTCCTCCTCCGCCCTCGAGACCCAGATCGAGCAGGGCGCTCCGGCCGATGTCTTCCTCTCGGCCGACACCACGAACCCGAAGAAGCTGGTCGATGGCAGGTTCGCCACCGGATCAGCGGTCACCTTTGCCGGTAACAAGCTAGCCGTCATCGTCCCGACGGCCCGTCCCGCCGGCATCGCGAAGCCGGCCGACCTGGCGAAGGCGGGCGTCAAGATCATCGCGGCGGGCGATGCGGTCCCGATCACGAAGTACGCGATGCAGCTCGTCGCGAACCTCGCCAAGGAACCCGACTACCCGCCCGATTTCGCTGCCAGGTACGCCGCCAATATCGCCTCCAAGGAGGACAACGTGAAGGCGATCGTGGCGAAGATCGAACTCGGCGAAGGCGATGCGGGCATCGTCTATGTCACCGACGCCAAGGCGTCGACGAAGGTCAAGCCGATCGATGTCCCTGACTCGGCCAACGTCCCGGCGACGTACGCCGGCGTCGTCGTCATGGCTTCGAAGCACCAGGACGCCGCTACGGCCTTCCTGAGCTGGTTCGCGGGACCCGACGGCCAGGCCATCCTCTCGTCCTTCGGGTTCCTTCCGCCGTCGTGAGAGACGGCGCCGCGACCCGGCGCGCCATCGTCGCCCGACGGAACGGCCGATCGGGCGCGGCTCGCCCCACGCGCGGGTCGCGCTGGGGAGAGCGATCACTCCGTCTCGTCGCCGGCCTGTTCGCGTTGTTCCTCGGACTCCCGGTCGCCGTCCTCTTCATCCGCTCGGTCTTCGAAGGCTCGCTCGTCCACGCCCTCACCACCCGGGTCGTCCTCGACGCCCTGTTCCTGAGCCTGCTGACGACCGCGATCAGCCTGGTCATCACGGTCGCCCTCGGGCTGCCGCTGGCCTACGTGTTGGCGCGGCGCACGTTCCGGGGATCGGGCCTGCTGGAGGCGATCGTCGATCTCCCGATCGTACTGCCGCCGGCCGTTGCCGGTCTCGGCCTCCTGCTCGTGTTCGGTCGTCGCGGGCTCGTCGGGGACACGCTCGGCCTGAGCATCCCGTTCACCACCGTGGCGGTCATCTTGGCCCAGACGTTCGTTTCGGCGCCATTCTTCATCCGCTCGGCGCGAACCGGACTCGCGGGCGTGGATCGCGACCTGGAAGATGCCGCGCGCGTCGATGGGGCCTCGGAGCGCCAGTTGTTCCGACTGATCACGGTCCCGCTCGTCGGCGCCGCGCTGGCGGCTGGCCTCGTCATGACCTGGGCCCGATCGCTGGGCGAGTTCGGTGCGACGATCATGTTCGCCGGCAACGTCGGGGGCCGGACCCAGACGCTACCTCTCGTCGTCTACTCCGAGTTCCAGGCCGGCGACCTCGACGCCTCGATCGCCGCGGCGGCGATCCTGGTCCTGGCGGCATTCGGCGTCCTGATCACGGTCCGGGTCTTCCGCTGGGGGCGCATCCTCGACGCGCGAGGCTTGGCGTAACAGCCCGGATTCGTGGCCTGATTGTGGATCTCCATCCTCACGGTGGGCGCCGGCGAAGCCCACCGTGGATCGCGATAACCATGCCCGAGTCTCCGGACGACCCTGCCACTTGGCCCGCATAACGTGACCAACGGACCGGGACGGGTCATCACCGTCTTGAACATGCTTCGGCCAGGTCGCTGGCAACCCAGCGCCAATAGGGATGGGAGCAGATGGAACTCACCGAACGAGAGTTGTTCACCGTACTGCACGGACTCGTGCTGGGCACGCTGTTCCTCCTCGCCTTCGGCGGCGGACTCGCCGGCCTCTATAGCCTGCGCGAGCGTCTCCTGACCGCCGAGGGAGTCCAGGAGCGGATGCCGCGCCTCTTGATCGGGACATGGGTCATGGCGGTGGTCGCTTGGCTGACGGCCCTGAGCGGCACGTTCATCGCCTATCCGTGGTATCGAGCCACACCGCCGACAGGCACCGACGTGAAGGACCCGGCGGCACTCGTCGACTTCCCGCGCTATCTCCTCCTGGCGCAGGAGAAGACCGCCGGCTGGCACCACTTCGGCATGGAGTGGAAGGAGCACGTCGCGTGGATTTCGCCATTCCTCGCCACGGCCGTCGCGTTCGCTGTCGTGTACTACGGCGCGCAGTTGGTCAGCCGCGGTGATGTCCGCCGCGCGATCATCATGTTCTTCGTCCTCGCCTTCGCCGCCGCTGGCGTCGCAGGCCTGTTCGGCGCCTTTATCACCAAGGCCGCCCCGGTCGCTTAGGCAGGAGATACAGAGATGTCCACTCAAACTGACACCAAGCCAAGCGGCCCCGTTGCCGCCGTCTTCGTTGCCTCCGGTATCGCCTCGCTCGTTTTGGGCCTGTTCGTGACTCTCAACGAGGCAAGCGCAGAAGTCAGCAACTTCCTGAAGTTCGACGCGACCTTCGGGATCGGCAAGGGCGTTGGGCCACTGTCCGGGAAAGTGAGTTTGGCGGTCATCGCCTTTGTCATCTCCTGGGTGGTGCTGCACTTCCTGTGGCGCGGCAAGGAGGTCAACTTCGGTCGGGCCTTCGTAGCGAGCCTCGTGCTTATCGGCCTGGGCTTCTTGCTCACCTTCCCGCCGGTCTTCCAGGCATTTGCGCCAGCCTGATCCCCGCTCTCCCTTGGTGTGAGGCCCGCCAACAGGCGGGCCTCAAGCTCCTTCGGGAGTGTCTGACCGCCCGGTGATGCGAGCGGGCCAGACCGCGATCCTCGTCGGTGGGGACGACCTGGACGTCGGCCTCGCCGGTCCCGTCCTCAGCGCGCTTGGGACCGTGCGGCGGGTGGGTCCCCTGGGCAGCGGCGGGGCCTCAAGCTCGTCGCCAACAGCATGCTGGCGGACGTTGTCCTGGCTGCCGCCGAGCTGCAGGTCGCCGGGGAACGAGCCGGACTCCAGCCCGATGACGTCTTCTGGGTCCTTGAGCGCATGGCGCCTCTGCTCGCAGCCCGCCGCGACGGCATCGTCGAGAACCGCCACGAGCCAACGCTGTTTGCGCTGCGCGACCTGCGCAAGGACCTCGACCTGGCCGTCGGACTCTTCGGCCGGATCGAGGCCGAGTCGCCGCTCACGGCCGAGGCCCGCAATCTCGTCGCCGCCGCGGCAAGCCACTATGGCGACCAGGACATCACGGCGGTGGCGAACCCCTACCGGGAAGTCCCGAGGCCGTAGACGCGTTGGGCGTTCCGACGGATCATGGCCAACAATCGGGCCGGCGGCTGGCGCAAGCTCAAACGCGAACGATCGTGAACACCCGCGCCCGAAGGACCGCGCGATCCTCCAGCAGCGTGGTCGTGCGGACGTCGTAGGCGGCCAGAGGGACCAGGCCGTCCGCCGGCAGGTACCGCCGGCCCGGGTCGCCGACGAGGACGCGCGTGCCGTTGGTCGCCGCTCGACGGAGCCAGGGCAGGACGCGCTCGGCCAGCGGGCCCTCGTACCAGGTGTCCCCGGCGAGCAGCACATCCGCTTCGGGCGGGTCCTCGTCGAGGACGTCGCGACCGATAAATCCCACCCGCACACCGTTGGCCCGGGCGTTGAGTGCCACCGCCACTTCGGCGAACGGGTCGATGTCGATGCCGGTCGACCTCGCGGCGCCCTGGCGCATCGCCACGATCGCGCACAGGCCGGATCCCGTCGCGAAATCGATCACGTGCTTTCCGATCACCTCGTCCGGGTGCTCCTGCAGGAAGCGCGCGATCGCCAGCCCGCCTGCCCACGCGAACGCCCAGAACGGGATGGGGGCACCGTCGAGGCCCAGGGCGGCTTCCGTGGCCCGCCAGACTGGGGCCGTCTCGTCCGCCAGGTGGAGGCGGACCTCGGCCACGCCCTCGACCGGCCCGAGCAGGGTGTGGCGAAGGACGAGCGCCCGGCGATGCGAGCGCGGGACCCGGCGCGGGGCGTCGCCGATCTGGTGGCGTGTCGTCATCGGCGCTCAGCGCGGCGGGCGGCAGTCATGGGGCGCTGTGCCCGACCTCCTGGACGAGCCAGCCATTGCCATCGGGATCGCTGAGCGCGAGGAACGTCTCGTAGTCCCCCCGTCCCGGATGCACACCCGGGACCTGCCCCTCGGGTCCGAAGTGGAAGGGCTCACTGGGTTCTGCGCCGCGCTCGATCAGCCAGGCGCGCGCCGCCTCGATGTCGGTCACGACCAAGTGCAGGCCCTGGTAGGTACCCGGCACCACCTGCGAGACTCCCGTTCCGATGGTGATCGAGCATGTCGAGCCGGGCGGGGTCAGCTGGACGACGCGGAAGGCATCGCTGGCCCGGTGGTCGACGTCCACGACGAACCCCAGCTTCTCGACGTAGAACTCCTTGGCACGGTCGACATCGGAGACGGGAACCACCACGAGCTCGAGCTTGAAGTCCACGTTGCTCTCCTGTTCGCGGTCAGATTACCGAAGGCAAGGGGCGACGGGCTCGTAGCGGAGGTAGACCACGCCGGCGCCGAACGTCCGCGTCGCCACGAGCTTGAGCTCGATCCGCTCATCCAGCGGCGGGAAGAACGGCGTGCCGGCGCCCAGGATCACCGGATGGACGAAGAGGCGATATTCGTCGATGAGCCCGAGCGGCATCAACGTCGAGGCGGTGGTGGGACCGCCGACGTCCATGTCGAATCCCGGCACCGCCTTGAGCCGGGCAACGTCCTGCGCGGCGTCGTCCCGGACCAGCCGGCTGTTCCACTCGACCGCGTCGAGCGTCCGGGAGAACACGACCTTCGGCTTGTCCTTCCAGATCCGGGCGAACTCGCGCATGGCCGGCGTCGCCGACGGATCGGTCTCGGCCGTGGGCCAGTATCCGACCATCAACTCGTACAGCCGCTGCCCGTACAAGAAGGCACTCATCTCGCGCGCCTCGTCGTTGAAGAACGAGTGCAGCTCCTCATCGATCTGGACCCAGTCGAGCGACCGGCTGGGCGTCTCGACGAAGCCGTCGAGTGACACCGACATCGAGTAGACGAGCTTGCCCATGGCTGTCAGCCTACGTCCCTCGGGGGTTCGGTGCGAGGCTGATCTCGGAGGATCGAGTGCATCGCTCCAGATAAGACCGACGGCATCAAGGTCACAATCGGATCATGACGGGATCGGATCCGGCGCGAGCCGGCCCATGGAGGACATCGTCGTGGCGCAGCGTGAGGTCATCGTCGGCTCCCGGATCGGTCTCCACGCGCGACCGGCGGCCCTGTTCGTGAAGGCTGCGGCCGAACAGCCCGTGAAGATCACCATCCGCAAGGGCGACGGTCCGCCGGTCGACGCCCGCAGCATCCTGCGCGTCCTGGCGCTCGGGGCGAAGAACGGCGACACCGTCGTCCTCGAAGCCGACGGCGACGGTGCCGTCGAGGCGCTGGAGGCGGTTGCGAGCGTGGTCGCCGAGGACCACGACGATCCCGCGTAGACCGCGGTGACGACCGTGGACCCGACCGGGTGGGCGACAGCCGAGCCGTCGCGGGCGATCCTCCAGGGGATCGGCGTCAGCACCGGGCGCGCCGCGGGCCCGGTGGCGCTGATGGGGCCGCGGCCCCGGTTGCCAGCCGATCGCCCCGAAGTGGTCGACGCCGAGGCGGAGGCCGTGGCCGCGGTGGCGGCTCTCTCGGTCACCGCCGAGGAACTCGAACGGCGCGCCGCGGCGACCACGATCCCCGGCGCGGCCGAGGTGCTCGAAGCGACGGCGCTGATCGCCCGCGACCCATCCCTCGAAGAGGCGATCCGGTCGGCGATCGCGAAGGGTGAGCCGGCCGCGTGGGCGGTCGACCGCGCCGTCGATGCCTTCCGGGCGCTGCTCCTCGATCTCGGCGGCTACATGGCAGAGCGCGTCGGGGACCTCGATGACGTTCGCGATCGGGCCCTTGCCCGATTGCTCGGGCAGCCGATGCGCGGCGTGCCCGAACGAGACACGCCGTACATCCTGGTCGCCGACGACCTCGCCCCGGCCGACACGGTGACCCTGACCTCGGAGCGCATCCTCGCGCTCGTCACGCTGCGCGGCGGACCGACAAGCCACACGGCGATCCTGGCCCGGAGCCTGGGCCTGCCCGCCGTCGTCGCCTGCGCCGGCGCGACTTCGTTGCTTGAGGACGAGCTTGTCGTGGTGGACGGCAGTTCGGGCCAGGTCCGCGCCGGGATCACTCCGGACGAGGCCGCGGATACGAACCGGCGGGAGCAGCTGCGTCGAGCCGCCCGGGCCGCCAGTCGCGGGCCGGGACGGACGGCCGACGGCCATCCGGTCGCGCTGCTCCTCAACATCGGCGACGCCGCGGGTGCGGCCTCGGTCGCCAAGGTCGACGCCGAGGGTGTCGGCCTCTTTCGCACCGAGTTCCTGTATCTCGATCGGCAGGATGCGCCGTCGGTCGACGAGCAGGTCAGCCTCTACTCCGGCGTCCTCGAAGCGATGGCCGGCCGCAAGATCGTGGTCCGGACGCTCGACGCCGGGGCCGACAAGCCACTGCCCTTTCTCAACCAGGAGGGCGAGCCCAACCCGGCGCTCGGCGTCCGCGGTCTCCGGACCGCACGGCGCTCCCCCAAGGTGTTGGCCGATCAGCTCGCCGCCCTGGCCCTCGCCCAGCAGGCGACCGGCGCCGTCGTGTGGGTGATGGCGCCGATGGTGGCCACCGAGGCCGAGACGAAGTGGTTCACCGACCTTGCCCATGAGCACGGCCTGCCGGTCGCCGGAGCGATGATCGAGATCCCGGCGGCAGCCCTGCGTGCCGCCGACCTCCTCAGGCACGCCGACTTCCTGAGCATCGGGACGAACGATCTCGCGCAATACGCGCTGGCGGCGGACCGGATGGCCGGCGAGCTGGCCGACCTGCTCGACCCGTGGCAACCCGCGCTGCTCGACCTCATCCGCATGACCGCCCAAGCCGGGCTCGAGGCCGGCAAACCGGTCGGGGTCTGCGGCGAGGCGGCTGCATCGCCGACGCTCGCGCCCGTCCTCGTCGGGCTGGGTATCACCAGCCTCTCGATGTCGGCCTCGGCCGTGGCGGACGTCCGGGACGCGCTGGCCGCGGTCACGCTTGACGAGTGCCGCGAACTGGCGGCCAGTGCCCTGGTCGGCCTGCGCACGACCTGAGCCTCGGGGTATGCTCGGGGGCCTTCCAGCGGAGAGCACCGGTGTCCTACGCCCCGCCCGACGCAGCGGACTTCATCGAGCGCGTAGCCGGTGATCCCCGCTGCGCGGCGATCACCGACCAGGGACTCCTTGGCGAGGCGCTCTCGAGCCGAGCACCGGTGATCTTCATCCTGCGCGGCAACGGCCTGTCGCTGGGTGCTCTCGTGCGGCGGATCCATGATGCGAACAAGCTGGTCGCGGTCCACGTCGACCTCGTCGGCGGCCTCCGGGCGGACCGCGCGGGCGTGGAGTGGCTGGCGAGCGTCGGGGTCGACGCGGTGATCAGCTCCCACGGGCAGCTCATGGCGGCGATCCGGCATGGCGGCATGACCGCGATCCACCGCCTGCTCCTGGTCCGGCGCAATCAGCTGGACACGGCGGTCGCGGCGATCGGCCGGTCGGCACCGAACATCGTCGAGATCCTGCCCGGCGTCATCCTGCCGTCGGTCGTCGGGATGATGCCGCGCTTCGAGGTCCCCGTCCTTGCCGGCGGCTTCGTCCGCACCGAAGCGGACGTGCAGGCCATCCTGTCGGCCGGTGCGCTCGGTGTCACGACCACCAGTCGGGCGCTCTGGGGCACGAACGGTGCCTGAAACGGTGGCAGCACCCCGGTTGCCTTCGATCCTCGTCGCGAGCGACGGTCATCACAGCGTGCACGCCCCGCCGGGCGTGGATGCCGGCGTCCTCGTGCGCGACACGGATCTCGCCACCCTCGTCCATCGGGCCGGCTCCGACTGCGCGCCCCAGGCGGTCGACATCGACAGTGTCGCCGGGCTGGGCATCGATGACTTCGCGGTCGACTTCGTCACCGGCCGACTGGCCATCCCGATCGTCCTCACCCGACGCCCGCAACTCGCGGCCCGTGCCGCCGGGAGTGGCCAGATCGGTCTGCTCCACGTGTTCGCCTACGACTCGACGGGCCTGCGCCGCTCGCTCGAGGGACACCCACGCTGCGACGGGGTTGGCAGCGTCGTCACGCCGGGTCTCGTGCTCCTGCATCTGCGGGACGACGAGCTGGCGGCGATCCCGCGTCCGATCCTGGCCTACGGCCTCATCGACACGGTCGAGGACGCCCGCGCCTGCCTCACGACCGCCGACGCGATCGTCGTTCGGCCCGGTCTCGCCGCGAAGTTGGCCGCGCGGCTCGGCGCGGATCTGGTCGCGGCCGGCGCGGGCCGCTGACGCTCGCGACCGTCGCGAAACATCGCGGGCTCGGCGATTCCCTTGACACAACAGGCGCCCCGGAGTAAAACGGTCTGGCCCTCCCCCGGGACAGTGATTCGACAAGTCCCGCTTCGGCAGCCGTGCCGAGGCGTGGACTTTTTTGTTGTCCTCGGTCGTCTGCCGGGAGGACGGAGAGGGGCCGGAGGCAAGTCGCCGCCGGCCGTTTGGGAAGGAGAGGAACATGGTCGAGAAGTTCCTGGCGGAGGTCCTGGGCACTGGCGCGCTGATCCTGCTCGGCGATGGGGTCGTGGCGGGCGTCCTCCTCGCGAGGTCGAAGGCGCAGAACTCCGGCTGGATCGTCATCACCACGGGCTGGGCGTTCGCGGTCTTCGTCGGCGTGATCATCGCCGGGCCGATCAGCGGCGCCCACATAAACCCGGCCGTAACGCTCGCGCTTGCGGTCAACGGGGCGACTCCGTGGAGTGAGGTTCCCATCTACTTCGCCGGCCAGATGCTGGGTGCGTTCCTCGGCGCCGTCCTCGTCTTCGTCCACTACTACCCGCACTGGGGGGAGACCGAGGACGCCGACCTCAAGCTGGCGGTCTACTGCACCGGTCCGGCCATCCGCAGCACCACCTGGAACCTCGTGAGCGAGATCATCGGGACGTTCGTCCTGGTGTTCGTCATCTTCGCCTTCGCCAACAACAAGGGGCCGGCCGAGGGCCTGGCGTCGCTCGGTGCCCTGCCCGTAGCGTTCCTGGTCCTGGTGATCGGCCTGTCCCTCGGTGGGACGACCGGCTACGCGATCAATCCCGCCCGCGACCTCGGTCCCCGGATCGCCCACTTCGTGTTGCCGATCCCCGGCAAGCGCGACTCGGACTGGAGTTATTCCTGGATCCCGGTCGTCGGTCCCCTCATCGGCGGCGTACTGGCGGCGATCGTCTACAACGTCACCTTCATCAACTTCATGCTCTAGGTCACCGATCGAAGCGGCTCAGCAGCAGGAGGAATGCTCATGGCGCAATACGTGGGGGCCCTGGATCAGGGCACGACCAGCACCCGTTTCATGATCTTCGACCACAGCGGTCAGGTGGTCGCGATCCATCAGAAGGAGCACGAGCAGATCTACCCGAAGCCCGGCTGGGTCGAGCACGATCCGGCCGAGATCTGGAGTCGCTGCCAGGAGGTCATCACCGGCGCGCTCGACAAGGCCAAGATCAAGGCATCTGACCTCGCGGCCGTCGGGATCACCAATCAGCGCGAGACGGCGCTCGTCTGGGACCGCAAGACCGGCAAGGCGGTCCACAACGCGATCGTCTGGCAGGACACCCGGACGGACACGATCATCAACGAGTTCGCTCGCGACGGCGGCCAGGACCGCCTCCGGCCAAAGGTCGGGTTGCCGTTGGCGACCTACTTCTCGGGGCCGAAGGTCAAGTGGATCCTCGACAACGTCGACGGCGCCAGGGCCAAGGCCGAAGCCGGCGACCTCGTCTTCGGCAACATCGACACGTTCTGCATCTGGAACCTGACCGGTGGCGTCAACGGCGGCGTTCACGTGACCGACGTGACCAACGCCAGCCGGACGATGCTGATGAACCTGGAGACCCTCGACTGGGACGACGAGATCGTCTCCCTCATGGGCATCCCGCGCTCGATGTTGCCGCAGATCAAGGCCTCGTCCGAGGTCTACGGCACGGGCGTCGGCACGCTCGAGGGGATCCCGATCGCCGGCGATCTCGGCGACCAGCAGGCGGCCCTCTTCGGCCAGACGTGCTTCTCCGCCGGCGAGGCGAAGAACACCTACGGCACTGGCTGCTTCATGCTCATGAACACCGGCACCAAGATCGTCCCGTCCAAGAGCGGCCTGCTGACCACGCTTGGCTACAAGATCGGCGACCAGCCGGCGGTCTATGCCCTCGAGGGCTCGATCGCGATCACCGGCGCCCTCGTCCAGTGGCTGCGCGACAACCTCGGGATGATCGCCAGGTCCGAGGAGGTCGAGGCGCTGGCCAAGACCGTCGAGGACAACGGTGGCGTCTACTTCGTCCCGGCGTTCTCGGGCCTGTTCGCGCCGTACTGGCGGAGCGAGGCCCGCGGCGTGATCGCCGGCCTGACTCGCTACGTCAACAAGGGTCACATCGCCCGGGCCACCCTCGAGGCGACTGCCTGGCAGACGCGCGAGGTGCTCGACGCGATGAACGCTGACTCCGGGGTGGATCTGACCGCTCTCAAGGTCGACGGCGGGATGGTCTACAACGAGCTGCTCATGCAGTTCCAGTCCGACGTGCTGGGCGTCCCGGTCATCCGACCGAAGGTCGCCGAGACGACGGCCCTCGGTGCTGCGTACGCGGCCGGTCTCGCGGTCGGCTTCTGGAACGCGGTCGAGGACCTTCGGGCCAACTGGGCAAAGGACAAGGAGTGGAAGCCGGCGCTCGACGAGAAGGTCCGCGAGAAGGAGTACGGGTACTGGAAGAAGGCCGTCACACGGACCTTCGACTGGGTAGAGGCCGAGGAACGTGAGCCCGTGCTCGTCTGATCGACGAGCTCGAGCGATAGCACTCCGACCTGGCGGCGTGAGCAGTCCTCACGCCGCCAGCCTTGTCCGATGACGAGGCCCCTGGCCGTCGACGCCCTCGTCATCGGTGGCGGAGCGACGGGCGCCGGTCTCCTTCGGGACCTCGCCCGCCGGGGCCTGCGCACGCTTCTCGTCGAAAAGGGCGATCTCGGCAGCGGTACGAGCGGCCGCTACCACGGCCTGCTCCATTCCGGGGGCCGCTACGTCGTCACGGACGCAGCCGCGGCTCGCGAGTGCATCGTCGAGAACCGGGTCCTGCGCCGGATCGCACCGGCCTGCGTGGAGGACACCGGCGGCTATTTCGTGGCGACGCCTGACGATCCGGAGGAATACCTCGAGCCGTTCGCCGAGGCCTGCGCCGCCGCCGGAGTGCCGTGCGACGAGGTGCCCGTCAGTCAGTTGCTGACCCGGGAGCCCGCGCTGAATCGGGCGATCCGACGGGCGTTCCGGGTGCCCGATGCGGCCGTCGAGCCATGGCAGCTGATCGAGGCCAACGTCGCGGACGCGCGGTCGCTCGGGGGCGACGCCTGGCCCTACCACCGCGTCGTCTCGATGCGCCGATCGGGTGCCCGGATCCTCGCGGTCGACGTCGTCGACGAGCGGAGCGGGAGCCTGAGCACCGTCCTGCCCCGGATCGTCGTGTCGGCGGCGGGGGCATGGGCCGGATCCGTCGCCGGTCTGGCCGGGGTGCGCCTGGCGATGTCGCCTGGCAAGGGCACGATGCTCGTCTTCAACCAGCGGATGACCGACACAGTCATCAACCGCTGCCACCGGCCCGACGACGGCGACATCATGGTGCCCGTCCATTCGGTCGCGATCCTGGGCACGACCGAGGTGACGGTCGATGACCCCGACGTCTATGGGATCGGTCGCGACGAGGTCGCCCTGCTGCTGGCGGAGGGAACGAAGCTCTTCCCCGACCTGCCGCGCATGCGCCTGCTGCGGGCCTACGCCGGCGTTCGGCCCCTGTACAAGGAGGAGCGGCCGGCCGCAGCGGATGACGGTCGGGGGATCTCCCGGGCGCACGTCGTGATCGACCACGTCCGCGATGACGTCGAGAACTTCGTGTCGATCGTCGGCGGCAAGCTGACGACCTACCGGCTGATGGCCGAACAGGCAGCCGACGTCGTCTGCGCCAAGGTCGGACTCACCGCCCGATGCACGACGGCGGAAGAGGTATTGCCGGACCAGGGCGACGGGCGGACCTACTGGCTCGGTCATCGGCTGGCGGAGCACGAGGCGACCGGCGGCGGCGACGCGGACCTCATCTGCGAGTGCGAGATGCTCACGCGGTCGACGATCGAGCGATTCCTCGACGAGCGCTGGCCATGCAGCCTCGACGACGTCCGGCGCGGCACGAGGCTTGGGATGGGGCCCTGCCAGGGCGGCTTCTGCACGTTCCGGGCGGCCGGCCTCGTCGCCGAGCGGGAGGCCGGAGTGAACGCCGCGGCCGTCGAGGGCGCCGCGGCCGTCGAGGCAGTCACGGCGGCAGCCGGAGCCGCCAGCGCGGCCACGGTCCCGGGTGGCGGGGCCCTGGATGAGTCAGCGCAGTCCGATCGGGTGCTCGTCGATTTCCTCGCCGAGCGCTACCGCGGGACGCGTCCGATCGCCTGGGGGCGCCAGCTCCAGGAGCTGTGGGTCACCGCCGGACTGTACGCGGGCGTCCTCGGCGTGCGCAGTCTCGTGGACGCGCTCGGAGACCACTCGCCTGAGCGCCGCGCGCCGGCCGGCGACGAGGTCGGTCGCCCGCCGGCGCCCGTCACCGTCGCCGCCACGGCCCGTGACAGGAATGGCGGCAATGCCCCGGGCTGACGTCGTCGTCGTCGGGACCGGGCTCGCCGGGATGACCGCCGCGATCGCGCTGGCCGATGCCGGTGCACGGGTGGAGGTCGTCGCCCGTGGGCACGCAGCGACCCATTGGAGTGGCGGTGGGATCGACGTGGCCGCTCCGGATGGCAGCCCCACCGCGGCGGATGGGATCCAGCGCCTCGCCCGGCGGCAGGGACACCCGTACGGGATCCTCGGAACCGGGTTGCCTGCAGCCCTTGCCTCGCTCAGGTCCACGCTCGCGGACGAGGGCCTGGTCTACGCCGGCGAGCTCGACGATCCGTTGAGGACGGTCCCGACGGCCATCGGCGGGACACGCCGGGCGGCGATACTGCCGAGCGCCCAGGCAGCCGCGCTCGCTCCGTGGCAGCCGGGCGAGCGGCTCGTCGTCTGCGGGCCGGCACGGTTCAAGGACTTCTGGCCGGATGCCATCGTCGCGAGCCTGCGGAGGCCCGCGGTCTGGGGCCCGGACGCGAGCCTGGGTGGGCGGCCCACGGGTGTCGACGCGCTGGTCGTGGAGCTTCCCGGGCTCGAGGGGCGGCACAACCTGAGCGCCCTCGACCTTGCCCACCTCTTTGACGACCCGGCCTGGCGGGCCGACGCCCTCGAGCGGATCGCGCGGGCGATCGAGCGGGACGGTGCGCCGCGCGATGGCGGGCGGGTCGCCCTGCCGGCGGTCCTCGGTCTTGCCGACCACGTCGCGGCGCTCGACGAGGCCTCGCGGATCCTCCCGCTGACTCCGTTCGAGGTGCCGCTCGTTTCGCCCAGCGTCCCGGGTCTCCGCCTGTACGCTGCCCTCCGGTCCGCACTCCGCCGGCGGGGTGGACGGCTCGTCATCGGCGAGCCGGTCGCCGGCGTCACCGTCGAGCAGCGACGAGTGACGAGCGTCGCGATGACGGCAGCCGCGCGCGAGCGCGTGATCCCAACCGGAACGCTCGTCCTGGCGACCGGCGGGATCGCCGGCGGCGGGCTGATCGGTCGCGCTGACGGGCGGCTCGTCGAGCCGCTCCTCGATCTGCCCGTCGAGGCGCCACCGGCAGAGCGGTGGCTGTCCCCCGATCCGTTCGACCCGGCGGGCCATCCACTCGAGGCCGCCGGGATCCGGACCGACGCAGACCTTCGTCCCGTCGACGCCGGCGGCAGCATCGTCCTCGACAACGTCGTCGTCGTCGGCAGCCTTCTCGCCGGCCAGCGCTATCTCTCGGAGCGATGCGGTGACGGCGTCGCGATCGCGAGCGGCCATCGCGCGGGGGCGATCCTCGCGCCCCGGTCGGCGCCCACGGATGCTCGCGAGCCGGCCGTCGCGGGTCCCAGTGAGCCCGCCCGCCGACGACAACGGGCCGGGACCCGCCCATGACCATCGCGGACCTCGTCCAAGAGGCGACCTTCGGCGAGGTCGGGCTGTCCGCGGACGAATGCCTGAAGTGCAACGTCTGCAACACCGTCTGTCCGGTGGCACGGGTCACCGACCTGTTTCCCGGCCCGAAGTACGTCGGGCCCCAGGCCCAGCGCTTCCGCCTCGCCACGACCTTGCCGCCGCAGCACCCGGCGACGCCCCTCGTCGCCTCGGCGGACGCGACCGTCGATTACTGTTCCGGCTGCGGCTGGTGCACCATCGCCTGCCCGGCCGACGTGAAGATCGCCGAGATGAACAACCGGGCGAGAGCGTCGCTGAAGGCAGGCCACCGACCACGTTTCCGCGACTGGCTCCTCGGCCAGACCGACCTCGTCGGCCGGCTCGGCGTGGCCACCGCGCCCCTTGCCAATTGGTCGTTTCACAACCGGCTGTTCCGCCTGATGATCGAGCTCCTCGTCGGTATCCACCGACGCGCGCCGCTGCCCGTCTTCGCCCGGCGGACCCTACGCTCGCGCCTCGCCGCCGACCGCCGCGCTGCCGACCGACGTGCGCCGACGGGGGCGCGCGAGGCGATGACGGAGCCGCCGCCCGACCGGGCCGTGGTCCTCTTCCACGGATGCGCGGCCAATTACTACGAGCCCCACGTCGCCCTGGCCGCGATCTCCGTGCTCCGTCGCAATGGGTTCGAGACGATCGTGCCCGAGCAGGTCTGCTGCGGCCTGCCGCGGATCAGCAACGGCCTGTATGAATCGGCCCGTGGCCGGGCGCGGATCAACCTCGGCTCGCTCGCCGATTACGCCCGGCGCGGGTACCGGATCGTCGGCACCTCGACGTCCTGCACCCACACCCTCAAGGCCGAGTACCGCGAGATGCTCGATCTCGATGACGACAACGCCCGCGCGGTCGCCGGAGCGACCTGGGACATCTGCGAGTTCCTTCTCGACCTCCACGACCGGGGCCGTCTCGACACGAGCTTCGGCCGCCTCGATGCCACGCTGCCCTACCATGCGCCGTGTCAGCTCCGGGGCCACGGGATCGGGCTGCCTGCGCTCGACCTCTTCGCTCTCGTCCCCGGGCTCGAGGCGATCGACCTCGATCACGACTGCTGTGGCGTGGCCGGCACGTACGGCCTCAAGAAGGAGAAGTACGACATCGCGATGGCCGTCGGCGAGCCGCTCTTCCGCAGCATTCGCGAGACCGGCGCCCCGCGCGTCGCGTGCGATTCGGAGACCTGCCGCTGGCAGATCGAGCTGGCGACCTCGACACCAGTGAAGCACCCGATCGAGATCCTGGCCGAGGCCTACGCCGCGGCGGACCAACCAGCGCCTCGCCGATGACCGACCTGGTGGTCGGTGGCGGGGCGGTCGGGACGCTCATCGCCTGGGCTCTTGCGACCGGCGGCCGCGACGTCGCGATCGTTCGACGGGGGAAGGAAGCGGGGCTGAACCCGACCGAGGTGTCCGTGGTCGATCCGGCCCGCGAGCGCCACACGGCCAGGGTCACGGAGGTCGTCGGCCCCGACGATCTGCCGGCGGCCCCGGAGCTCATTGTCTTCGCTGTCAAGATGTTCGACCTGGCCGCGGCCGCGGCGACCTGTGCCGCCTGGCCGTCCGCGACGAGCCTCACGGTCTCGAATGGCGTCGGCGCCGAGGAGATCGTCGCCGGGATCCGGCCCGACGCCGGCCTCATCGCCGGTTCCGTGACGGCGTCGGTCGAGCGCTCGGAGGACGGGTCCATCGCCCGACGCAATCGGGGTGGGATCGCGCTCGCCCCGGTCCGCGGCGACGTCGAGCGCCCGATCGAGAACCTGCTGGCCGCGTTCTCGGTTGCCGGCCTGAAGAACGGGCGCATCGACGACGCCGACGCGATGAAATGGTCGAAGCTCCTGGCCAATCTCGTCGGCAACGCCACGAGCGCCATCGTCGACCGCTCGCCGGCGGAGCTCTACGCCGATCCCGGGGTCTTTGCGCTCGAGCGCCGTCAGCTGCTCGAGGCGCTCGCCGTGATGCGCCGCCTCGGGCTCTCCCCGCGCGCGCTGCCCGGCGCGGATGTCCGACTGCTGGCCGCGGGCATCCGGTTGCCAGCGATGCTGGCGCGACCGATCCTCAAGCGCATCGTGGGCGGGGCACGCGGTGGCAAGGACCCGTCCCTCCGCGTCCACGCGATGTCTGGCTCCGGGCCGTCGGAGGTCGACTGGCTCAACGGGGCCGTGGCGGACGTCGCGGAGAGGCTCGGCCGGGTCGCTCCCGTTAATCGGCGACTCACGACCCTGCTGCACGAGGTCCTCGCCGACCCGGCTCGACGCGAATGGTTCAACGGCCGCCTCGACCGGCTCGTCGAGGCGGCCCAAGCCAGGGCCTGATCGTGGCAGTCCCACGGGCGCGACCCTGCGTGGCATCTCGGCCTGGGCGTCGCAGGCTGAATCGCGGTGGCTATACTCGCGACCCATGGATGCCGGTCGGATCGCGATCTCTGCTGCCGTGATCGTGGTCGCCTACCTGATCGGCGGGATCCCCTGGGGCGTCGTCATCGCCCGCCTGGCCGGAGGCCCCGATCCCCGCACGATCGGCAGTGGCCGGACCGGTGGGGCGAATGTCCTCCGGGCGCTCGGGCCCCGAGCCGCGGCAGCCTCGGGCATGCTCGACGTCCTCAAGGGGGTCGTCGCCGTCGTCGTCGCGATCGTCGCCGGCGGAGGTCTGCTGCTCGAGATCCTGGCCGCCATCGCCGCCATCTTCGGTCACAGCCGCTCACCGTTCATCGGCTTTGCCGGCGGGCGCGGGATCGCGCCCGGCTTGGGCGGCCTGATCGTCATCCACCCGGTCGCGGCACTCGTGACGATCCCGGTCTTCGTGATCGTGCTCGTCGTCAGCCGCTACTCCTCGCTCGCCTCGCTGACCGCGACGGCGGTGGCCGCAGCGACGATCGTCGTGATGGCGATCGCCTTCAACCAGTCGGGCCTGTACATCGTGTACGCACTCTTGGCCGGCGGGATGATCTGGCTCTTCCATCTCGACAACATCCAGCGACTGCTGGCGGGTTCGGAACGCCGGATCGAGTGGCGTCGCAAGGCGTAAGTGCCGACGCCGGCGACCCTCGCGAGCCGCCGGCGTCCGAACGCTCCTGACCCTGCGCGAAGCCTAGTGGAAGTTGAAGTGCCTGGTCACCGTGGCGTAGGCGTCGACGATGCCGTAGCCGTAGAAGCCGTTGAATCGCTTACTGCCCTCGCAGAGGGCGTTGAACTCAGGTGGGCGGCCCACGTTGGTGTAGTCAAAGAGCCGCGGACGCGGACAGGCTCGCTCTGCGGCGCCGTTCGTCAGGACGAACTCGGTCTTGCGGGGGGCGAGTCGCAGGCCACGCTTGTGGCGCGGGTCCTTCACCCCGAATCGGCTGACCGCGAGTGCGGACACGCCGGTCGCGTGCGGTGACGCCATCGAGGTGCCCTGGAGATAGGCGTAATAGCCGCACTTGCTTCCCTTGCAGTCCTTCATCACACCTGCGGCCACCCCTGCCGGGGTAACGTTGCCGGCCGAATCCACGTTGCCCTCCTCTTGGAGGACGTGGAGCGGATAGGTCGAGAGGATCAGGTTTCCGTTCGTGCGGAACGTCGGGGTGCCGAAGCCATCCCTGAACCAGCCGCCCGGCGCGGACACCGTGATCTGCTCGAGGCCGTAGTTCGAGTAGTCCGCCTTGGCCTTGCTCGGGCCGAGGGCCGACACGCCGATCACGTGGTGCCCCTCGACGGGCAGGTCCCAGCACGTCGCGTTGTCGATGGGACGGGGGTAGGTCTTGTCGGGCACGGGCGGGAAGTCCGGGCTGGAGAGATCGGTCCGGGGGTGGCCCAGGTCCTCGTGGTTGTTGCCGAGGGATCCGATGAGGGTCACGTACTTCCGGTGGGCATAGTCGAGGGCCCGGTTCATCGCCTCGATGATCGTCCGCTGCTCGAGCTGAGCGGTCAGCGAATCAGCTGGGTTCGCGGTGCAGTTGTACAGCCAGGGGTCGACGTAGAACGACATGTTGATCACGTCGACGCCGATGTCGGCGCCGTAGGTCAGTGCGTTCGTGACCGGGCCAAGGAAGAGGAAGCCGCTGTCCTGGCCGCCGCGGATGCTGACGAGCCTGACGCCGGGGGCCACCCCCGAGACGCCGAGTCCGTTTGCCGCTGCCGCGACCGTCCCGGCGACGTGCGTGCCGTGACCGCTGTCGTCCGCCGTCGGCGGGTCCACGCACGACGAAACCTCGCACGGTCCGTCGATGGACGGGATGTCCGTGGTGAAGTTCCGGGACAGGCCGCGCGCGAGCTGGCCGGCGAGGTCCGGGTGGGATGCGTCGATGCCGGAGTCCAGGATGCCGACGAGCACGCGGCGATCGCCGTCGTTGACCTTTCGCGCGCGATCCGCCTTGACCATGGCCAGACCCCAGGCGAGCGAGTCGAGCGGGTCCATGCCGGCGGTCGATCCCCCCCGCAGGGGGCCTGCTGCGCCTTTGTGGATCGCCTCGACTTCGGGATCCGACAGCTTGACCGGCTTGGTATCCGGCAGCCGGCCGATCGCGCGATCGGCGGTCGCGCCGAAGACGGCCTTCGACGTCGACACGGCGTCGACGAAGCCGCTGGCGGGTCCGACCACGGTGAAGGTTCCGATCGCCGTATTGCGACTGGTGACGGTGCCACCGGCCGCCGCGATCGCCCGCAGCACGTCTGCCGCGGATGCTCCGGATTCGGCGAGGACCACGTATTCCGTCCGCCCGCCGGTGGTTTCGGACCCCGTCGCTGCTGCCGGCGCTCCAAGCAGGACTCCGGCCCCAAGGAACCCGGCGGCGATCGTGGCCTGGGCGCGTTTGAACGACCTCGTCACGGGTGATTCCTCCTTCGCTCGGCCCCAGCCGATGTTGACCGCCATTCTGAACCGGCCGGGGCCCGAATGGGAGGTACATCCGCATGTCTATTCGTACTAACGTGGGCCGCAGGCCGTTCGGAGCGCGTCGGTCGGCGGCGTTCGGGCTGCGCGAACGGCCGGGTAGATCCCGGCCAGGGCCCCGATGACGACGGCCAGCCCGACTCCCCGACGACCCCGACGATCGGCAAGCTGACCAGCCAGCCCTGGCTGTTGGCGAAGAAGACCGTCACTACACGAAGGGCCGCTGCCGACTACCTGGATGGCGTTAGATCTCCAGGATGACCTTGCCCGTCGGCTGCGAGCGCGACTCGAGCGCCGCAAAGGCCGCCCGATGCTCGGCGAGCGGGAAGCGGTGGGTGACGAGCCGGCCCGGCGCGATCCGGCCAGCCTCGAGCAGCCCGACGACGTGCTCCCAGGCCGGTGCGGTCGACGCGAACGAGGCGACGATCGTCAGATCGTCATTGACGAGCTGGTCGGGACGGATCGCGACCGTCTGACCGGCCGGGGACAGTCCCAGCAGGAGGACCGTCCCGCCACGGCGCACCGCCCCGATGGCGGTCGCGACGGCAGCCACCGACCCGGCTGCCTCGATGACCAGGCCGAAGCCCTCCGGTCGGTGGAAGGCGTCGCGCGGATCGACATCCTCGCCGGCGGCAAAGTCGTCTGCCCCGACGGTCGCCGCCAATGGCGCCTGGACCGGGCGGCGTCCCAGCATGAAGACCGCATCCGGCCCGATCAGCCGCACGAGCTGCGCGGCCAGCAGCGCGATGGTGCCGGCGCCCACGATGAGGACCGTATCGCCCGAACCCGGAGCGCGACCCGCACCACCCGCGGCCGCGCCCTTCTCGTGGGCCGGATCGGCTCCCAGGCGACCGAGCGCCTGCGCGACGACTGCCGCCGGCTCGACGAGCGCCGCGTCCAGGAGCTCGATCGCGGGCGCGAGGCGGTGGACCAGCCGAGCGGGCACGACCAACTGGTCCGAGGCGGCCCCGTCGCGGGTGAACCCGATCTCGTCGTAGGTCAGGCAGAGATGAGTCCGACCCTCCCGACAGCGCTGGCAGACCCCGCACGGGATGACGCCCTCGCTCACGATCGGATCCCCGGCGGCAAGCCCCGTGACCCCGGGCCCGACCGCCTCGACGTGACCGGACCACTCGTGCCCGATGACGATCGGGTAGCGGACATAGGCCGGATCGACCTGGCCGCGGAGCAGCTCGAGATCGGTCGCGCACACACCCACGAACCGGGGCCGGGCCACGACCTCACCTGGGCCGGGCTTCAGGTCCGGCCGGTCCACGACGGCGATCTCACCGGGCCGGTCGACGACGAGCGCCCGCCTCATTCGGGGCCGCCGGCCGCCGTGCCGATCAGGGCCGGATCCAGACCGGCCATGCGATCCGCGAACGTCGGACCGCCGAGCAGGCTCGAGATCCGGTCGGCGACGGCCCGCACCTGGACCCCGAGCTCGGCGACGTCGGCCTCGCCCAGACCGAGCTTCAGCCCCGTGATGCTGATCGCCCCGACGCAGCCACCGCCGACGCCGTGCACGCTGGAACCGACGCACAGAACGCCGTCGGCATCCTCCTCGTCGTCGACCGACCAGCCCCGGACCCGAACGCGGGCGAGATCGTCGAGCAGGGCGTCGATGGTCGTGATCGAGCGCTCGGTCCGGCGCGGCAGCTTCGTCCGGGCGGCGATCGTCGCGACCTGGTCCTCGGAGAGGGTCGCCAGCAGCGCCTTGCCGACACCCGAGGTATGGGCGTGCTCGCGCCTTCCGAGGTGGGCGCGGAACTGCACGATGCCGGGAGCATCCACCCGACCGATCACGACGGCGGCCCCTTCGTCGAGGACGGCCAGCCGCGCCGGTCGCCCGGTCGCGTCGGTCAGGCTGCGCAGGGCCGGCAGGGCGACATCGGCGATCGAAGTCTGGAACGCGGCGCGGTCGCCCAGCCGGGCGAGCTCCATGCCCAGGCGATAACGCCGTGTCGCCCCGGCATCGCGATCCGCGACGAAGCCGCGGGAGAGCAGGGTCTGGAGCGTCGCGTAGGCGGTGGCCTTCGAGACGCCCGCCCGCCGGGCGAGCTCCGA
>JBDTQW010000034.1:0-24911 GCA_039931975.1 Chloroflexota bacterium | reverse complement strand
GACGTCGGCGCGGGGCACGGGCAGGCCGGCCGAGTCAAGCAGGCGATTGGTCAGGCTCTTGTCGCCGGCCACGTCAACGCCGATCGCGCTGGTCTGGCTGGTCATCGTCGCCCGGATCCGCTGTTGGTGGATTCCCTGGCCGAGCTGCACCAGCGAGTGGCGGTCGAGCCGGATGAACGGGATGTCGCGGCTGACGGCTTCGTCGATCAGGGCCTGGGTGGACGGCCCGAATGCCGAACGCTCGGCCAGCAGGATCAGCCGCTCGAGCTCTTCGCCCAGGTCGAAGGGAGCCGCGACCGGGTCGACGAGGTGGTTCACCAGGGCCACGGCCATCCGCCCGGCCTCGACCCCGACGCTTTCCTCGCGGAACTCGTAGATCACGTTGTACTGGCCGTAGCGGCCGACCGACCGGGTCTTGCCGTGACGGACGTCGGTGCCGGCCAGGTTCTGGAGCTCGAGCGCGATGTGCTCGGCAACGTGGCCAGCCCAGGTGCCCTCCTTGAGCCGGGTCACGAAGCCGCCCCGCCGGCCGAGCGAGCAGGCGTGGTCCTCGAGCGTCGGAAGGAGCTCGACGAGGCCCTCGACGAAGCCCGGGATCGTGTTCGAGGGGTACTCCTCGAGGCTGCCGAGGTCGACGAGCAGGCGCACGACCGGCTCGCGCGCCCAGTAGTTGGGCCCGCGCAGGATCCTGGTCTCGAGGATGCGCAGGCTGGGCTCGGGTCGGGCGGCCTTCGCCCGCTTCGTGACTCGCCTGTCCGGGGCCGCAGGCTTGGTCGAGGTCGCGGTCGCGGGCTTCGTCGCGGTCGCCGGCGGCTTCGCCATCGCCGCCTTGGTGGTCGCCGTCGCCGGCCTGCGGGCCTTGGGCGTTCCTTCCGTGGCGCTCACGAGGCTGCCTCGCCACCTTCGACTGCGCGGAGTGCCGGCTTGGCCACCAGCTCACGGCTTCGGAGGTCGAACTGGTAGCCCGCCGGCAGCGAGTGAAGGACGACGTTGCTGATCATCAGCGGGCGATGGCCGCGGACCTCCCAGGCGTCGGTTTCCGACGCGGCGCCGTCGACGATCGTGCAGCTCCCCCGGCCGATGACCTCAAGGACGTGGTCGGGACCGACGACCCCAGCCGTGTCCTCGTCGATACCCAGACCGAGCAGGCTCGGGTTCTGGGCGATGAGGCTGAGCAACCGCCCAAGCCGGTTCCGCTGCTGGAAGTGCTGGTCGATGATCACGCCCGGCAGCACGCCGAGTCCGGCCGCGATCTGGGCCATCCGCTGCTTGGGCGTGGCCCCGGAAGCGCCGAACGCGATCATGTGGCTGCTCATCGCCGACGCTCCCGCGCTCGTGCCGGCCGCCACCGCCCCCAGGCGGAACCGGTCGAGGATGGCGTCGGCCAGTCGCGTCCCGCCCAGCGTCGAGGCCAGGCGAAGCTGGTTCCCGCCCGTCATGAAGATGCCCGTTGCGTCGTGGACGGCCCGGACTGCGGCCTCGTCGTTGGCCTGCGGCCGGGTCACGGCATGGAGGGTGTGGACCACCTTGGCGCCCAGCTGGGTGAAGACCTGCCGGTATCGCTCACCTGCCTCCTGCCCGAGGGACGAGGCCGTGCTGATGACCGTGATCGTGGCATCCGATCCGCCGGCGAGCGCGACGAACCGATTGAGGATGACCCGGTCCCGGACCTTGTCCTCCGCGCCGCCGATCACGATGACAGTACCTTCCGTCACAGTCCTACATGCCCTCTCAGAGCGTCATCGGGAGGATACAGGAGGACCACGATGTCCCTTAGGCCGTCGCCTCGCGCGCTTACCCGTGACCGGTCGAGCGACCTCCCGTCAGGGCTACGTAGGCGCACAGGATCGCCAGGACGGCGGTCACGGCAGCGAACACCGTGCGCTCGAAGCGGCTTTTCGAGGTGAGGTTGCCGAGCGTGTTCAGCGCAAGGAAGCCGGCGATGACCCAGGTCGCCGGCGCAAGGAGGCCGGCGGCGCCCGGTAGCCAGCCGATGACGCCCGCGCGGGCGAGAGTGACAAGCGCGGCTCCGACGAGAATCACCGCCGCAATCGCGCTGAACAGCCGGAGTCGACCCGACAGAACGCCCGGATACCGACCACCGAGCACGTGCTCCCCGATCGGTGCACCGAGCGCGAGGACGACCTGAAACCCTGCCATCGCCAGGAACAGCGCGGTCGCCGCGACCGCCGCCAGTTCCGTCATCCCGGTTACCGAGCGGCGTCCTACCGGCCGAGCGGCATCACCTGGGCCAGGACCATGATGTTGCCGACGGTCCCCAGGAGACCCAGGGCGATCACCGCCAGCAACCCGATGAACTGGCCCCAGGGCCGAGCATACGACAGGGCCGCGTAGGCGATGGCCAAGCCGGCGGTCTTGTAGGCCAGCGTGCCGAGCACGCCCCCGGCCTGCATCACGAAGCCGATCGGGCCGACCTCGGCATGGACCAGACTCGGGATCAGAGAGACGGCGATCGCAAAGGTAAGCCAGTCGGTCGCCTGAACGAGCAGACCGTACTCACGCATGGTCATCCGCATAGGGGCACACCGTGCGGATGGGTCGGTCTCGCCCTGGCCAGCACGGCGGTCTGGCGACCGTATCGGGTCGCCGTGCTGTGGGACCCCGAGTCCCGTGCCTCCCTTCCGGATCGCTCCCATCATGCCCCGCCTTGGCAAAGCGCGGTAGACCCGTTTTCCACAGAATCTTGCATTTGTGTGGATAGCGTTGTCCCGCGTCCACGTGCACGCGGAAAGGGCCCGCGCCGGGGACCCTGACCCGCCGTGCGACAATCGCGGTCCGATGGCCGACCGCCCCGATCTGTCGCACCGCCCTGGAGCGCACGGCGGCGGATTCGGACCGGCGGTGGCCGGGTTCCCGGCCGAGCATATCCCGCGACCGACCCGGCGCCGCGCCGGCGTCTTCCAGCGAGCGCTGCGGCGCGAGGCCTCGCGCCTGCGCGACCCGCACCGGATCATTGCGATCGTCATCCTGGTCGTCATCGCGGGCGTCGCCGCCGCGGGTCTCATCGCCAGGGGCGAGCTCGCCGGTGCCGACGCCCGGGCTTACTGGGCCGCCGTCCGGATCTGGCTCAACGGCGGCAACCCCTACGTGCCGACCGGCCCGTTCCTGCCCTACGTCTACGCGCCGTGGATGCTCCCGCTCTTCGCGCCGTGGGCGTTGCTGCCCTGGGACGTGGCCTGGTTCGTCTGGCGCGGCGGGGCGATCCTCGGCCTGCTCTGGACGATCCACTGGGCGTATCGCCGGCGTCCCCTGGCGACGGCCGTGGCCATCCTGCTCCTGGCGTTCCCCATCGCCGCCAACCTCGACACGGGCAATATCACCTTGATCCTGGCCCTGATGCTCTGGGCGACGCACTTCACCGGGCCGCGGATGGCCGGGTTCCTGTGGGGCCTGGCGACCTGGATGAAATGGGTCCCGGCCCCGTTCTGGCTCCTCCTGGCCCCGCGCGCCCGGGGCTGGGGCCTGGTCTTCCTGCTCGCGTCGGCCGCGCTCAGCCTGATCATGCTCCCGCTGACGATCGTCCAGCTCCAGGCGCTCTTCGGATTCGGGGCTCGGCCGATCCGCCTCGACTATCTCGTTCTGCTGTGGGCCGCGATCCCGTGGCTGTGGCTCGCCGAGGATCCGGTCCGCTGGTTCCGGCCCGCTTCCTGGCGGGCCATGTTCTCGGGTTGGCGTGCCGCGCCGGCGCCGCGCCAACGGATGCGGACGTTCCTCGGCCTCGAAGGCTCCGGTCCGTCAGCTCCCTGACGGCTCAGCCGGCGCTCACGGCACTCACGGGCTCGAGCGGAGCAGCAACGTCCTCGCGCCGATGCTCATCGACCTGGGTCAGCAGCAGCGAGCCGAGCGCGTAGTAGGAGCACGCCACGGCGAACGCCAGGCGTGGCCCACCGCCGACCCCGAACATGCCGTTGCCCACGTCGACCAGGATCAGCCCGATGGCCGAGGCGATCGCCCCGGCCGATCCGGTGACGACATTGCTGATGCCCATGTACCGGCCCGATTCCGCCTTGGGGATGATGTCGGTCATGAGTGCCCAGTCGACTGCCAGGAACGTCCCGGCCGCCACCCCTACCAGGACCGCGAACGCGAGGGCGAAACCGGGCGAAGGCGCGAAGACGAGCAGGGCCATCCCGATGGCGCCGACGACCGCCGAGAAGTGGATCATCCGCTTGCGGCCGAAGCGCTCCGACAGCCGTCCAGACGGCACGGTGGCGAGCGCCCCGAAGGCGACGATCAGCGCTCCCGCGAGGAAGGCCATATCCAGTGCGCCCTGTCGACTCAGTCCGAACGAGTCCTGCATGTAGAAGAACGCGACGGCGGTGAGGGTCGTGCTCGTCATCAGGAAGAACAGGCGCGAGCCGAGCAGCCAGACGAAGCTTCGCTCGGCCAGGATGTCGGTGCCCCACGCGCCGCGAGCGACCTGGAGCCAGGATCTGCCTTCGCGCGGGATGCCCTGACGGCCCTCCCGGACCCGGAACACCGTCAGGAGCATCGTCACGAGCTCGACGGCCATGATCGCGAAGACGACGTAGCGGGCGTCCCCGAGGCGCTGGGCAACGGCCACCAGCATCGCTCCGCCGCCGACGCCGAGCAGGATCATCAGGCCCATCAGCCCGCTCGCCAGCCCGACCTGCTTGGCCGGGACGAGGTCCGGCATGTAGCCCTGGAAGGGACCCTGGGCGAAGTTCGAGCTGAACTGGAGGAGACAGTAGAAGATCAGGATGCCGATCCACGCGCCAGCCAGGTAGAAGCCGAGCAGGAAGACCATGTCGAGCAGGGTCCCGATGATGATGTACGGCTTGCGCCGGCCGAGCCGGCTCGACGTGTGGTCGCTCAGGGCGGCGACCGTGGGCTGGACGAGGATGGCGATGAGAACGCCGAGATTGACGATGATCGCCTCGGCCAGGCCCTTGCCGACGGTGATCCCGGGCAGGATCTGCAGCGGGTTGGTGCAGGCCGCGTCGCCGCCGCAGACGAGGTCGACCATGAGCACCGGCAGCAGGCTGATCCCGAGGGCGCCCCACAGGATGTTGATGGCCAGCCAGTAGGCGTTGAGGTCGAACAGCTCGCGGAGGCTGAGCGCCTCGGTCGGGCGCCCGTCCGCGCCGTCCTGAACACTGGCCCCGGTCCCGCCCGTCGGTCCGTGCATCCGTCACCCTCCCGGCGGTCACGTCGACCGCGTTCGGCCATGCTACGCCGTCGGTCTCCTGACGCCCGACCGCCGGCGACGTTGCATCTCAGCTCAGCGGCAGACTCACGGTTGCGCGCGTCGGGACCAGCCGCCGGTTCGCGGCACCGGGCGCCACGTACCGGAAGAGCGAGCGGTCCAGCGAGTAGATCCCGGTCGAGGCAAGCTCGATCCGGCCGAGCCGGAACGTGAAAACTGGGTTCTCGATGTTGCCGGCGTAGTGGTATGACGTGCCATCCGCGGTCAGGACGGCCATGTTGGCGTGCCCGGCGAAGGTGTCGTGAAGCGCTCCCAGCAGATGACCGACAGGCTCGTGTGCCGTCCAGGCGTCCTCCAGCCAGCGCGCGCCGACCTCCGTGTCGGCTCGGCCGTGGATCCGGCCCTCGGCCCGATACCGGGCGCGCCAGGTGCGGTAATCGCGCAGGTCGCCGTTGTGGCTGAAGGCGAAGCGCCCCGCCGGATCGATGAACGGCTGGGTGTCGGCCATCCCGAGCGTCGACAGCCGCGATGGACGGCGCAGGTGGACGAGCAGGCTGGTGGTCTCGGTCGCGCCGAGCGGCTCTCGGCCGGGATCGTCGCGGAAGGCGCGCAGGTCGCGGTACGACTCGATGGCCCCCGCCGACGTCAGCCAGGCTGCGCCCCAGCCAAAGCCGGCGATCCCATAGCGCTCCAGCTTCTCGCTGAACGGCCACAGCTCCTCGAGCCGGAAGGGACTTGCGGCCCTGGCGACGAAGTGCTCACACATGGCTCGTGATCGTAGCAGCGCCCTCGTGGGACGAAGGGTGAACGAAAGCGCCGAGTCGGCCGTCATGCCGCTCGCGGTCAGCGCCGGATCGCACGCTCCCAGTCCGGGAAGTAGCCGCGGATCACAGTGAGCTCGAACGAGCGGAGGATCGACTCCTTCGGCTCGTGCTCGAGCATGAACTCAAACGAGCGGCGGACGAGGTCGGTCGGGTCGGTCGCGCCGGGATCGAGCTGCGCGAGGTCGGCCGCCGCGACGGTAACGACGTGGCTGGTGGCGGAGCCACCCTCGGCAACCTCCACCCGGCAGCTCCAGACAGTGCCGGCCGGGTCGCAGGCGACGTCGATCCGAGTCATCTCAGCCAGGGGCCTGACAGCGCGGACACCAGTACGTGAGCCGGGGCCGCTCGGTGCCCTGGCGACGACGCTGGATAAGGGTGCCGCACCGGCGGCACGGCCGGTCCGCTCGGCCGTAGACCCACAGCTGCTGACCGGCCGCGGACGGGTCGCCAGCGGTCGTCACCCGCTCCTCGCCGCGGCGACGATCCGCGTTGGCGAGGAGCAGCCGTCGGGCGGTGCCGACCAGCCTGGCCAGGGTGGTGTCGTCGACGTCGGCGACCCGGGCCCACGGGTCGACCCGCTCGATGAACAAGACCTCGCTCTTGTAGACGTTGCCGATCCCGGCCAGCGCCCGCTGGTCGAGGAGCGCCTCGGCGATCGAACGGTCGGCATGGGAGGGGTCGCGCAGCCGTCGGAGCGCCTCACCGGCGCCGTCTGTGGTCTCGAAGTCCTCGGCGAGAAGATCCGGACCGAGCCGCGCCAGGGCGGGATGGAGCGCCTCCGTGCGGGTCTCGAACAGCTCGACCACCGGCGCATCGAAGCACACTGCGACCGCACCGGGGACCTCCAACACGAGTCGCGCCCGGGCCGGCGGCCGCCGCCAGCGCTCTCCGGGCCGGTAGCGATGCCACGACCCATTCATGCGGAGATGCGTCCGCAGCTCGAGCCCGTTGTCGAACCGGATGAGCAGGTTCTTGCCCACGGCGTCGACCTCGGTCACGGTCGAGCCGACGAGCAGAGCCGTCTGCGGAGTCGGCCCCGGGCCGCCTGACCTGGCCGACGTCACCGGACGCCCGACGAGGTACGGCCGCAACCCGTCGGCGGTCCGGTGGAGCGTGTCGCCTTCGGGCATGTCGGTCAGCGGACCCGGAGCGCCAGGCCTCGGTAGCCGGGCACGAAGCCGGCCGCCAGCAGGAGCGGGCGGGACGGCGATTCGCCGACCGGCTGTCCATCGACCCGGGTGACGACGAGCTCGCGCATCCGACCGTCGGCCACGAGAGCGCCGAGCGCTCGCAGTGCGAGCAGGGCCACCGCCGGGTCGTCGGCCGGCGGGAACAGCGACAACGTTCGACCACCGCGCTCGAGGTACAACGCGGCGACGCCGTCGACGAGCGCCACGTACGCCCCCGCCGACCGGGCGAAGGCTCGCCGGTCGTCGTCGTCACGGCGCGGCCAGGCCAGCGCGGCACCGTAGGGGTTGGCCGGGTCCGCGGCGGCCAGCAGGTGGACCCGTGCACGTTCGGGCGCCTCGGCCGCGTCTCGCACCGAGCGGAGACGGTCGATCGCGCCGGGCAGGGAGAACTGCGCGGCGCCGAGTCCATCGACGAAATAGCCACGCCGGACCCGACCGGCCTCCTCGAGCGCGCGCAGCACCGGGTACACCGCGCTGAATCCGCCAACGACGCCCTCGGCGGCGACCGCCTCGCGGGTCAGGACCCCGTGACGATCGAGCAACGCCAGCGCGAGGGCGTGGGCCCGCTCCGTGGCGGTGGGGGCCCGCCTGGCGGTGCTGGCGCCCGCGTCGGCGCCCGCGTCGGCCGCGGCATCCGTGACCGAGCCCGCCGCACCGTCGACGAGCGACCAGCGACCCGCGGCCTCGGGCGGCCCGAGGCTGGTCAGCCGCGGCGGTCGAGGCCGCGCCTGGCGCCCCGGCCGGGCCCAGCGCAGTGCGCGCAGCGGGGCGAACGTGTCGTTGGTCACCTCGCCGGCCCACACGAGATCCCATAGCGCGTCGAGCATCTCGCGGTCCGGCCCGCCGCGGGCCGCAGCGTGGATCTCCCGGTAGAACGACGCCCCGCGCCGGGCAAGGAAGGCCCGGATCGCCTCGTGACGGGGTCCGCTGGGACGCTCTGCGGCTGCTGCGTCGACCGACCCGGGGCCACCCGCGAGGCGGAGGACCTCGCGGCCAGGCCGGAACAGGGCGATCCGGCCGTCGTCGCGGCCCAGGCTGCCTCGCCCGACCCAGGCGACCTCGCCGAGCCCCCCGAGCTCGTCGAGCAGGCGAGGCTGGTAGCCCGGGACGCGCGCCGGCAGGACGTCGCGCTCGAGGATCGAGGCGGGGATGGGCAATCCGGCCAGCTGGTCGACGACCTCGGCCAGACGCTCGAGGGCGGCCGATCCGCGGTACGCGGCGGAAGCCTCGGACGGTCCGCCTCCCAGCCGGGCCAGCGGCGCCACGCCCTGCCACTCGGGAAGGAACCGGGCGAGCGCCGCCGGATCGACCGGTTCGACCTCGCGCCGCAGCCGTGCGAGCGATCGTCGCCGGAGCTGGCGAAGGACCTCCGGGTCACACCATTCGCGCTCGGCGCCACCTGGCCGGAACTCTCCGCGCAGGAGGGCCCCGTTGGCGAGCAGCCGGCCCAGGGCATCCTCGACGACACCCATCGGCAGCCCCCAGCGGATCGCCGGCTCGGGCGACAGGAACGGCCCATGGGTCCGGGCGAAGCGCGCGAGCAGGCCCTCCAAGGCCGACACGGTGGGCCCCAGGAACGCGAGTGGTACCCCGGCAGGCGGCTGGACGCCGACGGCGTCGCGGTAACGGGCGGCATCCTCGATGGCGATCCAGCGCACCTCCCCGGCGATCCGGACCGCGACGGCGCGACGGCTGGCGGCCAACTCGCCAAGCCACCCGTCGCTCTCGGCGGCTGGCGCCGCGCAGCGGGCGGCGACCTCGTCCTCGGCGGCATCGCCGAGCCGGCGGAGGAGGTCGTGGAGCTGATCCACGGTCGTCGCCCGGCGCTCGTCGGACAGGGCTTGCAGCGATAGCTCGAGGTCGGCGAGGGCGGCCGGGTCGAGCAGCTCCCGGAGCTCCTCCTGGCCCAGCAGCTCGCGCAGCAGGTCGCGATCGAGGGTGAGCGCCTGAGCGCGCCGCTCGGCCAGCGGCGCATCGCCTTCGTACATGTACGCCGCGACGTAGTCGAACAGGAGCGAGCTGGCGAAGGGCGAGGCGTGGACGGTCTCGACCCGATGGACGGCGATCTCGCGCCGGGCGACGCCGCCGAGGACCTCGCGGAGGGCCGGCAGGTCGAACACGTCGGAGAGGCACTCCCGATAAGTCTCGACGAGGATCGGGAAGCTGCCGTAGCGGCTGGCCACGGCCAGGAGGTCGGCCGCCCGCTGACGCTGTTGCCAGAGCGGGGTCCGGGTACCCGGTCGTCGACGCGGCAGAAGCAACGCTCGGGCAGCGTTCTCGCGGAAGCGTGCCGCGAACAGGGCCGAGTCGGCGACCTTGCCGACGACCAGCTCCTCGATCTCTTCGGGGTCGGGAAAGAGCAGGTCGTCGATCCCGTCAAGGTCGCCGTCGGGCAGGCGGATGGCGATCCCGTCGTCGGACCAGATGGACTGGACGTCGCCGCCCATCCGCTCGCCGATGCGCGCC
Source organism: Chloroflexota bacterium (assembly GCA_039931975.1). Taxonomy (GTDB): domain Bacteria; phylum Chloroflexota; class Limnocylindria; order Limnocylindrales; family CSP1-4; genus Chersky-267. The sequence goes on along the minus strand of JBDTQW010000034.1, from coordinate 15,243 downwards.
TCGAGCGCCAGGGCCCACGGCGCGTGGACCCGGCCACCGAACGGCGTGAGCAGGCACAGTCGCCAGTCGCCGAGCTCGTCGCGGAAGCGCTCGACGACCACCCGCCGGTCGGTCGGCAGCGCGCCGGTCACATGGCGCTCGTCCTCGAGGTAGGCGACCAGGTTCTCGGCGGCGAGGGCGTCCAAGTCGTGCTTCTCGCCGAGCCGGGCTAGCGCCGCGGTCCGGCCGCGGGTCCCACGGTCGAGGTCCGCCTCGACCTCACCAACGAACGCGCCCAGTGCCCGGCCGAGCTCGATCGGCCGGCCGACGGCATCCCCGTGCCACCACGGCAGCTTGCCCGGCTCGCCTGGCGCCGGCGAGACGATGACCCGATCGTGCGAGATCTCCTCGATGCGCCAGGAAGAGGCACCCAGGGTGATGACCTCGCCGACCCGACTCTCGTAGACCATCTCCTCGTCGAGCTCGCCGACCCGCCGGCCGGGGGTTCCCGGATCGCCGACCAGGAAGACGCCGAAGAGGCCGCGGTCGGGGATGGTCCCGCCGCTCGTCACCGCAACGACCCGGGCATCGCGCCGGCCTTCGACCACGCCGGTCACCCGGTCCCAGGTGATCCGCGCCTTGAGCTCAGCGAACTCGTCCGAGGGGTACGCCCCGGCCAGCATCGCCAGGACGCCCTCGAACGCCTCCCGGCCGAGCGTCTCGTACGGCATCGCCCGGATCACCGTCGCGTGCAGGTCGTCGACCGTCCAGCGGTCCATGACGGTCATTGCCACGACCTGCTGGGCGAGCACGTCGAGCGGGTTGCGCGGCACGGCGGTCGTCTCGATCGCTCCCGCGTGCATCCGCTCGGTCACGACCGCTGCCTCGAGCAGGTCGCCGCGGTACTTGGGGAAGATGACCCCGCGCGAAGCCGCATCGACCTGGTGCCCGGCTCGTCCGATCCGTTGCAGCCCACGCGCGACCGAGGTCGGCGACTCGACCTGGATCACGAGGTCCACCGCGCCCATGTCGATGCCAAGCTCGAGGCTCGACGTCGCCACGATGGCCGGTAGGCGACCGTCCTTGAGCGCCTCTTCGATGGCCACCCGTTCCTCGCGGGCGATCGAGCCGTGATGGGCCCGCACGAGCTCCTCGCCGGCCAGCTCGTTGAGCCGCTGGGCGAGCCGCTCGGCCAGGCGACGGCTGTTGCAGAAGATGATCGTCGAGCGATGAGCCCGGATCAGCTCGAGGATCCGAGGGTGGATCGCCGGCCAGATGCTGACCCGAGCTTCGGCTGCCGCGGCCGGACCACCCGGCTGCTCTTCCAGCGGCAGCGGCTCGCCGAGGCGACCCATATCCTCGACCGGCACGACCACCGAGAGCTCGAGCGGCTTACGCGAGCCGGCGTCGACGACCTGAACTTCGCGGCCGGGCGCGACGCCGCCGAGGAACCGGGCGATCAGGTCGAGCGGGCGCTGCGTCGCCGACAGGCCGATCCGCTGGAGAGGCGGGGCGTCCTCGTCACGCAGCGCCTCGAGTCGCTCGAGACTGAGGGCCAGGTGGGCGCCCCGCTTGGTCCCGGCGATCGCGTGGACCTCGTCGATGATGACGTGCTCGACGCCCCGCAGGCCCTCGCGCGCCTGGCTGGTCAGGAGCAGGTACAGCGATTCGGGCGTGGTGATCAGGATGTCTGGCGGCCGGCGGGACAGGAGGCGGCGCTCCTCGGCGCTGGTATCGCCGGTCCTTAGCCCGACCGAGATCGATGGCAGCGGATCGCCCCGTCGCCCGGCGGCCACGGCGATCCCCGCCAGCGGCGCCCGCAGGTTCCGCTCGATGTCGTACGACAGCGCCTTGAGTGGCGAGACGTACAGGACCCGGATCGATCCCGGATGCTCGCGGGTTGCCGGTGCGGATGGCGCCCGGACGAGGCGATCGAGGCACCACAGGAACGCGGCCAGGGTCTTGCCACTCCCCGTCGGGGCGTGGATGAGCGTGTGCTCGCCGGCCGAGATCGCCGCCCAGCCCTCCGCTTGGGCCGAGGTCGGGGCCGAGAACGAGGCAGCAAACCAGTCCCGGACCGCCGGGCCGAACACGTCGAGGGGGTCGGCGGCGATGGGCGCGGGCGCGGCGGGACGAGGGACGGTCGGCGAGGCTGAGGAACGACGGGTGGCCACGGGACGCCGAGTATAGGTCGGACGGTCTGTTTCGAACAACTGGTCTAAATGACGGCCGGGGTGCTGTGTCACCGGTGCGACAACGCACCGACCTGCTGGCCGACCAGCCAAGGGGACCGTGGACGACCACGGCAACGTCGGCCACGCGGTCGCGACCACACGAGTGCGGGGCGACGATGGCGGCATCAAACCGATCACAACAATGTGATCGAGAGAGGGGACCGAGATGGATGCGTACTTCACGCAGGAGCTGACCCGTCAGCACCAGGCAGACCTCCTTCGGGAGGCCGATCGCGGCCGACTCGCGAAGATCGCCCGACAGGGCGGCGAAGTCGACTTCGGCGGAGCCAATCAGAACGGTCGAGCACGACTGATCCTGGCCCTCGGCGGCGCCGCCGCTGCGGTCCTGGCCACCGCGACCGCCGTTCTCGCCCACTGAGATCCGAGCCGGGCCGAAACGCCCGGCTCGCTCGCGTCCTGGGCCGCGCCTCGCTCGTCCGCGACGGCCGCCCCTACTCGGCGGCGGCGGCCTCGAGCAGGGGCAGGACCAGGGCCCGAACGCGCTCCACCGTGCGGGCCGCCTCGAGCTCGGCGATCTCCTGGCCGGGGCCCATCGACAGCCCCGCGTTGGGCTCGTCCTCGAAACGTTCCGGGAGCGGGCCTCCATCGAAGTCCTCGGCCTCAGCGGACCACCGGGCCCGCCACTCCACGGGCAACGCATCGGGCGCGCTACGGTGCGCCCCGGCCAGCCAGGTCAATGCCCATGCCCTCGGGACCACGCGACAGATCGCGTAGCCGCCGCCTCCTGTCGCCAGCCAGCGACCGCCAGCGTGCCGGTGGGCCACCTCGTCGACCAGGCGCGCGGCGGCGCCCATCGCCGTTGTGGTCACCCGCAGATGGGCCAATGGGTCCCATGCGTGGCTGTCGGCCCCGTGCTGGCTGACCACGATGTCGGGTCGGAACGCCGCCGCGAGCTCGGGCACCAGCCTGTCGACCGCGGCCAGCCAGGCCGCCTCCCCGGTGTACGGCTCGAGCGGCACGTTGACCACCGTCCCGGCGGCGGCTCCTCGCCCGATGTCCTCGACGTCCCCGGTCCCGGGAAACAGATACCGCCCCGACTCGTGGAAGGAAACGGTCAACACACCCGGGTCATCGGCGTGGATCGCCTCGACGCCGTCGCCGTGGTGCACGTCGAGGTCGACGTACAGCACCCGCAGGTCCGCGGCCCGCGCCGCGGACACCGCCAGGGCGGCGTCGTCGTAGACGCAGAAGCCGGAGGCCCGGGCGCGCATCGCGTGGTGCAGACCCCCGCCCGGGTGGAACGCGTGGTCGACGTCCCCGCGCAGGATCGCCTCCATCGCTCGGAGCGAGCCGCCGGCGACCGACGCCGCCGCCTCGTGCATCCCGGGAAAGGGCGGCACGTCGCCGCCGTATGCGATCCCGAAGGCCGGCGGACGCCTCGAGTCGTCACCGAAGCCACGCACGGCGGCGAGATACGGCGCCTCGTGAACGGCCAGCAGCTCATCGTCGGTCGCCGGCTCCGGGGCGAGGCCGGGCTCGGCACCGACCGCCCGGAGCAGGTCGATGCCCGGCTCGAAGCGTCGGGGCGTCAGCGGATGGCCGGGTCCGAAGTCGTAGGTCGTGGAGCGCGGGCCATAGACCAGCAGCGGGCCATCGGTCGATCCCAGGCGGACCATGCATCGCACGATACCGCGTTGCGCCCGGTCGCCGTCTTCATTGGAGGGACGGTCCGTAGCGGCGAGTGAGCGAGTACCATTCGGATGATGGACAGCCTCCTCGTCATCCTCATCGTGATCCTGGTGATCGTGGTCCTGGTTCGCGGGCCGAAGACGCTCCCGCAGATCGGCAGCATGCTCGGCCGCGGCGTCAAGGAAGTCCGCAAGGAGACGTCCGAGTTCCAGAAGGAACGTGACGCCACCGGCGGCGACGGCCCGCCGGCGCCTCCGCCCGCCTGACCTGCGCCCAGGCGGCGCGACCACGCGGATGACCATGCGCACGATCCTGGCCGCCCGATGACCACCCTCGACGAGCTCCTCCACCGACCGGGTCCCGGCCTCCACCGGGTGACCCTGAAGATCGCCGGAAGCGCCGTCGAGACGCTGGTCGACCTGCCTCCCGAACGCGGCGGTCTCCTCTTCGTGGGACTCAACCCCTCGCCCGTCAGTGTCGAAGCCGGTCACTATCATCAGGGCACCCTCGGTCGCCGGTTCTGGGGCCGGCTCGGCAGGGCCGGCATCATCCCGGTCGACGTGCCGGTCGAGGCGGCCGACGACGCGCTCGTCGCGGCCGGGCATGGGATCACCGACCTCGTCAAGCAGCCGAGCAGGCGCGATACGGCGACCGATACCGAGCTGACTGCCGGGGTCGGGCCGCTATGGCAGAAGATCGCCCTGTGGCGGCCTGGGGCGGTCGTCTTCATCTACAAGCGGGCGGCGACGATCTCCGCGGGACGCGAGTTGCAGCAGAGTTGGGGTCAGCTGGACGGCGTGGCGCTTGGCGGAAGGCCGTGCTTCCTGATGCCCGGCCCGTATGCATCCACCGAGGAGGTCGACGAGGGCCTCAACCTCCTGCGCAACCTCGCACGCGCCCTGACCGACTGACCGCTGGGGGGCGCGGTCAGTCGGCAGGACGCAGTCATTACTCGGGCGGCAGCTCGCGGTAGACCAGGTCGATGTCGATGCCCTGGCTACGGCGGATGAACTTCGCCGCGTAGAAGATCGTCAGGCCGATCACGACGATCATCCCCATGAATGCCGGGATCTGCCACAAATTGTCCTTGTTGCCGGCGAGGGCAAGAGCCGGATAGTTCACCGTGCACCAGGTGAGGAAGAGCATGACCAGGATCGACAACGGAGCGACGATGTACAGGACCGGGATCCCGAGGAACCGCACGTTGGCCGGGGATGCCTGGTAGAGGTCCGGTCGTCGGCTCGGGAAGGCCAGCGCGGCGATCCCGACGATCACGATGCACACGACCCCGGCCTCGACTCCGAGCGCCAGCCACGTGAAGAAGTCGGTGGAGACGACGCTCCAGGCGAGCATCGCGGTGACCAGGACCATGATCAGGAGGATCGCCGGCACCGGCGAATGGGTCCGCTCGTCCACGTCGGCGAGCTTCTCAGGCAAGACCCGGTCGAACGCCCAGGCAAAGGCGGTCCGGATCGGCATGAACGTGTTGCCGACCATCGCCGGAAGGCTCCAGAACAGGAACGATCCGAGGATGACCACGGCCAGGATCGGGATGTTCTGGACGAGCGAGGCAAGGAACTGGTACCAAGGTCCACTGGGGATCGCGTATGCGGTGTTCCCCGCCGTGTTCAGGGCCACGGCCAGGTCGTACGGGATGACCTTGAAGAACAGGATCAGCCCGAGGACGATGAACACGCCGTCCCACAGGAGCCCGCCGAACATCACTGAAAGCTGGCGCGCGCGACTCGCGGCGCTCTTGAGCTCACCCGATAGATAGACCGACCACCAGTTCCACATCATGAAGACCATGATCGCGAACACGGTTGGGGCGGTCGCGTCGAGCTTGGTCGCGTCGGGCGTGGCGCCAGCCGTGCCTGCCGCGGCGATGACGTCCGCCGTCGTCCCACCGCCGAACTTGGCGCTCAGGGCGTTGAAGTTCGCGTTGAAGTCGGCACTGCTGCCGACGAGGAAAGCCAGGAACGCGACGAACGTCCCGAACATGGCGATGATCCAGAACGCGTTCTGCCAGCGGAAGGTGGTCCTCAGACCAGAGATCAGGATCGCGGTCATCAGGACGATCATCGACAACCCGCCCGCGAAGACCCATTCAGTCTTCGTCTGGAAGTTCGTGCCCCACTCGACCATCGTGGCGTTATCGAAGAGGACGCCGAGCGACACGAGGATCGGCCCGAGCGCGAAGACGGGGAAGAAGCGGGCCCAGAACGTCGCGCCGATCATCGCGGACAGGGCGGCCGCGAAGTTGCTGATCATGGCCAGCGGGGGGGCCAGGATCCGGCTCACCCAGACGTAGTCGCCGCCGGTCCGGGGCATGCTCGAAGCCAGGAGGGCCATCATGATCAGGACGGGGATGTTGAGGACGACCGCGATGAGCGTCGCCGCGATCGGGTCCGCGCCCGGGAAGGCCGACAGAGACCACAGGATGCCGATCGCGAGGGTCGCGCCGACCGGCGCCGAGAACACGGCATTGAAGATCGTTGCGTCAAGCGCCGAGGCTTCGCGGACCAACCCGGTACTCTGGCGAACGAAAAGCTGACTGCCCCCGGAACCGCCGCCACTCGTGGCCAATCTGACCTCCTCGTCGCGAACCCAAGGCGGCCATAGGCTCTTGACAGGCCCGGCCCGCCGCGCAGATAGTCGAACACAATCGCACACCGTTCGTCAATGCTTCTTGTGAGTCCGGGAGCTCCCGCGTGTCGGATGCTGTGAGGGGAGTCGCGCCGTCTGGGGACGATCCCAGCTCGTCCCCGCTGGTCGCCGTCGACCGGCGCCATCGGATCCTGGAACGGATCGCCGAGGACCAGACCATCCACGTCGGTGAGCTGGCCCGCGCCCTGGGCGTCTCCGAGATGACGATCCGGCGGGACATCCGCGGGCTCGAGCGCGACGGCTTCGTCCGCCAGACCTACGGCGGGGCGACCGCGCACATCACCAAGTCGCTCGACCTCGCGTTCAACGCCCGCGCCCTGCAGCACACCCGCGAGAAGCGCCGGATCGGGATGCGGGCGACCCATCTCCTGGGCGACGCCCGGGTGGTCTTCGTCGGGATCGGCACCACGGCCGAACAATTCGCCCGGTTCCTGCCAGTCCAACCCGGCCTGGTCGTGGTCACGCCGTCGCTGACCACGGCCAGCCTGCTTGGAACACGACCGGTCGGCGTCATCGCCCTGGGCGGTTCCGTCCGACGCGATGAGCTGACCTGCGTTGGGCCCGCGGCCGCGGCGACGCTCCGGCGGTTCCGGTTCGATTTGGCGGTCATCGGTGCAGCCGGCCTAAGTGCCAGGTGGGGTCTGACCGAGCTCGACGACGCCGACGCCGAGATCCAACACCTGGCGATCGAGCGCTCGGCCCGCGTCGTGGTGATCGCCGATGGCTCGAAGATCGGCGCCGCGGGTAACGCCGTGGTCGCCGACGCCGGCCTGATCCGAACCCTCGTGACCGACGACGGAGCGCCTCAAGACGAGCTGGCCGCGCTGCGCTCCCGAGGGCTCGAGGTCATCATTGCCGGCGCGGGCGACCCGGACGGCACCAAGCCAAGGCACAGCGACCCTTCCTGAGGAGAAGCCATGGACGCGCTGGAGCGGATCTTCGGGACGGCCAAGCCGGTCGTCGCCATGCTCCACTTCCCGGGCCTGCCCGGTCGCCCGCGCCACGACGCGGAGATGGGACCGGCCGAGCTCGTCGACGTCCTCGGCCGCGACCTGGCGATCCTCCAGGAGGCCGGGGTCGACGGGTATCTCTTCTGCAACGAGGGCGACTACCCGTACCAGCTCAAGGTCGGGCCCGAGATCCCGGCGACGATGGCCGCGGCGATCGGCTCCCTGCGCGCCGACGTCCGGGTCCCCTTCGGGGTCAACATCCTGTGGGACGCGCTGGCCAGCCTCGCCCTGGCCCGGGCGACCGGAGCGAGCTTCATCCGGGAGGTCCTGACCGGGGTCTACGAGAGCGACCTGGGGATGATCGAGCCGCGCATCGGGGATATCGCCGGCTACCGGACGATGATCGGCGCAGGCGACGTCGCCCTGTTCGACAACATCATGCCCGAGTTCGCGAGCTCGATGGGCAGCCGTGGCGTGGCCGACCGGGCCAAGGGCGCCGCGTTCCTGGGCATGGATGCGATCCTCATCAGCGGGCAGTCCGCCGGCGTGTCCTTCGAGATGAGCGACTTGCTCGCCGCCAAGGACGCTGCGCCGAACACGCCGGTCATCGCCAACACCGGGGTCCGGGCCGAGCGGATGGCCGAGATCTTCGCGGTCGCCGATGGCGCGATCGTGGGCACCAGCCTGAAGGTCGATGGGATCACCTGGAACGCGGTGGACCGCGACCGGGCGATGCGCCTGATGGATGCCGCCCGGGCGGCGCGTTCCCGGCCGGTCGGCGCCTGAAGCCGGCATGCCCGGCAAGACCAAGGTCTACTTCGCCACCGATCTCCACGGGTCAAGCAAGTGCTTTCGCAAGTTCGTCAACGCGGGCATGGCGTACGGGGTGGACGTCCTGGTCCTCGGTGGCGACATCGCCGGCAAGGCGCTCCAGACCATCGTCCGCGGCGGGGACGGACGCTACCGCTGCTCGTTCGTCGGGACCGCTTACGACGTCGAGGAGGGTCCTGACCTCGCGGCGCTCGAGAAGCTGATCGCCGATCACGGCTATTACCCGTACCGGGCGGAGGCCGGCGAGCTCGATGCCCGGCGCGCCGACGGCAGCCTAGACGCACTGTTCGTCGAGCTGATGCGGGCCCGGCTCGACGAATGGCTGACCCTCGCCGACGAGCGCCTCCGGCCGACCGGCAAACGCCTCTTCTTCATGCTCGGCAACGACGACCCGGCCGAGCTCCGGACGCTCCTCGACGAGGCCCCGTGGGGCGTCCACGACGAGGGCAAGGTGGTGATGCTCGACGACGACCACGAGATGATCTCGTGGGGCTACTCGAACATCACCCCATGGCACAGTCACCGCGAGATGACCGAGGACCAACTGGCGAGCGCGATCGGCGAGATGGCCGGCCGCCTCCAGGCCCCCGAGCGCGCGATCGTCAACGTGCATGTCCCGCCGTTCGGCAGCGGGCTCGACGAGGCGCCGGTCCTCGACGCCGACCTGACCGTCCAGACCGCCGTCGGCCAGGTCAAGTTCGCCCCGGTGGGCAGCACCGCGGTGCGCGAAGCGCTGCTGCGCATCCAGCCCTTGCTCGGGCTCCACGGTCACATCCACGAGTCGGGCGGAATCCGCCGCCTGGGCCGGACGATCGCCATCAACCCGGGCTCGGATTACGGGACGGGCGTCCTCAACGGAGCGCTGATCACCCTGGAGCAGGACAAGGTCGCGGCCCACCAGCTCGTGCGCGGCTGATGGTCGGGACGGCGCGGTCCGGGCTGCTCATCGCGGTGGACGTGGGCACGTCCGGTGCGCGCGCGGCGGCCATCGATCTCGCTGGCGAGCGGGTGCTCGAGGCTCGTCGTGGCTATCCCACGAGCTCGCCGCGCGAGGGCTGGGCCGAGCAGGACGGACGCGCCTGGCGCTCCGCCGCGATCGGCGCCCTGGCCGACCTTGTCACCCGACTGGAGGCCGACGGCATCGGCCAGGCCCGCGACGTGCGCGCGATCGGGCTGACGGGGCAATGCCCGTCGGTCGTCCTCGTCGATGCTCGCGGCCGGCCCGTCTCGACGGGTCTGATTTACCGCGACAACCGGGCGGCACGCGAGGCCGAGGCCATCCTGGAGCGCTACGGTGCGCGGGCGATGCATGCCCGGACCGGCCACGTCCCGTCGGGCTTCCACATCGCGCCGAAGCTGCTCTGGCTGCGGGCCCACGAGCCGGCCGCGTTCGAGCGGGCGGCCCACGCGCTCCAGCCCCGGGACCTGGTCGCGCTGGCGCTGACCGGCGAGCTCGCCACCGATGGGACCCACGCCGCCGCCACACTCGTTTACGACCTCCGCCGAGGGGAGTGGGACCGGCGCCTGCTCGGGGACCTCGGTCTCGACGTCGGGCTCTTTCCGCCGGTCCGGCCCTCGAGCGAGGTCATCGGTGGGCTTCGCCAGGAGGTCGCGGATCGGGTCGGCCTGGCGGCCGGGTTGCCGGTGGTGCTCGGTGGCGCGGACAGCCAGGCCTGTGCCCTGGGCGCCGGCGTGGTCGCGCCGGGGCCGGTCAGCGAGATGGCCGGGTCATCCACCTGTCTGAATGCCGCGGTGCCCACGCCGCTCGAGGTCCTGGCGGTCACCCACTACCCACACGTCATCGCGGGCCCGTTCACGACGGAAACCGGGATCAACACGACCGGTGCCGCCGTCGCCTGGCTGGCCGGCCTGCTCTACGGCGGCCGATCGGGCCGTCCGTCGGTCCTCGACTATGTCCGGCTCGATGCCGAGGCAGGCCGGGTCCGGCCCGGTGCCGACGGAGTCGTCGCGCTGCCGGTGTTCGGCGACGGGGAGCGGACCGACCCGGACATCCGCGGGGCGTTCGCCGGACTCTCCCTCCGGCACGACCGGGCAGTGCTGGTCCGAGCTGTCCTCGAAGGGGTCGCCTTCGCGATGGCCGACCAGCTCGACCTCCTGCGCCTGGGCGGCGCTCCGGTCACCGAGCTGCGGGTCTCCGGTGGCGACACGCGCCTGCTGGCGTGGACCCGGATCAAGGCCGACGTGCTCGAGCTCCCGGTGCGGACCGTCCCGGGCGACGCGGCTGGGAACGGCGTGGCGATGCTGGCCGGACTCGGCGCCGGCGTCTTCCGTGATCCCGCCGAGGCGATCGAGCGCTGCGTCAGGCTGGCGCCGCCGATCCAGCCCGATCCGACGACCCGGGCCGCCTATGCCGACGCCCGCGCCGCCTACCGCGAGCTGGCGAGCTCGGGCGCCGTCCGCCGCGGGCATTCGGTCGACATCGCGAACACCCGAAGGAGAGGCTGAGGGTGCGAGTCCGGCTCGGAGTCAATACCTGTTTCGCGGTCAAGCGCTGGCCGTTGGTCGAGGACTGGGCTCCGATCGTCCGCGACCGGCTGGGGCTCCGGTTCGTCCAGCATTCGCTCGACCTCGTGGCGGATCACGCGAGCCAGGCGGATGCCGCCGGGGTTGCGGCCGCGGCAAGCGCGGCCGGGCTCGAGCTCCACTCCACGTTCACCGGGCTGGCGGCCTATTCCGACAACCTCCTGCTCCATCCCGATCCGGTGGACCGGCAAACCTCGGTGGAATGGTTCGACTGGGTCGTCGACTGGACGGTCGCCGTCGGTGGGGTCGCGACCGGTGGTCATGTCGGGGCGTTCAGCGTCCCCGACTGGAACGATTCGTGGCGACGAGAGGCGCTCTGGCGCGAGCTCCAGGCGACCCTGGGGGCGGTGTCGGCCGAGGCGCACCGAGCCGGCCTGGCGTACTTCATGGTCGAGAACCTGGCGGCCGCCCGGGAACCCTCGACGATGGCGATGATCCGCGACCTGCTGACCGGCGGCGACGATAGCCATGTGCCGGTCCGGCTGTGCCTCGATGTGGGCCACATGTGCGTGCCGGGCACGGCCGGCGACGATCGCGATCCCTATGCCTGGCTGCGCGAGCTCGGCAGGGCGGCCCCGGTCGTCCAGCTGCAGCAGTCGGATGCCGAGGGCGACCACCATTGGCCATTCACGGCCGAGCGGAACGCGGTAGGCCGGATCGACGCCGACCGTGTCCTCGACGCCCTCGACGCGGGTGGTGTGGAGGAGACGGCGTTGATCCTCGAGGTGATCCCGCCCTTCGAGCAGGCCGATGACGCCGTCGTCGACGACATGGCGGCCTCGGTCGAGTACTGGCGCGAGGCGCTCGCTCGGCGCGGCCTCAACGCGGACTGAGCGGGTCCGACGACCCTGGGCGACGATGGGCCTCGGCTCGAGGCCACGCCGACTCAGCGACGGGCTTCTTCTGGGGTCTCGTACCAGCGGACGCGCTCACCGACCCGGGCGCGGGCCTTCCAGCCGATCGATTTCGGCGCCGCGGCAATGTCGGCGAGCAGCGCGGCCACTTGGGCATCGACGGGATACGGCGCGTCGGGGATCGGGGAGTCGGCGGTGAGCTCGGCCACGGCGCGCAGGTTGCGCTCGACGGTATGGCAGAAGCCCCAGTCGGCACCGAGGACGGCGCGGAGACGGACGAGGTCGATCGGTCCGGGCGAGCCGGCGCGATCGGGCGCCGCCACGAGCCGACCGATCGAAGCCAGCGGATGGTCGGCCAGGAGACAGGCGGCGTCGCCGAGGTCCTTCCGGTTGGTCTCCCAGATCTGGAGCTTGGAGAGGAGCAGGTCGGCCAGGTCGAGGGTCAGGCCGTTGGTCGCCAGCCGGTCCTTGAGCTCGATGGTATGAGACATCGCCAGCTGGTCGATGACGACGTCGACACTCCAGCGCCCGTCCGGCGCCGTGTACACCAGGCGCTGGGCACCGTGGATCGCGTTGAACAGCTTGTCGCCGACGTAGCCCTCGCGCTCGAGCAGCCGACGAAGCGCGGCTGCGTCCCGGCCGTGGGTCACCAGGTCGAGGTCGCGGTACGACCGCTCATAGGGCGGGCGGGCGGCGCTGGGCGACTGGATCCTGATGGCGATCCCGCCCATCAGCCGGACGCGGAGACCCTCCCCCATCGCGGCGACGACCACCCGCCGAGCGGCGGCCTCGATCTCCGCCGGCGGCGGAGCGGGCACCTGGTCGGCGTTCGGCTCGCTCATCGCGGGTCAGTCTAGCGAGCGGGTTCGTCGCCTGCGGGTGCGGCCGCGTCGGAGTCGGCGGCGGCCTCGGCAGCGGCGATGGCCGCTAGGGGGTCGGCCAGGACGGCCGGTCCATGGCCGGGCACGATCCGTCGGACCGTTCCGTCTTCGACCAACCGGGCGATCATTGCCAGCGCCTCACGCTGCAAGGCCCGATCGCCCTCCGGCGGCAGGATGACGGTCGGCCGGTCGGTCAGCGCGTCGCCGGCGATGAGTGTCCCGTCACCGGTCAGGAAGGCCAGGTGGTCGGGGCGGTGGCCTGGAGTCGGCACCGCGACCATGGCCCCATCGCCCTCGCCGATCGACGCCCCGTCGTCGAGCTCGGTGACCTGCCACGACAGCGAGGCAGCGCCGCCGCGCCCGACCACGATCGGCGCGCCCGTCCGCGCCCCGAGCTCCTCGGATCCCGCGGCATGTCCGGGATCCACGTGGGTCAAGGCGATCGCCACGATCCGGCCGCCATGGCCCGCGACTTCGGCCTCGATCGCGTCGAGGAACGTCGCATCGGGGTCGCCCGGGTCGACGACGACGACGTTGCGCTGCCCGACGAGAACGGTGTTCGCCGGGCGACCGCGGGGACCGAACGCGCTCCGCCCGGTCATCACGACCAGCGCGTCCGCCATTCGAGTGCGTCCGATCGCGGCCTCCCGAAGCAGTGCCAGGCCATCACGCACAGCCGCGAAGGACGTCGCGCGCTCGAGGCGCTGAAGGGTGGTGGAGGTCGGCGGCCACATCCCGATCGTGCCGTCGACCATCGCCGCGAGGGCCGCCCGCGGAGTCAGCCAGGTGTGGCTCGCGACCTCGCGCGGGTCGGGCTCGAGTACCGCATCGGGCGGCAGCTCGGCGACGAAGAACTGCGCATCGAACCGGCGCGGGAACGATCGTGGCGTCGTCCAGCGGGCGATCGCCACCAGCGCGTCGGTCATGAGCTGGAGGTCGTAGCGCTCGGCGAGCTCGAGCAGCTCCAGATCGCCCGCCGACCGGGCACCCGGCGCCGGCACGTAGGGTGCGCGACCGTCCGGCGGCACAGCGCCCACCGGGGCCACGGCGAGCAGGACCCCGACCTCCTCCCAGGTCTCACGGATGGCCGCGATCCGGCGAGCCACCTGGAACTCCGGGTCCCCGACCGGGCCCCGGGCCCGGGCGACCAGCCGGGGGTCGCTGTCGGCGGCCTCGACCCGACCACCGGGAAAGACGTGGAGCCCGCCGGCGAAGGCCATCGAATCGGGCCGACGGGTGAGCAGGACCTCGAGGCCACCCGGCGCCGAGCGGACGAGGACGATCGTCGCTGCAGGACGGGGCTCGACCGGTGGCCTGCGGTCGTCGGCCGCCCGCCGCTCCACGAGCCTTGGCTAGCCCGTGACGAGTTGCGCGGCGAGGGCCTCGGGCTCGTTCACCGGCTGGCGGCAGGCGAACTGGCGGCACACGAAGGCGGTCGGACGCTCGCCGAGCCGGAATCGGGAATGGAGCAGCTCGATGGCGCTCGCGTCCGGGTTGGCGGCGCAGGCCACCACGACGTGCGGGCGGAACCCTGTCCGGACTGGCGCTAGGAGCCGCTGCGTCTCGGGGTCGGCCGCGTCGCCGACGATCGCCACCTCGGCCACCTCGGCAAGGGCTGAGTCGAGCGCGACCAGCCACTGGGCGAACCCGGTTGGGTAGCGCCCGAGCACGCCGGCGACCAACCCCAGGCCTTGCTCGGCCGCGGTCCGGTAGCGGCCGTCGCCGGTCAGGGCTTCGAGCTTCAGCAACACGGTCACCGCCATCGCGTTGCCCGATGGAACGGCGTTGTCCTGGAGGTCCTTCGGTCGGGTGACCAGGGTCTCATGCCGGTCGCTCGTGTCGAAGAAGCCGCCAGCCGGGTCGGCGAACGAGGTCAGGATCGTGTCGGCGAGGGTGCGGGCCGCCACGAACCAGCGTTCATCGAAGGTCGCCTGGTACAGGGCGAGCAGGCCCTCGGCGAGAGAGGCGTGGTCCTCGAGGACGCCGTCGGCCGAGGCTCGGCCGTCCTTCCAGCTCCGGCGCAGGCGACCGTCGGGCTGGCGCAGGTTCGTCAGCATGGTCTCGGCCGCGGCGGCCGCGAGCGAGCGATAGCGTTCCGCGATCGTCCGATCGGACTCCTCGCCGGTCGCCTCCAGGGCGACCACGGCGTCGGCGAGGGCCGCCAGGGCGAGGCCGTTCCAGCCGGCCAGGGCCTTGTCGTCCCGGGCCGGCTGCGGCCGCCGCTGCCGCGCGGTCATGAGCACGCTCCGGGCCGTAGCCAACCGGTCGGCGACCGCGCCGGGCGTCGATCCGACCATCGTCGCGAGCTCGTCGTCCGAGCGCACCCGGCGAAGGATCGTCCGGCCTTCCCAGTTGCCGTTCTCGGTCACGTCGTAGGCGGTCATGAACAGCGGCGCATCCTCGGGCCCGAGAACAGCGCGAACCTCGTCCGGCGTCCAGACGAAAGTCGCTCCCTCCTCGCCGTCGGTGTCGGCATCCTGGCTGGCCGCGAACGCGCCGTCGGCGGTCAGCAGCTCGCGAGCCAAGTAGTCGAGCGTCCCAACGGCGACGTCGCGGTAGCGCCGATCGGCCGTCAGCTGCCAGGCGTGGACATAGACCCGGGCGAGCTGGGCGTTGTCGTAGAGCATCTGCTCGAAGTGCGGGACGAGCCAGA
>JBDTQW010000033.1:0-25188 GCA_039931975.1 Chloroflexota bacterium | reverse complement strand
GACCGAGTCATCCCGATCGCCCGGCTCAAGCCGCTCGGCTGACCATTCCCGGTGGCGCCATGAGATCGTCACCGGTGACCCTGGCCGTGGCTCGTCAGGAAGGGACTGTCAGGCGGCGCAGGCACGCGCTCACGAGGGCGGAGGCAGTGCCTGGAACTCGGCGACCATCTCGCCCATCCGCTCATCCATCTCGACCTGAGTTGTCAGCGCCCGACCTGGAGCGGCGGCTCGACATCCTGCGTGCCTGCTGGGCCTACTTCGATGACCTCGTTGCACGCGTCACTACCGAGCTCCGCCCCGGATCTCGCAGCGCTGGGCGCAGTCGCGACCAGGTCGTCCGCCACGTGTACTGCAACGAGCCGGAGCAGTTCTCTCTCAAGGTCGAGGTCCGGACCCCGCTCGAGGTTGTCCTCACGCCGAGGGCCTCGCGACGCATCGGCAGGAATACCTCGATGCGATCCGCGCCTACAACGCGGACGGCAAGCCTGCCCGGACCTGGCCCATCCAGTTCCTGATCCGTCGAACCGCGCACCACGTGATGGATCACGCCTGGGAGATCGAGGACCGGGCCGAGCCCTAAACTCCCGGAACCGGGTCCGCGGGGGCAGCATGCTCGAACGCAAGCGCGAAGTCCTCCGAGGGCCCGGAGTGGCCCGCGGACTCCTCGGCGGTGTGAGTTCGGGCGAACGCGAGGTGGGCTGCTTCGTGGCGAACGGTATCCCGAAGCTCGGCCAGCGCCGTCCAGTTCGCGAACATCCAGATGATCGTCGGATAGTCCGTCGTGAAGGCGCCCTTGAAGCCGTAGCGGAGCCCGAAGGCCGGAGGCGGCACCACCGTGTCGACGAACACGATCGATGCCTCTGGCACGTCGAGCTGCAGGCATGCCTCCGCCAGCGCGTTCAGGGCTGTCTCGACATACACCGGATCGGGATGGGCTGCTCTGACTTGATCTGACTGGATGTGGATGCCCTGTCGTGCGAAACCGTCGAATTGCGGAAAGGCGTCGCGGCCGATCGTGAAGGTTCCGTCCGCCGATTCGAGGGGGATTGCCGCGACGTCAACGCGTGGTGACACCCTGATAGTGTCTCAGTTCGGGCGAGCTAGAGGAGGTCGTCAGCCACGCTCAGGCGCGTCGCGACCAAGTGCGAGGGCTCCATCGGCTTCTGGACCCATGTCGATCTTAGCTGAGCCGCTCGATGGCCGGCTCCTGTTCGACGGGTCGCAGACTCCGCCGGCCCCGCGCCCGTATCCCCGAGTCGCCCGGCTTCAGCCCCGGGCCCGCTCGTTCCGGCCGGCAGCTTCGGCGATCGTGATGATCCGCGCCGCACGAGTCTCCGGGCGTTGTGCGAGCGCGACCCAGCTGAGCATCTGCTTGCGCGCGGATGGCGGAAACGCTGCGAAGTTCACGGCAGCCGCTGGGGGGGTCCCCAGGGCCGCGGCCAGGTCCTCGGGGACTTCCAGACGCTCGGCGGTCACCAGGACCTCCCACGATCCGTTGGCCTTCGCCCGCTCGATCGCCGCGAGACCGGCGGGAGCCATCTGCCCATCACGGATGAGTCGCTCGACGCGCGTCTTGTTCGAAGCCGACCAGGCGCTGCGCGGCTTGCGCGGGGCGAAGTACTGCTTGCCGCGGCCGTCATCGAGGCGGCCGGCCGTGCCGTCGACCCAGCCGAAGCACAGCCCTTCCTCGACGGCCTCACCGTAGTCCAGGCCGACCCGCCCGGACCCCGGACGCCAGGTGACCATCCAGGCACCGCGGGCGGTGGCGTGGTTCGCCTCCAGCCACGCCCGCCACGTGGCCCGATCGTCGACGGGGACGAGCGGCGCATCGTCGAGGGCGGACATGGCTACAGCGCTCCCGACTCCATCATCGCCTTGAGCCTGGCCAGCCCACGAGCCCAGGCGCGACCGTACAGGATCATGAATACCGGGCCGACGAGGCGCATCGCGCCACCGCCCTCGAGCGTCGTCGTGACCTCGACGCGGGTCCCCTGCCCATCCGGGGCGAACACCAGGGTCGCCAGGAACGGGGCGTTGGGCGACGTGCCCCGCAGCTCCGCCCGGTGAGGCGGTTCATAGACGGTCGTCACCGCGTCGTTCTCGGTCCGCCGGCCGAACATGTTGACCACGGCATGGCGCGTCGAGCCGACGCCGTGCGGCGGCCGTGACGTCCAGTGCTCCTCCACGTCACCCGGGAACCATGCCGCTGTCTTCTCGACGTCAGTCAGCACCGCGAACACGTCTTCGATCGGGCGCCTGATGGTGATCGAGCTCGTGGTTCTCGCGACCCGGGTCACGGCCACATCTCGGGGCGATGCGTCATGTCTCACTCATGGTGACGCAAATCATCGGCTCCCCCCTAGGCCATCGGGTCGACCACGGCCGGGGCGATCTGCCCGGCGTAGCCCTCGTCGAATTTCGCGGCGACCCGCTCATCGAAATAGCCGTCGCCGTCGCCCGCCTCAGGCGACGAGCCGCTTGTATCGAATCCGCCGCGGCTGATCGGCCGCCGTGCCGAGCTCCTTGTGGCGGAGTGCCTCGTAGTCGCTGACGTTGCCCTCGAACAGGCGGACCTGACTCTCGCCCTCGAACGCCAGGATGTGGGTCGCGATCCGATCGAGGAACCAGCGGTCGTGGCTGATGACGACCACGCACCCCGGGAACGACTCGAGCCCGGCCTCCAGCGCCCGGAGCGTATCGACGTCGAGGTCGTTCGTGGGCTCGTCGAGGAGGAGGACGTTGCCGCCCGACTGGAGCAGCTTGGCGAGATGGACGCGGTTCCGCTCGCCACCCGACAGCTTCCCGACGAGCTTCTGCTGGTCGGTTCCCCGGAAGTTGAAGCTGGAGACGTACGCGCGGGCCGGGATCTCCCGGTTGCCGACCTTGATGACCTCGACGCCGTCGGTGATCTCCTGGAAGACCGACCGATCCGCCCGCAGCTCGTCGCGGCCTTGATCGACGTAGCTGAGCCGGACGGTCTCGCCGATCTCGACCTTGCCGGCGTCGGGCTGCTCCTCGCCGACGAGCATCCGGAAGAGGGTGGTCTTCCCTGCCCCGTTCGGGCCGATGATCCCGACGATGCCGGACCGGGGCAGCGAGAACGTCAGGTCCTCGATGAGCAGCCGGTCGCCGTAGCCCTTGCGGAGGTTGCGCACCTCGATCACGGTGTCGCCGAGGCGGGGACCGGGTGGGATCGCGATCTCGAGCTCGCGCGTGGTGTCCTTTGCGTCGTTTGCTTCGGCAAGCAGTCGCTCGTAGGCGGAGAGCCGCGCCTTGCCCTTCGCCTGGCGCGCCTTCGCACCCATCCGGACCCACTCGAGCTCGCGGGCGAGCGTTCGCTGGCGGGCGTCGACCTGCTTCGATTCACGGGCCATCCGCTCGAGCTTCTGCTCCAGCCAGCTGGAGTAGTTGCCCGAGAACGGGACTCCCCGTCCCCCGTCGAGCTCGAGGATCCACTTGGCGACGTTGTCGAGGAAGTAACGGTCGTGGGTGACGGCGACCACGGTGCCGGGGTACTCGTCGAGGAAGCGCTCGAGCCATTCGACGGACTCAGCGTCGAGGTGGTTCGTCGGCTCGTCGAGGAGGAGCAGGTCCGGGTGCTGGAGGAGCAGCCGGGCGAGCGCGACCCGGCGCTTCTCGCCGCCGGAGATGGTAGTGACGTCCGCGTCGTCCGGCGGGCAGCGCAGGGCCTCCATCGCGACCTCGACGTTCCGCTCGACGTTCCAGGCGTCCGCGGCATTGATCTTATCCTCGAGCGCGGACTGCTCGGCACCGACGGCGTCGTAGTCAGCGTCAGGGTCGGACCACTTCGCCATGACGGCGTTGTACTGGTCGAGTAGGGTCTGGACCTCCCGAACGCCGTCCATGACGTTGCCCTTCACGTCCTTGGTCTCGTCGAGCTGCGGCTCCTGGCTCAGGTAGCCGACCGTGAAGCCCGGCGTGAGGCGAGCCTCGCCGGTGAACCCATCGTCAAGGCCGGCCATGACCCGGAGGAGGCTCGACTTGCCAGCGCCGTTCGGGCCGATGACGCCGATCTTGGCGCCCGGGTAGAACGAGATCGAGATGTCCTCGAGGACCGTCCGGTCCGGCGGGTAATGGCGGGCGAGCTTGTAGGTGCTGTAGATAAACTCGGCTGGCATGAGCTAAAGGGTACCGGCAGGGGCTTGACATCGCGAAGGCCCTCCGGACTTCCGCGATTCGGGGCGCGACCAGAAGGCGGACAATCAGCTCATCGCGCTACAAGGAGCTGTCGATGGCCGACGCCGATGAGCACCACGACCACGAACATCACGAGCGCCAGCACGAGCACCAACACACCCTCAGCTACGAGGACGCGGTCGCGCAGTTCCGTGCCGACAAGGACGAGTTCTTCCGGACAGCGGCCAACAGTCCGATCCCGGTCGCCGAGCGGGAGGGTTTCGACGGCCTGCCGTACTACCCCGTCGAGGACTCGTACCGGTTCGACGACCTGACGCTCGAGCCCTACAACGGCGACGAACCGGTTCGGTTCGAGATCCCGACGTCCGACGGGCGGACCCGACCGGCAGAGCGAGCCGGCGTCTTCCACTTCCCGCTCGAGGGAGACGAGCGAACGCTGACGGCCTACATCTTCGAGGGCGGCGACACGGAGAACATCTTCGTGCCATTCGGGGACGCGACGAGTGGGTCCGAGACCTACGGCGCCGGGCGCTACCTCGATATCGAGCGCGAGGAGGATGGCACCTATTCGCTCGACTTCAACCTCGCTTACCACCCGACATGCGTCTACGACGCGAAGTTCTCGTGTCCGCTCACGCCCGCCGAGAACCGCCTGTCAGTGGCCGTCCGCGCGGGCGAGCGACTGGCCTAGAGAGGCTCCAGCGATGGATCGCGACGATCCCGCGTACCGCGGGCAGGCCGACTACAGTCGGCTGCTCCTCAACCTGTACGACACCTTCGTCCTCGGCCCGGTCGCGAGATACGTCTGGCGGTGTCCCGCCGGTCCCCTCCTCGACGGGTATCGCCGGAACATCCGCGATCGGCACCTGGACGTGGGGCCGGGCACCGGCTGGTTCCTCGAGCGGTCCGGGCTTCCAGATGGCAGTCGAGTGACGCTCCTGGACCCAAACGTCACCGTCCTCGAACATGCGTCGCGGCGATTAGGTCGACTGGACGTCTCGTCTGTCGAGGCCGACGTCTTGAAGCCGCTCCCGGTGGATGGGCCCTTCGCCTCGGCCGCCCTGAACCTCGTGATCCATTGCCTGCCTGGGCCACGCTCGCGGAAGGCGGCCGCCGTGGCTAACGTCGCGGCAGTCCTTGCACCGGACGGGGTGCTCTTCGGGGCATCGGTCCTCGGCGATTCCGGACCTCACACCTGGCTCTCGCGACGGGTTCTCCATGCGTTCAACGGGCGAGGCGCCTTCGACAACCTCCAGGATAGCGAGGAGATGCTCCGCGAGATCCTGGGTGCCTCTTTCGGGCGGGTGGAGATGGAGCTCGTCGGCCCGGCCGCCCTTTTCACGGCGAAGGATCCTCGGCCGGCTCCGGCATCGAGATGACGACCTTCCCCCGGGCGTAGCCCTCGTCGACCCAGCGAAACGTCACTGCGCCAGGCCACGCGCTGCCCATGCCACGGCGGTAACGACGAAAGGTTCGCCGGGCAGCGTCGCGCGACAGCGGTCGCGGAGCTGGGCTTGCCGGTCCGAGTCAAGGCTCGCAAGGTAGGCGCCGGCGGGACCGACACCATGGGTGAATGGCTCCCACCAATCCTCGAAGGTCGGATGCTCCCGATCGGCCGAGAGGGTCGCCTCCTCGATCTCGCGGAGGCCCGCCGCGGCGAAGAGCTCGGCCAGATGGCCAGCTCGAACGCCGGCAAGGTTCGACTCATCATCGATGTGGGAGTCGAGTCGGCGGGCCGCCTCCCAGAACAGATTCAGCGGGCCCTGCCCGCCTCCGTGATCCCAGACGCACGCCGCGACGACACCACCACGCCGGCTGACGCGTGCCATCTGGGCCAGCCCCGCGACCGGATCCGCCATGAAGTGGACGACGAGTTGGGCGAGGGCGACGTCGAACGCCCCGTCTGCAAACGGCAGGCTCTCGGCCGATGCTCGGACCACGTTCACGCCGAGATGACGCACCCGCGCAGCGGAGACGAACGACTCGGATGGGTCGACGGCCGTCACGGCCGCGGGACCCAGGCGCGCGACGAGCTCGGTCGTCAGGGCGCCCGGTCCGCAGCCCACGTCGAGCGCCTGCTGGCCATCGTGCACCCCTGCCAGGTCCGCCAGCTGCGGGGCGATCAGCGTCGAGTATCGGCCCATGAAGCGGTCGTAGGCCTCGGCGGCGACGTCAAAGCTCACACGGGCACTCTACGTCTTCAACCCGTCGGAGGCGACGTTCCGCGACATCGTCATCCCGCTCCTCGCCGAGGCCCACGATCGCCTCGCAGCGCAGCGCGCCCGACACGGCAAGACCTGACGGTCCGGCGCGTCAGCGAGAGCTCACTCGAGCTCGACGGTGAGATGTCGTGCGCATGGCCGGGTAGGTATCGCTGAAGCGGTGACGCGAAAACGCCCCGGCACTGGCTGCTTGATTCACGACAAACACTCCGGATCGTGTCGTCACGCACCGCCGTAAGGAGCCCGGTGAGTGGGTTGAACGGCTGTCCGGGCCGTTCATCGCCGCCGCTCATGCTCTCATTGAGGAGCAGAATCGGGACATGAGCGATCTCGATCTAAGTGCGCGCGCGTGTTTGAGCAAGCAATGATCGGCCTCTATGACGCCTGGAGGCACGAGATCGGATACGCCGCGAATCGGTTCGGACCACTCGTCGGTAGTCGGGGCGGCGTCGGGGCCGGACCGAGTTCGGGACCCTCTTCGCGGCCGAGGCACGAGCAGTCGCTCGCCGTCGCCTTGTGGAGCGCGGGATGCGTCGCAGTCAGCTGCCGCTCGAGCCGTACTAAGGTCAGGCTCGCACACGTCGTCGAGGAGACTCCATGTCGCTGCTATCCAGGATTAGACGAGCGTTCTCGGGATCGCCGACCAGTTCCGATGCGAAGCCGGCTCCGCGTAGCGAGCGCCGCGAGGCCGGTAGAGAGCGGCATCGCGAGACCGGCGAGCCAGCGTGGGAAGAGAGCGACCGGCTCGACGACCCGCCTGGTCCGGGCAAGAAGGATGTGGACGCGGCGCCGGAGATCCTTGGCGGCAACTGACCCGCTTACCGCGCCGTCACCGTCGACGACCGTCTCGACCCGGAAGCCGTCCCATTTGACCTCGAACAGCCAATCGGGATCGTCGAACGGCGCGCCGACGAGGGTCGCCAGCATCGGCGGGATGAAGCTCGGCTTGGTCATCGGCGAAGACTACTGCCGAGGGTTTGACATGCATGTCGTAACGGTCTTGGCATGACGACCAACGACCTGGCCGGGCCTGACCCGGCGACCATCGTCCAGTACATCCGCGAGACCTATCCGGAGACCGACGTCCTCGAGTCCGGCGGGACCTGGTTCTTCTCGTTCGATCCCGAGAAGCACTTCCCGAACTACGCAACAATCGTCACCAACACGACACGACGACGGCTCCGACCTCGATCGCGAGGGCGTCTTCCGGTTGAACCTGGGGCTCAGCCGGGCCACCTTCGAGCGCCTCGTCGGCGGCGCCCTGGATCCCGCGACGCCGCCCGACTACACGGCCTTGGACACGCTCCTCCCCCACCCCACCTACGCTGCCCAGCTCTGGATCTCGATCCTCAACCCGTCGGCGGCGACGTTCCGCGACGTCGTCATGCCGCTCCTCGCCGAGGCCCACGATCGCCTTGCCGCAGCGCGCCCGACACCGCAAGACCTGAGGGTCCGGCGCGTCAGCGAGGGCTCATGGGAAGCGCCAGCGCGTGGCACCGCCGGGTTCGGCCGAAAGCACTCCGTAGACGGTGACCGGCGCGACGACGTAGAGATCCCAGGGCGGGGGGCCGGCGCTCGGCGCGCTGTAGTCGTAGGTGAAGGCGCCGTCCTCGACCGTGGCCGGCCAGCCCTCTTCGGCATAGCGTTGCGCGAGTCGCTGGAGGGTCGCGTCATCGGTCACGCGCTCGGCGACGCCCTCGATGACGACGTCGATGTCAGCCATCGATATCGAGATGGCGCAGTTCGGGTTCTCGGCCAGGTTCCGGCTCTTGTGGGTCCCTGCCCCGCTCACGAAGTAGACCCTGTCGTCATGCCAGACCGCGCCCACCCCGGCGAGATGCGGTCGGCCGTCGGGGCGGGTCGAGGCGAGGAAGCGTCGCGTATCCGCGCCCGGCGGGCTCGACTCGAGCGCCTCGAGGGCGCGCGACCACGGGATCGGCGGAAGGTTGTATAGATCGGCGAGGTTCTTCGTGTCCATCCTGGACCTCCTTGGTGCGTCGATCTTTCCATCGGAAGGCTAGGCCCTCGTCGTTGTCGGTCGCCTTACCGAAATAGGCCGTCCACCCGACAGGTTTGACACCCACCATCATACAACCGTATGGTTGTACCAATGCCGCTCGCCGTCAACACCGACCAGATCTTCGCCGCCCTTGCTGATGCCACCCGGCGCGACATCGTCCTGCGCGCGCTGAACGGGGACGAGGGCGTCGCCGAGCTGGCCGGGCACTACCCCATGAGCTTCGCGGCGGTGCAGAAGCACGTCGCGGTGCTCGAGCGAGCCGGCCTGGTCACCAAGGAGCGCACCGGCCGCCGCAAGGTCGTGCGCACCAACATGGACGGGCTGCGCCTGGCGCGAGGCTTGCTCGACCAGTACGAAGCGCTGTGGCACCGCCGCATCGAACGCATGACCCACCTCATCACCAGGAGCGAGGAGACCGACGCATGACTGTCACCGCCGTCCAGAAGGATCCAGGTGCCCTGACGATGAAGATCACGGCCGAGTTCGACGCTTCCCCGGAACGCGTCTGGCAGCTCTGGGCCGATCCGCGCCAGCTCGAGCGCTGGTGGGGTCCGCCCACCTACCCGGCCACCTTCACGACCCATGATCTGGCGCCCGGGAGTCGCGTCGAATATCACATGACGGGGCCCTCCGGTGACCAGCCGCGCGGCTACTGGGACATCGTCGAGGCGGACCCGCCGCGCCGGCTCGTCTTCGTCGATGGGTTCGCCCATGACGACGGCACCCCGAACGACGACTTCCCGCGCAACGAGGGCCACGTGACGATCGAGTCGATCGCCGCGGGCCGCACGCGGATGTCGATCGAGAGTCGCTTCCCAAGCACAGAGGCGATGGAGCAGGGCCTCGCGATGGGCATGGAAGAAGGCCTGACGCAGGCCGTCGGCCAGATCGATGCGATCCTCGCGGAAAGAGTCCCAGCATGACCACGATGACCGAGCCGACGACCCACACCCTGGACGTTGCCGGCGCCGTCCTGACCTACGACATCCGCCGAGCGGACGGCAACGCGCCGGTGCTGCTCCTGATCGGCTCGCCGATGGGCGCGAGCGGTTTCGGCTCGCTTGCGCGGCACTTCACGGATCGCACCGTGGTGACCTATGACCCGCGAGGCGTCGAGCGCAGCACGAAGGCCGATCCGACCAGCCCGTCGACGCCCGAACAGCATGCCGATGACCTCCATCGACTGATCGACGAGCTCGGCGTGGGCCCGGTCGACCTCTTCGCGAGCAGCGGTGGCGCGGTCAACGCCCTGGCCCTCGTCGCGAAGCACCCCGAGCAGGTTCGGACGCTCGTTGCGCACGAGCCGCCGCTGGCGGCGATCCTGCCCGACCGCGAAGGTGCCCTCGCCGTCTGCCGGGCGGTCAGCGATTCCTATCAGCAGCGCGGATTCGGCGCCGGGATGGCGCACTTCATCGTCGTCGTGAGCCACAAAGGACCCATCGACGCGGCCTTCGCCGGCCAGCCGGGCCCGGATGCCGCGATGTTCGGGATGCCGACCGAGGACGACGGGAACCGAAGCGACCCGCTGCTTGGGCAGAACATGCTGTCCTCCACGAGCTACGAGCCCGACTTCGCGGCCCTGCAGACCGCTTCGACGCGGATCGTCCTCGGCACCGGCGTCGAGTCCGAGGGCGAGCTGGCGCACCGCGGCGCGGAGGCCGCCGCCGAACGGCTCGGCCTGACGCCCGTCCCGTTCCCGAGCGGCCACAGCGGCTTCCTCGGTGGCGAGTACGGCCAGACCGGCGATCCCGATGGCTTCGCGGCAACGCTGCGCGAGGTGCTCGCGGCGTCCTGAATTCCGTGACTCGATCGCCGCGCGCTAGGCTGGTCCCCTATCCGGCCAGCAGGAGCGATGCGATGGAGCTTGGCAATTTCTCGATCAGCCTCGCGGTCAAGGACCTGGGGGCCTCAAGGTCGTTCTACGAGACCCTCGGGTTCGTAGCGATGGGCGGCGACGCCAGCCGGGGCTGGCTCATCCTGAAGAACGGGGCGGCGATCGTCGGGATCTTCCAGGGGATGTTCGAGCGGAACATCCTGACCTTCAACCCGGGCTGGGATGCCGATGCACAGCCGCTCGAGTCGTTCACCGACGTCCGTGAGCTCCAGCGCCGGTTGAGGGCGGCCGGGATCACGTTCGACCAGGAAGCGGACGAGTCCACCACGGGGCCGGCGAGCTTCATCGTCGTCGACCCCGACGGCAACCCAGTCCTCGTCGACCAGCACCTCTAGGGGCGCGATGGCCGCGGTTCAGGCTAACCCTTCTTGAGCTTCCGCCAGCCGCCCGCACGGTTGTCCGCGATGATGGCCCTGAAGATCGCCGTAAGGGCCGGCCCGTTGATCCGCTCGCCCTGGTGGATCGCGATCATCCGACCCGTCTCATTGCCGTGTCCGCCCGTGATGATCCCGTCCGGATCTGGCGCGAGCCCGCCGTCGTACAGGAACACGGTGATGTGGTCCTTCGCGGCGAGGAGCGCGGCGACGTTGCCCTTCAGGACGAAGTAGGGCTGGACCGTGCGTTTGATCGTCTCGACGACCGCCGGATCGGCCGCGTGGACGAGCTCGCGAAGTTCGCGGCAGATCGCCTGCTGCCAGTCCGGCAGTGCGTCGATGTAATCGTCGACCCGTGGGTCCTTGTCGTAGCTCACTACCGGGCCGTTCGCAGCGGGCGATTGCGCATTGGGTTCTCCTTCGTTCGAATTCGTTTGATGGATAGACCAGCCCCGGCGCGATGACTCATCGCTCCGTGACCTCTTCGATCATCCAGCCGCTGAGCGGCGCGATCCCGCGACGGCGTAGGCTCCGTGCACCACCGATGACCCGCGGGTGACCTCGAAATCGGCAAGAAGCGCAGGGCTTTCTCCGTCGGTCACCTAGACTGGCGGCACCGCTCATGTCCATCCGTCCTTTCTACGACCGTTGGCCGCAATACAACCGGCGCCTGACCGAAGTCATCGGCGCGATGTCCGACGAGCAGCTCGCCATCCGCCCAGCGCCCGAACTCTGGCCGATCTGGGCGATCTGGGCGACCGTCGGTCACACGGCGGGCGCCCGCGTGTACTGGCTGTGCGCGATCCTCGGCGAGCCCGGCGCCGAGACGACGCCCTTCGATCCGACGAAGGACGAGGGCTGGGAAGACGACCTCGACCATCCCCGATCGGCCGGTGACCTCGTGCGGGCCATCGACACCACCTGGGCAATCATCGATCGATGCCTGGATCGCTGGACGCCGGCGATGCTCGAGGACACCATCGAGCGATCCTATGGCGACCAGCGCCAGCTGCATTCACGCGCGTCGATCGTCCAGCGGCTCCTCACCCACGAGGCCTACCACGGCGGGGAGCTATCGCAGACTTCGTCCGGTCCCGCGGTCACGACGACCTTGCCTTTCGCGTGCCCATCGTCGACCCAGCGAAGCGCCTCGACGACCTGGCTCAACGGGTAGCGTCGATCGATAACGGGCCTGACCTTGCCGGCCGCGAAGAGCTCCTTGAGGGTAGCCACGTCGTCTGGGTTGAACGGCTTCCACCAGAGCAGCAGGCCTGTCCACTTCTGGCTCGCCAGCGAGATCAACGGTCCCAGGATGAGCCCCGCGAAGATCGGCAACGACGTTCCGCCGAGCGTGACGTAGACGCCCCTGGGTCGGAGTGCGCGCCGGATCCGGAGGATCGAGTGGTGGGAGTCCGTGTCGACGATCCAGTCGTAGCGCTCCCCCGTCGCGGTGTAATCCACCTTGGTGTAGTCGATCACGTGGTCGGCGCCGAGCGAACGGACGAAGTCGACCTTGGCGGTGCTGCAGACGCCGGTCACCTCGGCACCCATCGACTTCGCGATCTGGACGGCGAACGGACCCACGTTGCCCGATGCGCCGTCGATCAGGACCTTGTCGCCGGGGCGGATCGTTCGGCTGTTGCGCAGCCGTAGCCCTTGCAGCGCCAGGATCGCCGAGTGCGGGAGGGTGGCCGCGTCCTCGAACGTCATCCCGGGCGGCATCGACTGGAAGGCCTTCTCCGCCGCGCACACGAACTCGGCGAAGGCGCCCTGGCCAAACGAGAACATGTCCCCGAAGACCTCGTCGCCCGGCTTGAACCGGGTCGCGCCTGCTCCGACGGATTCGACGACGCCGGCGACATCGATCCCCATGCGAGGGTTCCGCGGCGCGCGCAGCCCCATGAAGCTGCGGGCGAAGCCCGGCCGCGGACCCAGGGCGTCCAGGTCGGCCCGGTTGACGGAGGCGGCGCGGACCCGGACCAGCAGTTGATCGTCCGCGGGCACGGGACGATCGACGTCCGCGAGCCGCACGACGTCAAGCGTTCCGTACCGATCCCGCAGCGCAGCCTTCATCGCTCCTCCAAGTGGACTGACGATCGTGGTGGCTAGCATGAACGCTGATGTCGATGCGTGGGGTGCCGCCCTGAGCGACGCAGAAGGGGCCACCGCTCGATTCGCGCCTGACCCGCGCACGTCCGGTTCGCACCGTATCCTCAACCGACCGAGCGCACCGTCCGATTGGAGGCACACATGGACTTCAACAGCATCCTCATCGGGTCCGAGGACCCGCAGCGGCTGGTCGAGTACTACACCCGAGTCCTCGGCGAGCCGACCTTCTCGGATGGCGGATACACCGGGTGGCAGCTCGGCTCGGGCTTCGTCACGGTCGGGCCGCACTCCGAGGTCAAGGGCAAGAACGCGACCCCCGGACGGATCATCTGGAACATCGAGTCCACGGACGTGCAGGGCGACTTCGAGCGGATGAAGGCCGCCGGGGCGATCGTCATCGCGGAGCCGTACGGCTTCGAAGGCGCACCCGGCTCATCGATCGCAACGTTTGCCGACCCCGACGACAATTACTTCCAGGTCATGACCCCGATGGAACCGCCGCCAGCCGGGTAGATCCATCGACCGGATGGACGCCAGGTCATCCGCTGCATCGCATCCGGCTCGGCATCGGGTCCTGATCGTCGGTGGTGGGTTCGGCGGACTATACGCCGGGCGCCGGTTGAGTCGTGACGATCGGGTCACGGTGACGCTCGTCGACCGGCGGAACTTCCATCTGTTCCAGCCGCTCCTGTACCAGGTCGCCACGGGTGCCCTCAGCCCCGGCGAGATCGCTCAACCGCTGCGATCGATCTTTCGAAAGCGGCGCAACACCACGGTCCTCCTGGGCGAGGCTCGGGCGCTCGATCCGGCTCGACGGGAGGTCGGCATGTCCGACGGAGGGTCGATCGGCTACGACTCGCTCATCGTCGCGACCGGCGTCCGTCACTCGTACTTCGGTCACGATGCATGGACGCGCGATGCGCCGGGCCTGAAATCGATCGAGGATGCGACCGAGATCCGCCGGCGGATCCTCATCGCCTTCGAGGCGGCCGAGCGTGAAGCCGATCCGACCCGCCGGACCGAGTGGATGACGTTCGTCGTCGTCGGCGGTGGCCCGACCGGCGTCGAGCTCGCCGGCGCGCTCGGCGAGATCGCGAAAGACACCTTGAAGCGCGACTTCCGCTCGATCGACCCGACCCAAACGCGGATCATCCTGGTCGAAGCGATGGATCGGGTCCTGCCTCCGTACCCGATCGACCGCTCGGTCTCGGCGCGCCGGCAGCTCGGGCGGCTCGGCGTCACGGTCCGGACCGGCAGCAGGGTCGTCGACATCGACGACCACTCCGTGACCCTCGACGTGGACGGCGCACAGGAGCGGCTGCTGGCGAGAACCGTGCTCTGGGCCGCAGGCGTCCAGGCCTCGAGCTTCGCCAAAGTGGTGGCAGAGGCGACCGGCGCCGAGGTTGACCGCAGCGGGCGGATCGTCGTGGCTCCCGACCTGACGATCCCCGGCCATCCCGAGGTCTTCGTCGTCGGCGACGTCGCATCCCGGGAGTGGCGCGACGGTCGCCCGGTTCCCGGCGTCGCGCAGGGTGGCATCCAGGGCGGCTCGTATGCCGCGGCCACGATCCTGCGCCGCCTCAACGGTGAGCCGACGCCGCCGTTTCGCTATTCGAATCGCGGCGAGGTCGCGATCATCGGCCGGCTTTCCGGGGTCACCGACATCCCCTGGCTGGGTCCGCTCGGCCGCCAGGGCGGCTTCATCGCCTGGCTCCTATGGCTCGGGATCCATCTCTCGTATCTCATCGGCTTCGCCAACCGGATCGTCGTCGTCACCCGCTGGGCCTGGTCGTTCCTGACCCACGGCCGCGGCTCGCGGCTGATCACTGGTGAGCCGCATCTGCCGCCGATCGAGACGCCGGAGCCTCCGGCGACACAGGATCCTCACGAGAAGAAGCCGACCCACTGATTCGACCGATTAGTTATCCGAACCGACTTGGTCTGAAGTAACGAAGCCCCCGGCCACGCATGAGAGGAGCCAGACCATGACGACGGAGTGGACCACCGAGGCCAAGGGCCTGGGGCAGTATGCCGACGTCAACGGGATCAGCCTCTATTAGGAGACACAGGGGGCGGGCCGGCCCGTGATCCTGCTCCACGGCGGGCTCGGGTCGGGCGAGATGTTCGGCCAGGCGCTGACGGCCCTCGCCGAGGGCCACCAGGTGACCGCGGTGGACCTCCAGGGTCATGGCCGAACAGCGGATATCGACCGGCCGATCAGCGTCGAGCTCATGGCCGACGACATCGCGGCCCTGATCCGGCACCTCGGGCTCGAGACGCCGGACCTGGTGGGCTACTCGCTGGGTGGCGGGGTCGCGTTCCACACGGCCGTCCGGCATCCGGAGCTCGTCGGCCGGCTGGTCACGGTGTCGACGAACATGCGGCGCAGTGCGATCTACTCGGAGATGCTCGGCCTGCAGGGCCTGGTCAATGCGGCGGCCGCGGAATTCATGAAGGACACGCCCATGCACCAGCTCTACGAACGGGTCGCGCCCCGGCCGGAGGACTTCCCGCGGCTGCTCCACAAGATGGGGCAGGCGTTGGCCCAGGACTTCGACTTCTCGGAGCAGGTCCGCGGGCTCACAGTGCCTACGCTCTTCGCCTGCGCGGACACCGACATGTTCCCGCCGAACCATGCCGTGGAGATATTCGAGTTGCTTGGCGGCGGCCAGCGCGACGCTGGCTGGCAGGCTGACGGCCGACCGGCGGGTGGGCACGCGCTGGCCATCATCCCGGGTGTGACCCACTACTCGATCTTCCGGTCGCCGGTGCTGGTTGCGGCGGTCCTCGCCTTCCTCGATGCGCCCCGACCCTAGCCGCCAGGACCCGGGGCTCGCGTCCACCTCGACGCGACGCCACGACCGGCTAGTCGGTGGGACAATGGTCTTCTTCCCTATCGCTTCGTGCCCGCGGAGCTCCCCACTGGAGGACGACACATGGCAGATTCAGCGACCGCGGTCGCCAACAAGCCTGCGTGGGTCGACCTCGCCAGCAAGGATCCTGCGGGGTCGCACGAGTTCTACGGAAAGCTCTTCGGCTGGCAGATCGAGGTGAACCCCGATCCTCAATACGGCGGGTATGCCTTGGCCAAGATCGATGGCCAGGACGTGGCTGGCATCGGCGGCGTCCAATCACCCGAGCAGCCAACCGCCTGGTCGGTCTACATCGCCACGGACGATGCCGAGGAACTCGGCCGGCGAGTCCAGGCAGCTGGTGGAACCGTGCTGACGCCCGCCTTCGACGTCGGCGACCAAGGCAAGATGGCGGTCTTCCAAGACCCCATCGGCGCATTCATCTCCGGCTGGCAGTCGACCCAGATGGGCGGATTCCAGACCCGGGGAGCAAACACCTTCAGCTGGGCCGAGCTCAACGCCCGCGGCCTCGACAGGGCCCTCGCCTTCTACGAGGAGGTGTTCGGGTGGACGGCCAGGACGACCGCCAGCGATACGACGCCGTACACTGAGTTCCAGGCCGACGGCGAGAGCATCGCTGGCGCCATGGAGATGAACCCGATGGTCCCCGCCGAGGTACCGAGCTACTGGATGGCGTACTTCGACGTCGTGGACATCGATCGCGCCCACCAGAAGGCGATCGATGCTGGTGCCCGGGAGATGATGGCTCCGCAGGACGTCCCGGGTGAGCGCTTCTCGATCCTCACCGATCCGCAGGGTGCCTCGTTCGGACTCCTCCAGATGGCGGCGCGATAGTGATCCGGTCAGATCCTTGAGCACCGCGCCGGCGATCCGGCGCCTGCACTCGGTCGATGACGCCCAGATCGATGGGCTGGCCGACCTCCTGATCGACTCGATCGACGGCGGCGCGTCGGTCAGCTTCATGCACCCACTGGCGCCGGCCCAGTCGCAGGCGTTCTGGCGCCGGGTGGCCGCCGACGTCGCGGCCGGCGAGCGCGCGCTGTTGGTGGCCGAGGACGACATCGGCATCGTCGGCACGGTCCAGCTCGCGCTGAAGCAGCCGGAGAACCAACCGCACCGGGCCGACCTCGCCAAGTTGCTCGTCCACCGGCGTGCCCGCCGCCAGGGACTCGGCGGTGGGCTGATGGAGGCGGCCGAGGACACGGCGCGGGAGTGCGGCAAGACGTTGCTGGTGCTCGACACGGTCACCGGCGGCGACGCCGAGCGACTGTATGCCCGCCTTGGCTGGGTGCGCGTCGGCGAGATCCCGGACTTCGCGTTGCTGTCGCGCGGTGGTCTCTGGGGAACGACGGTGTTCTACAAGAAGCTGTAGCTCGACGCCCCTTACGTCTCGCGGAGCAGGAGCGTGTCCAGTCCCCGGACCAGCCCGGTCCGGTTCATGACCGCTCGGACCGCGAGCAGCGCGCCCGCGACGTAGGGGGCAGGCGACCCGCCGGCGTCGTGCCTGATCACCAGGCGCTCGTCAGGAAGGCCGAAGACGACCTCGGTAGAGAGCACGAAGCCCGGCAACCGGACGGAGTGAACCTGCGTGCCCGCGATCGTGGCACCGCGGGCCTCGACCGCGCCTACCGTCCGCGCGATCGGCACGGCCAGCGTTGTCTGGACCTCGGCGAGTCGGTCGGCGATCTCGCGGGCGGTGCCGCTGGGCGAGTCGGGTTTGGCTTCCGACGCATAGTCGATGACCTCCCGGTTCGGGAGGTAGGGTGCCACGAGCAACGCAGCTGCCTGGGCCATCGCTGCAGTGAGCGAGAAGTTGCCGGCGGCCACGACCCCGATGCCCGCGTCGTCGGCGGCCGCGGCAATGAGGGAGTAGTCATCGGCGGTCAGGCCCGAGGTCCCGATGACCACCCGCACGCCACGCCGAATGGCGCCGAGCGCGGCCGCCATGACCGCCTCCGGCGCCGTGAAGTCCACGAACACGTCTGCATCGTCGAGCGCCTCGTCGACCGATGCGAGCACGGGAACGCCGTTCGGCTCAACGCCCCAGGACGTGCCGAGGTCAGTGCCCGCCGCGGAGCGGGCCACGGCCGCAGTCAGGACGAGGTCGTCGGCCGCCAGAACCGCCTCGGCTACCGCTCGTCCGGTCCATCCGGTCGCGCCTGCGACGACCACCCGGATCCTCGGCATCGGCTCTTCTTGCGCTGCGGTAGTCATGCTCCTGGCTCCTCGTTACGGGCCGACGCGAAGCGGTCGGTCGCCTCGAGCAACAGACGGTCCATTTCCGCGTCGCCGGTATGGCCGCCAGGGATGAAGTGGAGCTCGGCGCCCGGCCAGGCCTCGGCGAGCTGCCAGGCGACGTCCGGCGGCCCGGACAGATCCAGGCGCCCATGAAGGAGGACGCCGGGGATGCCCGCCAGCCGCGGGGCGTTACGGAGAAGCTCGTCGTCCTCGAGCCAGGCCGCGTTCGCGAAGTAGTGTGTGACGAGGCGGGCGAAGGCGACCATGTGCCGCTCGTCGGCCCAGCGCGGGTTGGGCGAGACATAGCCCTTCTCGAGCGACAGGATCGCGTCCTCCCAGGCCACCCAGGCGCGCGCCGCCTGCAAGCGCACCTCCGGGTCCTGATGGCCGTTGATCAGCCGGTCGTACGCCGCCACGAGGTCGCCGTCGCGCTCGGCCTCCGGGACGCCGGCCCGGAACCGGGCCCACTTCTCGGGAAAGTAGCGACCGGTCTCGTGAGCCAGCCAGTGAACGTCCGCCCGGCGGGTCATCGTGATCGAGAGAAGCACCATCTCGGACACACGCTGGGGAAATCGCTCGGCGTAGGCGAGGCCGAGGGTGACGCCCCACGACCCGCCCCAGACGAGCCAGCGCTCGATCCCAAGGTGCTCGCGGAGTCGTTCGAGATCGGCGATAAGGTGGTGGGTCGTGTTCGTAGACAGATCGGTCGTGAGGTCGCTGGCGTGGGGAGTGCTCCGGCCGCAGCCGCGCTGGTCAAGCTGAACGAGCCGATAACGATCCGGATCGAACCAGCGACGCCGTCCCGGGCTGCTGCCTGCACCGGGCCCGCCGTGGAGGGCGATCGCCGCCTTGCCGTCGGGGTTGCCCGAGGTCTCCCAGTACACCGCGTGGCCGTCTCCGACCTCGAGCATGCCCGTCTCGTAGGCCTCGATCGGCGGGTAGGGTTCGGATCCGCCGCGGTCAGCGGCCACGCTGGTCTGCAGGCATCGGCTGAGTGGCGAGCCAGCGGCCGCCGTCGCCGGGTCGGAGGATCCGATGGCGGCTAGTCGCGAGGTCCGACTCTTTGCGCGTGAACCGTGTTTGATCGTCGCCGGTCATGATCAGGACGTACGCGGGCGCGCCATGTCCCGCTAGGTGACCGTGGTCGTGGAGGTCGTCTGGCGGCAGGAGCGTCGCGAAATGAGACGGTTCGAGTGCCAGCGCCTCGGCAACCTCCGGACGGGCGGTGGGCCCCTCCCCAGCCACTCGGTAGCGTCGATGCGTCTCGAGGCCGACGATCGGGCTGATGGCGACCCATGTCCCATGGTCGTGCACCGCGCCCATCTGGCCATCCCGTCGATGGACGATGACGAGCCGAGGCCCCTGCGCCGGTCCATGGATCACCAGCGTGCCGCTCAGGTCGTCAAGACGCTCCATCCAGGGCGTCATGTAGTCGAGATCCGCCGCCAGGTCGATCAGCGCCGTCCCGATCGACGTGAGATCCGGGTCGGTTCTGGCCGCTGGTCCGGCGATCCGCTCGAACAGGGTCCGAACCGGCCGGTCGAGCCCGGCAAGGCCCTCGCTGCCCGTCGCGGCTCCTGTGTCGACGTTCATGGCGTGCTCCTCGCGCGCAACGGCCAGGCGGTTCGATGCCCGTGATGGCGCCAGCGTATCGGAAGCGTGAGAGACTCGACGAGATCGAGCCGCGAGATCGGAGTCGGGATGCAATTCGGGGTCTTCTCCGTCGGCGACCTGACGGCCGATCCGGCCACGGGCCGCACGGTGAGTGAGGAAGAGCGCATCCAGCTCATGGTCACGGTTGCGCTCAAGGCCGAGGAGCTCGGACTGGACGTGTTCGCCACGGGCGAGCACCACAATCGGCCGTTCGTGACCTCGTCCCCCACGACCCTGCTGGGCTTCATCGCCGCCCGAACGTCGCGGCTCATGCTGTCGACGGCGACGACGCTGATCACCACGAACGATCCGGTCAAGATCGCCTAGGACTACGCGATGCTCCAGCATCTCGCCGGCGGCCGGGTCGACCTGATGATGGGCCGCGGCAACATGGGCCCCGTCTACCCCTGGTTCGGGCAGGACATCCGGAACGGCATCCCGCTGGCCTACGAGAACTACGCGCTGCTCCATCGCCTCTTGCGGGAGGACGTCGTCGACTGGCAAGGCAAGTTCCGGACTCCGTTGACCGGGTTCACCTCCACGCCGCGCCCGCTCGACGGCGTGCCGCCCTTCGTCTGGCACGGTTCGATCCGCAGCCCAGAGATCGCCGAGCAGGCGGCCTACTACGGCGACGGCTTCTTCCACAACAACATCTTCTGGCCGAAGGAGCACGTCCAGCGGATGGTCGCGCTCTACCGCCAGCGCTTCGAGCACTACGGCCACGGCCCGGCCGACCATGCGATCGTCGGGCTCGGCGGGCACGTCTTCATGCGAGCGAACTCACAGGACGCGATCCGCGAGTTCCGACCTTACTTCGACCACGCGCCGGTCTACGGGGGCGGCCCGTCGCTCGAGGAATACATGGAGCAGACGCCAATGACGATCGGCAGTCCGCAGGAGGTCATCGACC
Source organism: Chloroflexota bacterium (assembly GCA_039931975.1). GTDB lineage: Bacteria > Chloroflexota > Limnocylindria > Limnocylindrales > CSP1-4 > Chersky-267. Next base: position 4,737 of record JBDTQW010000033.1, on the reverse strand, counting down.
GGACACTCTCATTTCGGGAGATCGTCGGCGACTACCAGCGCCAGCTGTTCCTGGCCGATCATGCCGGTCTCCCGCTCAAGACGGTGCTGGAGCAGTTGGACATGCTCGGCGAGCTCGTGGTCCCGGTCCTCCGCAAGGAGTTCGAGGCGCTCCGACCCGCCGGCGTTCCCGACGGGCCGCCGTTGCATCCCAGGGTCCTCGCGGCAGAGGCCGCTCGTGCGGCCGAAACGGTCGTCGCATGAAGGCGCTCCCGGCTCGATCGCTCGTCGTCGTCAGCGCGGGCCTTGGCCAGCCGTCGACGAGCCGGCTGCTGGCCGACCGCCTGTCGGTTGCGGTCGACCGATACCTACGCGACGTCGGCGTCGAGGCCGACATCGAGGTCATCGAGCTGCGCGAGTACGCGCAGGACCTCACGAACAACCTCCTGACGGGCTTTCCGAGCCCACGCCTCCAGGCCAGTCTCGACGCCGTGCTCGGTGCGGATGGGCTGATCGTCGTGACACCGATCTTCAGTGCCTCGTTCAGCGGCCTGTTCAAGATGTTCTTCGACGTGATCGATCGGGACGGCCTCGCCGGCAAGCCTTCTCTGATCGCGGCGACTGGGGGTTCGACTCGGCACTCGCTCGCGATCGACTACGCGCTCCGGCCGCTGTTCGCGTACCTCAACGCGGCGGTGGTCGCGACCGGGGTCTACGCGGCCGCAGAGGACTGGGGTGGTGCGGGTGTTGCGGGTGTTGCGGCGGACAGCCGCCTCGTCGAGCGCGTCGATCGCGCCGCCAGGGAGCTGGCGGCTGCGATGCTCGCTGGGCCGCACCGGGCGCCGGCCGATCCGTTCGAGGCCCCAGTCCCCTTCGAGGAGCTGCTCCGGTGGAACTCCGCCTCAGGACGTGGCGCGGACGATTGATGCGCCGCTAGGCCGGTACGCCCTCGTAGGCCTCGGGTAGCTTGGCCACGTTGAGCTTCGTCATCTGCAACATCGCGTTCATGGCGCGAGCCGCGCCTTCGCGGTCCGGACCGCTCAGCATCTCCGGCAACTGCCTTGGGATGACCTGCAGGAGGAAACGTGGCTGAGGAGAATCGCACGGCTGCCAAGGCGTCAGTGCCGGCGGAGCGGCTCCAGCTCTATGACCGGCTCATCGCCGCGGTGCCCGGCGTCGTCCGCAAGGGCGCCTCGATGCCCTACACGTCGGTCAACGGGCACATGTTCAGCTACCTCTATGCCGGGCAATCTCGTGCTCCGCCTGCCGAGCAACGCTCGCGAAGCGTTCATCGAGCGCTACGGGACGACCCTCCGATCGTCCTGCTGGTCGTCGGGCTCCTCGGCGGCCTCGGGCGGCGGCTTGCCCTGCTCGCTGTGATCGTGTTCGGCCTCTTCATCCTTCAGTCGGTCTTCGTCGCGATGCGCACCTCCGCACCGACCGTCGCGGCGCTCCACCCGGTGAACGGCTTCCTGATCCTCCTCCTGGCGCTCCTCATCGCCCATGATTCCTGGGCGGCCCGCGCCAGGGCTGATCGCTCGCTACCCGGAGCGTCGTGGCCGGATCCATAGCCTTAGCGGTCAAGTGCGTCCAGGTCGAGCGATATCGCGCGGCCATCGCCGTCGACCAGGCGCCAGCGGACGCCGAGGTCTTCGTCGCGGCCGTCGGCGAGCAACCGGGTGACGGTCGAGGGCGACGCGTCGGGCTTGAGGGCCAGGATGGCGCGGACGATCGCGTACGCGGCCACGGCCGGAACGTTGCCGACGACATCGCGACGAGTCATGCCCTCGGGGTCCTGGGCCTTGGCGTCGGCCAATCGATCGATCAGGCGGCGTGCTCGCCGGCGCTCGTCCGGCTCGAGGTCAGTCAGCCAGCGTGGCTCGCTCGGCTCCTCGGCCTTGGCGGGCTTGGTGGCCTTGGCCGTCTTCGCCGTCGCGGATCTCGCGGCATTTGGACGGCTGCGCAACTCGTCGACCCGCGCCTTCAACGGTGACGCGGACGGCTCCACCTCGCGGGCCTTCTCGATCGCCTCCTTGGCGTCACGCAGGCTGCCGAACGGGCCGCGGACCAACGGCAGGCCGAGGTCGTCGGTCTGTTCGCCGTCGACGACGACCCAGGTCCCGGACTGAGGCTCGATCGTGAAGCGCTCGTCGCGGGTCTGCCAGCGGCCGCCACCGAGCCGCTTGAGGGCGTCGTCCTTGTTCGTCGCTTTATCCGTCGTCTTGTCCGTCGTCTTGGCCATGAGCCAACGATAGCGCTACGTCCAGGCGACAGCGGAGAGGCTCAGGGGTGCGGCCAGGCCCCTGACCGGCGTCTCTCGCGGGTCCGACGCGGCAACGTCGCCAGCTTCGGCGAGTGTCTCGGCGGTCGCGAGGATCTCTCCGCCCTCCGCGAGCGCGGCGACCCGCGCGGCGACGTGGACCCCCTTGCCGCTGTAGTCGGTCCCGCGCCGGTTGGCCTCGGCGGTGTGGAGGCCGATCCGCACCGGCAACGCGAAGCCCGTGCTGGCCCGGTGGTCGAAGAGAGCCCGCTGGATCGAGATCGCACACAGGATGCCTGGTCGGGCCGATTCGAAGGCCGCGAAGAAGCCATCGCCCGTGGAGTTGACGATCTCCCCTCCCCCACTCGCCACCAGGGTCCTGAGCATGTCGTCGTGCCAGCGCAGCAGCCGCTCCCAGGCCTGATCGCCGAGAACCTCGGCAAGGTTCGTGGAGCCCACGATGTCGGTGAACATGAAGGTCTTGCGGGTGGTCACCGGGCCGCTCCGGCGGTCCTCGGCGTCGCGGAGCTCGCGCTCGGCAGCCTCGACGTCGATGCGGGCCCCAAGCCGACGGAACTCGTCGAGAGCCGCGCCGAGCTCGAGATCGGCGTCGTCCTCGTTCTCGACGGCGCGAAGCGCCCTCGACAGCACCGCCCTGGCCCGGGCGATCTCGTACGGGGCCCCGACCTCACGCCAACCCTTCACCGCGGCACGGAGCTCCCGAGCCGCCCCGGGCGCATCCCCTTCGGCCACGAGCACCCGACCGAGGGCCACCTGGCGACCGGCCTCGAGGGCCGGCGACGGATACCCGACCACGATCCCGGCGAGCTCGTCGACCGCCGTTCGCGCCCGTTCCAGGTCGCCGGCCGCGATCGCGATCTCCACCTGGGCCGGCAGGAGCCGCGCCCGCGCCCAGCGATCCCAGGTCTCGTCCGCGACGGCTGCGTTGATCGCGGCAGCCGCTGCCTTGGTCTTGCCCTCGGCAAGCCGGACGAGCGCCAACGCGGGTTGCGGCGATCGCCCGCGGGCGTGAGCCTCCCGGAGGGCCGCCTCGGCGCCCACGAAGTCGCCCTTGAGCCGGCGGATGTCACCGATCGCGTAGAACCCGTCGGCCTGCGGAGGCGTGGCGTTGTATGCGCCGAGCTCGGTCGTCGCCCGCTGGAGCTCCTGTTCGGCCTGCTCCCAGGCCCCGCCGACCAGCGCCACCTCGGCTCGGTGGACCCGGCAGATCCCGGGGAAGCCCGACAGCGACTGTCGGTCGCAGTACTTCTCGGTCGCCTCGATCCACTCACTGGCTCGTCGGTAATCCGTGAGGTCGCGGCACGCGCCGATCATCCGGCAGGCCGTGAGCCCGGTCGTGAACGGAGACAGCTCGCCGTTGACCGCGGAGAAGGAGGCTTCCTCCATTAGCGCGAATCCGTCAGACGTCGCGCCGGAGGCGATCTTCAAGGCCCCGAGGTTGGTCAACGCATGGGCCTTCAAGTCGGCGTCGGCGGCCCGGCTGCCGATCTCCACGGCCCGTTCGGCGAGTGCGAGCGCCGTATCGACGTCGCCCGTCGCCGCGGCGGATTCGCTCCCGATCAGGGCCAGGTAGCCATGGGCGTAGGTCTCGCCTTCGGGCCCCAGGATCCGCTCCGCGCGTCGGGTCCACGCCGACGCGATCGAGTGCTTGCCCGCGTAGTTGTATTCGCGGGCGATGTCCAGGGCCAGATAGGCCGCGCGGAGTTCGTTGCCTTCGGCCTCGTGGACCTTGAACGCGCGCTCCTTGACTCCGAGCTCGACATCCGCCCGGGCGGCGAAGAACGCGGCCAGCGCGAGCGCCTCGAGGTCGGCGCCGGAGAGCTGGCCATCGCGATCGGCCTGCGACAGTTGCTCGAAGGCCTCCAGCCACGCGTGGCGCACCATCGCGTCCCGGCCAACCTGCACGGAGTCCGCGGACGTCGGGGGCATGGCCTCGGTCATGGCTCGCATTGTGCCACCCAGACCGGGATGGCCCGGGCGCCGGCGTCGGCGCGGATCAATCCTCGTCTTCCGCGCGGCGGTCGCCACCCTGGGCGGGCGGCTGCCCGGCGTGATGGGCGAAGCGGACCTGACGTCCGTCTCAACGGCATTGGCCCCTGTCGCCTCCGCTGAGTCCGAACCCTGGTTGCCACCCAGGAAGCGTCGCAGGAAGCCCATCTATCTAGTCCGGTTCGCGTCGGTCTCGGCCATGCGCGCCTTGACGAGTCTCGTGACCAGACCATCGGGCAGTCGAGCATCGGGCGTAAAGCGGATCGTGCCCTTCGAGGTGTCATAGGCCCCGAGCTCGTCCCGGTGCGCGTCGATGACCGCCGGGCTCATGACGTACAGCGAGCAATGGTGCTTCGCGGCGTTATACGAAACGAGCGGCCGGTCGCGGTACTTGAACGCCGGCGCCCCCATAGCTGAATGCCTCGACGGCCTCGGGGGCGGCGGACCTGATCGTCTGACGGAGGGCATCGAGCGCGAGGCGCATCTCCG
>JBDTQW010000032.1:0-26422 GCA_039931975.1 Chloroflexota bacterium | reverse complement strand
CCCGCGCGACGACGCGCGGTGTTGGGCTCGTCGGGCGGCTGGTCTGGCCGGCCATCGTGCGCGGAGCCGGTCGGCTCGGCGAAGGCGTCGCTACTGGTTCGGAGGGCGCGTCGTAGCAGGACGGCACAGAGGATGCTGATCCCGACGAATGCCAGGTACCCGACCGCCCACCAGCGCGCCTGCTCGGGCAGGTCGAGGTTCGGCTCGACGAGCGTCGGGTAAGCGATCAGGCCCAGGAGGCTGCCCGCGTTCGATGCCGCGAACAGGCGGTAGGGCTGGGCCGCACCGGCGATCGGCAGGTCGGCGTACCAGCGCTGGATCGTGGGACCGTTCGTCGCAAGGGCCACGAACGGGAGCCCCACCGCAGCCAGCAGCACGAGGACGAGCCAGGCTGCCACCGGGGCACCGTCCGGCGGCGGCGTCCACGACGGGACCGTGATGGGCAGGACGGCAAGGGCGACCGCGACCACCGCGACCTGGAATGCCGCGTGCCGGCGCACCCCGAGGAACCTCAGGCTGATATGGGCGACGGCATAGCCGATCACGAGCGCCGACTGGAAGAAGACCAGCGCCGTCGTCCACACGGCCGCGGTCCCGCCGAACGACGGCAGGAGCATCTTGGCGACGAGCGGCTCGAGGAGAAAGGCGAGCGCGGCGCCGAGGAAGGCCGAGAACACGAACGCGGCGCTCATCCGCGGGAGTGTCACCCGGGCGGGCGAGCGCCGCAACCCCGACCGGGCCAGGAGGCGACTCCGGGAAACTGCGGCGATCCGGACCGACTACGATGGGCGACCCACGAGCCGAAGTGGCGGAACTGGCAGACGCGAGGGTCTCAAACACCCTTGACCGCAAGGTCGTCCGGGTTCAAGTCCCGGCTTCGGCACCAGGATCCACACGAGACCATCGAGGACCGGGCGTCATCGGGTCCGGGTCTCCCCGAGGACGACTAGGGTGCGGCTGGCGGTCGACTACAGCGATCGCCCGATAGACCGCCGACGCCGGCTCGATCCAGACTGCCCTCGGACCCCGGTCGCCCTTCCCCGCCGCGGCCGGGGTCGACCAGTCGTGTTCGTGACCACCGCCGGGGCTTACTCTGCCCGGGTAAGGAGATCGAGCCACGATTCCACCGATCCGCGTCGCCCCGGACCCGCGCGACCTCGCCGGCGCGTTCCACCATCGGGTCGATGTCCCGGTGCGGATCGCCGACACCGACACGTTCGACCACGTCAACAACGCGACCTATCTCACCTACTTCGAGATCGGGCGGGTGCAGTACCTGGAAAAGGCAACGGGCGAAGGACTGCCCGTGCCCGCGTTCGGAGCCAGGGTCAGCTACATCCTCGCCGAAGCTCGGGTGGTCTTCCGCTCTCCCGTGGTCTATGGCGAGGTCCTCACCGTGGAGACACGCGTGGCGAGGATCGGCCGGACGAGCCTGACGATGGATCATCGGATCACGGCCCCGGCCAGGGGCGGCGGGAGCGGACCGGGCCGAGTGGTCGCCGTCGGCGACACCGTCCTCGTCCGCTACGACTACGAGAAGGGAGCCGCGACACCGCTCGAGGACGGCCTGGTCTCGGCTGTCGAGGCCTTCGAGGGTCGGCCGCTCCGCGGCTGAGCTCCCCATCCCGGGGCTTCACCCGAGCCGGTGGCGACCCAGCCGGTGCCGCCGGCTAGCTAGTTGACGTCGCTCCAGGCACGGATCCGATCCCGGAGATCGGCTTCGACCGCCAGGGCGTCGTCGTACGCGCGCGTGCCCCGCTGCAGCCGACGACGAGCCGCCTCGGCTCTCTGTAGGGCGTGGATGAGGTTGAGCACGGAGCGATCGACTCCGGGGCCGGAATCCAGTGCACGTCTGGCGGGATCCGGGTCGCGCTGCCCGTCCTGCCCGAATTCGGCCTCTGCTCGAGGCATGACTGGCCTCCCAACGAGGAACACGCTGCTCCCCGCACTAGGACGCCACGTTCGACCTTGGGTCCCCGACGGCCCGAAGGTCCGCCCGCATGTCGGCTGCATTGCGATTCGAGGCGACGACGGCCGTTCGGCGGCACCCCGCTAGACTCAGTGGAACGATTCAGGTAGGAGATGCACTCGATGGTCCTTCGACGCTTCCTGGGCGGCAGTGCCCAGCCCAGCGGGCCTGCTCCGCGCCCCATCGCACCCGGCCAGGAGACCGCCACCGTCCGGCGGATCGTGGCGGAGCTGGAAGCCCTCCCCGAGGACCGCGCCCGACATCTCGCCGGCTTCGCCTACGTCCTTGGCCGGGCCGCCAACTCGGACATGGTCATGACCGACGCCGAGACGGCTCTCATGGAGCGGATCGTCATGGAGCACGGCCGGATCCCGGAAGCGCAGGCGGTGCTCGTGATCACGATCGCCAAGCAGCAGGAGCGCCTGCTAGGTGGGACCGAGGACTACCTCGTCACGAGGCAATGGTCCACGGCCGCCAGCGAGGAGGAGCGTCTCGCTCTGCTCCGCTGCTGCTTCCTGGTCAATGCGGTCGACGACTCGATCTCCGCCGAGGAAAGCGCCGTGCTCAACGAGATCGCCAACGAGCTCATGCTCGATTCGGCGGCCATCGCCAAGGTCCGAGGCGAGTTCACCGATCGCTATGCCGTCGTCCAGGCGATGCGCGCCGAGGGCCTCGGCGGCTGATTTCCGGCCGGGAGCCCGGCTCGATCAGGCCAGGTTGAGCTCCACTGCGCTGGGGCCGAGCCGGCGACGGACTTCGGCGAGCAGCTCGGCGTCGTAGGCGACGCCGATCCGGAGCTCCATCGGAAGTGCCATCCCAGAGCGTCCACCCGGCATGTGGATGACGACCCGGGTGGCCCCGGGACGTGCCCGGATCACCTGCCGGAAGGTCTCCATCGCACCTTCGGTCCCGATGCCACCGGAAAACCTGACGTGGAGGACCTGGCCCGCGCCGGCCTCGAGCGGCGTGGTGGGCGCCGCCGCAGCCTCGGCCACCAGTGCGCTCGCCTCGTCGGGCAGCGGCGGCTCGTCGTCGTCGGGTCCGAGCCGGGCGAGGTCCTCCGGCTCGAGATCCGGCGGCACCGGCTCGGCCGAGACGATCCGCGGCAGGGCGGCCGCCGTCACGCCCGCGCTCTCGGCGGCCGGCCTGGTGCCCGCCTCGCTCGGGCCGTCCCCGGCGCGGAGTGGGCTGACCGCACCGCGCCGGAGCGGACTCACGGGCGCCGTGAACTGAGACACGCCGCCGGCCGAGCCCGCCGGCGGTGGCCCGACCGGGGGCATCGGGCGAGGGCCGGGGCCGACTGCGACGGGTGCCCTGCCGCCCACACCGGGCCGCCCATTGGCATACCCGCCCGGCGCGTTGCCGCTGCTACCTCGTCCGCTCCGTCCTCGCGAGCGATCGGCCATGGCCACTTCGCGAGTGAACGCCTCGGGGCCACGCCCGACGGCGTCGTCCCAATCCACGGCGAGGTCGGCCAGGAGCGAGACCTCCTCGCCCTTGTGATCCACTCGGCCCGCCACGAGCAGGATCCGGCCCTCCGTCCAGGTCCCCCGGGTCTCCTCGTAGAGGCGCGGGAAGATGACCACCTCGATCGAGCCCTGGAGGTCCTCGAGGCTCACGATAGCCATCGTCGCCCGGGCCTTCGTGACGACCATCCGGACCCCCGTGACGATGCCACCGACGACCACCCGCTGCTGATCGAGCGACTCGTCGCGCAGGTCGCCCGAGTAGGCCGTCACGAACGGGCCGATGGCCTCGGCGATCTCGCCCAACGGGTGATCTGACAGGTAGAGCCCGAGCAGCTCCTTCTCCCAGCGCAGCCGTTCCCGGGTGGGCGTCTCGGGAACGTTGGGCAGCGGCGCGTCGAGGGCGTCGGGGTCGGTGGCCAGCTCGAACAGCGACGTCTGGCCGGTGAGGCGATCCCGCTGGGTGGCCGCGCCGGCCGCCAGCGCGTCGTCCAACCCGAGGAGGATCTGGGCCGGATGCCCGAAGGGGTTGAGCGCGCCGACGCGAGCGAGCGCCTCGAGCACCTTCCGGTTGGCCAGGCGCAGGTCGATCCTCGAACACAGGTCAGTCAGGGAGCGGAAGTCGCCGCCCTCCGTCCGCGCGGCGATGATCGATTCGATCGCGCTCTGGCCGACGTTCTTGACCGCCAGCAGCCCGTAGCGGATGGCAGCGCCGTCCACCGTGAACTCGACGTCCGAGCGATGGACGTCCGGCGGCAGGACCTCGATCCCGAGCCGGCGGCACTCCGCGATGGCGGCCGCGACCCGTTCCGAGGTGTCGCGGACCGCGGTCAGCACGGCGGTCATGTAGTCCACGGTGTAGTTGGCCTTCAGATAGGCCGTCTGGTAGGCGACCAGCCCGTAGCAGGTGGCATGGGCCTTGTTGAAGCCGTAGCGCTCGAACGGCTCGAACGCCTTGAACACCGCGTCGATCGTCTGGGGCGGCACGCCGCGCTCGGCGGCCTGGGTGACGAACTTCTCCTTCTGGGCGCGCAGGACCGACGACTTCTTCTTGCGGATGGCGTAGCCGAGGGTATCTGCCTCCGGTCCGGTGAAGCCACCCAGGGCGATGGCCGAGGCCATGATGTCTTCCTGGTAGACGAAGATGCCGTAGGTCTTCTCGAGGTATGGCTCGAGAAGCGGATGGAGGTAGGTCACGGCCTCCTGGCCGTGCTTCCGCCGGATGTAGGCCGGGATGTTGTCCATCGGCCCGGGGCGGTACAGGGCGACCATCGCCGCGAGGTCGTAGACCGAGGTCGGCCGCAGCTCCCGGATGTAGCGGCGCATGCCCGCCGACTCCAGCTGGAAGATGCCCGTCGTCTCGCCGCTGGCGAGCAGCTCGAACGTCGTGGCGTCGTCGAGCGGGATCGCGTCGAGGTCGATCTCGACCCCGCGATGGTCGTGGACCAGCTCGACGGCATGACGCAGGATGGTCAGGTTCGACAGGCCCAGGAAGTCGAACTTGAGCAGGCCCAGCGACTCGACCGCGTGCATCTCGAACTGGGTCATCAGCCCGTCCGAGTTGGTCGCTCGTTGGAGCGGCATGAGCTCGGTCAGCGGCTCACGGCTGATGACCACCCCGGCGGCATGGGTGCTGGCGTTGCGGCTCACGCCCTCGAGCTGGCGGGCGAGATCGACCAGCTTGCCGACCTGCGGATCCGCCTGGACCAGCTCGCGGAACTGCGGCGCGCTCGTGAGCGCCTCGTCGAGCTTGATGCCGAGCTGGTTGGGTACGGCCTTGGCGATCCGGTCCACCTCCCCGTAGCTCATCCCCAGGACTCGCCCCACGTCGCGGATGGCGGCTCGGGCCAGCATCGTCCCGAACGTGATGATCTGGGCCACGTGGTCCTGGCCGTACTTGCGCCCGACGTAGGCGATGACCTCCTCACGCCGGCCGTCCTCGAAGTCGACGTCGATGTCGGGCATGGTCACCCGGTCGGGGTTGAGGAACCGCTCGAACGGGAGCTGGTAGAGGATCGGGTCGACCGGGGTGATCCCCAGGGTGTAGGTCACGATCGAGCCCGGGGCGCTGCCCCGGCAGGTCGTCTGGATGCGCTGCTCGCGGGCGAACCGCACGAAGTCAGCCACGATCAGGAAATAGCCGGCGTAGCCCATCGTGGTGATCACCCGGAGCTCGTAGTCGAGGCGCTCCTGGAGGGCCGAGGTCACGCTGCCATAGCGCGACTCGAGGCCTCGCTGGCACTCCTTCGCCAGCCAGCTCTCCACAGTCTCGCCGTCGGGGACCGGGAAGTGGGGGATCCGGAGCTGGCCGAGAGGCAGCTTCAGCCCACCGGTCATCTCGGCGATCTTGCGCGTGTTCAGGATCGCCTCGGGCTGATCCGGGAAGAGGGCCGCCATCTGCGCCGCCGACTTCAGGTAGAAGTCGTGGGTCTCGAACCTCAATCGGCCGGGCGTATCGAGGTTGTTGCCGGTGCCCACGCAGAGGAGCACGTCATGCGCCTCGGATTGCGCCTCGTGGACGTAGTGCAGGTCGTTGGTCACGACCAGCGGGAGACCGGCCTCCGGAGCCAGCCGCAGGAGCTGCTCGTTGAGCCGCTGCTGTTCAGCCAGCCCGTGATCCTGGAGCTCGAGGTAGAAGCCATCCTTGCCGAAGATGTCGCCGTATTCGCCGGCCAGCTTCCGGGCGAGCTCCCAATCGTCGGTCTCGAGTGCCCGCGGGATCTCGCCTCCAAGGCAGGCCGACAGGCCGATCAGGCCCTCGCTGTACCTGGCCAGGAGCTCCCGGTCGATGCGGGGCTTGTAGTAGTAGCCGTCGAGGTGGGCGTCGGTGATCAGGCGACACAGGTTGCGATAGCCGACGTCGTCCTTTGCCAACAGGATCAGGTGGAAGGGCTGGGCGTCGGCCTTGCCCTCCTTGTCGGTCATCGACCGGCGCGCGACGTAGGTCTCGACCCCGATGATCGGCTTGATGCCCTTGGCCGTGGCCGCCTGATAGAACGCGACCGCACCGTAGAGGGCCCCGTGATCGGTCAGGGCCAGGCTGTCGAAGCCTTGCTGCGCCGCCGAATCGACCAGGTCGTTGATCCGCCCGAGCCCGTCCAGGAGACTGAACTCGGAGTGGACGTGGAGGTGCGTGAAGTCGTTCGGAGCGATGGTCGTCACGGAAGGTCAATGGTATCCCGGCGGCCGCGCGACAGGATCCTGTCACGGGCAGAGCAGCCGCGAGGCACCGCCGCACAACCGCTCTGAACGGTTCGGCCGCTCTGCTCGGCACCCTTCTCGTCTCGCGCATGTCGGCGTCGATCTCGATGCCTCCGGTCGGGCATCAATTCGGAGCGCCGAAAGCTACTTCTCGATGTGGACCGAGGTCGGCTGGATGACCCCGTCGCGCTCCTGCGCCGCCGCGACTTCGGGCGTGGGCGAGGCCATCAACGCCTGGGTGCCCGCCATGTCGTGAACGTCTGCGGTGATGGCAACGTTGTTGCTGCCATCCATCGCGACGTGGTCGGTCACGTTTGAGGCGAAGGGCGAGAATAGGGCGATACCGTCCGCCTTGCCGTTCAGCCAGGTCTCGACGTCCGTGACGGCGTGGGTGATGACGATCTTCGGCAAGTCGGGGTCTCCTTCACGGGCGCCTCGAGGCGGCTCGCGGCTGGGTGCCAAGCCGCTCAGGAACGGAGAGGATGCGCCTCCGGGTCGGCGACCTCGGTGATTCGGCTCCAGCCCTCCGTGCTCACATTCTCACGTGTGGACAGGTGGAGCTGGGTGAAGTCGTCCGGGGCGATGGTCGTCAAGGGACGTCAATGGTACCGGCGCGGGTCCGGGAGCCGATCGGCGTGGATGTGCTCCACCGGCGGCCTAGACTCGGTCACCCGGCAGCCAAGGAGGTCTCATGCGGTCCATCGAGCTCGGGCTCGTACTCCCGTTGGAGGAAGCGTGGACGGACGGCTCGACCCCGCGCTGGGTCGAGATCCGCGAGCTGGCCCTCCGGGCCGAGGCGATGGGGTTCGACACCGTCTGGATCCCGGACGAGCTGCTGTGGCGCCAGGCCGACGGATCCATCCACGGCTGGTGGGAGAGCGTCGCGATGACCGGGGCCGTGGCCGCCGCGACCTCGCGGGTGAAGGTCGGCACCTGGATCCTGTCCGCCCTGCATCGCAATCCCGCGATCACCGCCAAGGCGGTCGAGACGTTGGACGAGATCAGCGGCGGGCGATTCGTCTTCGGGCTCGGTTCCGGGCACGCGGGCAAGCAGGCCCATGCCTTCGGGCTGCCCGAGGACCATGTGTTCGGCCGCTTCGAGGAGGCGCTCGAGGTCATCGTGCCCCTCCTGCGGGCGGGCCGGGCCGACTTCGAGGGCACCTACCACGCAGCTCGCGACCTGGAGCAGCGACCGATCGGTCCACGCCCCGGCCGCATCCCGATCATGATCGGCGCCGGCGGTCCGAGGATGCTCAGCCTGGCCGCACGGCATGCCGACATCTGGAGCTGGTACGTCGAGGAGCGGAGCGACATGGCGGAGTTCGCGCCGCGGCTGGCGGCACTCGAAGCGGCCTGCCTCGAGATCGGCCGGGACCCTGCGTCCATTGGCCGGTCGGCCGGCATCTTCGTCGAGCCGACGGACGTCACGGGAGCGGCGGAGGCGATGGCGGTTCCACTTCAGGGCTCGGCCGAGGAGATCGCCGACGGGCTCCGGGCGTTCCGCGACGGCGGCTTCACCCAGGTCGAGATCCTGCTCTGGCCCCGCACGCTGGCCGCGCTCGAGGCGATGGCTCCGGTTCTCGGGCTGCTCGACGCCGACTGATCGAAGGAGCCTGGCCCGACCCGAGGGCCGACGGACGCGCTACGACCACGGGCGACGCGCCCCGAAGGGAGCACGCATCGGGTCGTCGGGCGAAGACGGGCTGCCATCGGGCGCGACGGCCGCATCTGACTCGGACACGCCACGATCCAAGGACGAGGCACCCTTCGAGGACGAGCCAGGCTCGGGATCGCCGTTCAACTTCCCGGTGCGGGTCGTGCCGGGACGACCACGGCCAGGGCGAGGCAGGCCGGGCAGCAGGCGTCGGTCCAGTCGAGCGGGGTCAGGCCCTCTGAGGCAGAGTCACCTCCGGCTGCAGCGCGCAGCCTCGATCGCCGCCGGGCGATCAGCCACCGGCGCCCAGCGCCGCCAGGGCGACGCCGGCGGCGATGAGACCCAGACCAGCGCCGGCGACGAACCGGACCGCGGGCTCGCCGACGTTGAGCCCGAGCAGGAAGTGGCCGGAAGACGCCGTTGCCGACGATCAAGCCGGTCAGGAACGAGGCCGTCGCGACGCCAGCGATCGCACTCGAGGCGATCGCCACGATCCGCACGCCGGGCGTCATCCGGGCGACGGCGACCTTCGTTGCGCGGCCAGTTCGGAGTCGCGCGGCACCCCGCTCGACGGTCGCCGGGTGCAGGCCGAACCGGGCGAGGAGCCCGAGGACGACGTTCCGTGCCCGACCTCTGACGAGGACGAATTGGACGACGCCGCCGACCACCGTGGCCGCGACGAGGACGACGACGATCGCGACGACCGGCAGACCGCCGCGGGTGGCGGCCACGCCGGCGCCGATGACCAGCAGATCCCCGGGAACCGGGATCGGCAACCCGGCTTCCTTGATGGCGAGGACCGCGGCCAGAAACAGGAGCGCCGGGAGGTCCAAGCGAAGGTCAGACGCTCATGGGGCCGGTCGCCTGGTCCGTATCCGGGGCATGGTCCGACGTGGCCTCGGATCCCATCACAGTGCCGATGGACTCGAATCCCCGCCCAAGACCCAGGACGAGGGACACGGCTCCGAGGACTCGGACGGCACTCGCGGTCAGTCCGAACCAGGTCAGGATCATCGGCGCCCAGTCCGCTCGGAGGAAGGCCACGATCCAGCCGATCGCGATGATGACGGAGGCCAGCGCGATCGCGCCGGCGCCGATCATGGTCAAGCGCCAGGTCTGGCCATCCTGGCGGTAGGCGAGCGAGGCGATCCACGCCCACAGGACGAGGGTGATCGCGCCGGCGACGAGGATCAGCAGGTTGTAGCCCAGCACGACAGCATCGCGGCCGGTGGCCGGCGCCGCCTGCGAGACCTGGATCGTCAGGAGATCCGCGAAGAGCAGCACCGCGAGGGCGGCGGCGGGTGCGGCATACAGGATCCGGCCGAACGGGCGGGCCGGCCCGGCGATCGCCCGCAGGCCGAATCCGATCCTGGACAGGCCGAAGATCCGAAGGAGCGCCACGCTGATCTCGACCACCATCGATCGGAGGAGGGAGTCCGGAGCCGTCGCGGAGATGTCCAGATCGGGGTGGGCGAAGACATCGAGGACGTCCCGACCGACGAGGCCGAGGATCTCCGCGCCCGCCAGCGCGAGCGCACCCTGGAAGATCCACGAGGTGCGTCCTGCTCCACCAGGGCCGAGCAGGATCGCTGCCGGCAGGAGCACGAACGCGGCCCCGCCGATGACCGACAGGACCAAGCTCGTGGCATCTGTCAGCGAGATCGGTCCCTGCCAGATCCGATAGGCGCTGTCGAGGATGGCCAGTGCGACGAACACCCAGACCACGGGCGGGAGCCGCCCCATCCAGGGCGGGATCCGGATCGTTCCGACGATCACGTCACCGGGATCCGAGACCGGCCCGGTCTGCCGGGGAGAGTCGTCCGCAGGGTCCAAGCGCTCACCTCCGGTCGAGCAGTCCGCCGACCACCGGCGCGATCCGCGCGACCCACAGAGCGTACTGCGTTCCGGACGGGTGGAGGCCGTCGGAAGCGACCAGCGACCGATCCGTGGCGGCCCGCCGGGACAGGTCGAAGATGTCGACCAGTGCGATGCCGCGGGCGGCCGACAGCTCCGACAGGAGGTCGTTGTTCCGAACGATCCCGGCCCGCTGGCTGGCAGGCTCGCCGTAGTCGGCGCCGGCTGGAGTGACGGTGTAGTCCGGCGTCGTGATCGTCACGACGTGGTCGACCTGCAGCCGGCCCAGCAGGTGGTCGAGGATCACCTCGAGGTTTGCGCGGTAGCGAGCCTCGGGCACGCCGCGGACGACGTCGTTGACTCCGATGAGCACCGTCACGAAGTCGGGTGCGAGATCATCGAGCAGCGGGATCTGCCCGGCGACGACATCGTCCGAGGTCGCACCGTTGACACCGAGATTGGCCACCAGCTCGAGCTGCATCCCGTGGCCCCCGAGCGTAGCCACCAGCCGATCCGGCCAGCGATCCGCGGGCGCGACGGACGTGCCGATGGTGTACGAGTCGCCGAGGGCCACGTAACGGATGACCGAGGTCGGTGGCGACGGAGCGTCCATCGCCGGACATCCTAGCGAGACCCGTGCCGCGCGATCGGTCCGCCGTCCGGGAAGCCGTCAAGGGCACCGTCCGGCTCAGGACCGCGTACCCTCCGAGTCGATGCCCGACCGACCGATCGACCGTCTCGACGCCCCGGCCATCACTCGCCGACGCGGGGCCAGCACCCCCCGGCCGACGCCGCCGACCAGGCCCGCAGCGAGCCCATTCGAGCAGGCCGGCTTCAAGATCCGCCTGGAGTGGGGGCTGGCCGGCGTTCGCCTCCTGGCGCCCGTCGTCGACGTCGTCGTCGTGGTCGACGTCCTGTCGTTCTCGACCGCGGTCTCGATTGCTGTGGAGCAGGGCGCCCGGGTGGTGCCGTATCCGACGGACGGGCAGGGCGCCGACGGGACCGCAGCGGCCCACGCACGAGCCATCGGTGCCACCCTGGCGAGGGCGAACCGCGGCGCGCCGGGGCCGACCCTGTCACCGGCCAGCCTGGCCAGCCTGCGATCCGGCGATCTACTGCTCCTCCCCTCCCCCAACGGCGCGACCTGCGCCGTCGAGGCGCAGGCAACGGGCACGATGGTCGTGGCCGGCTGCCTGCGCAACGCGTCGGCGATCGGGCGCCTGGTTGAAGCCCACGGCGGAACGGCCGCAATCGTCCTGGCCGGCGAGCGATGGCCCGATGACAGCCTGCGACCGTGCCTCGAGGATCTTCTCGGGGCAGGGGCGATCCTCGCCGGCATGGAGCCGCGTGCCCTGTCGCCCGAGGCGCGCGCAGCGGTCGGTGCGTTCCGTTCCGCTCGCTCGCGCCTGGGACCGGCACTGAGCGACTCGGCCTCCGGACGCGAGCTCCTGCAGCGCGGTTACGGCGCCGACGTGGTCCTGGCTGCCCAGCTCGACGCTACGGATCGCGTGCCGGTCCTGGTTGACGGGGCCTTCAGCGGCGGGATGGGCTGGGACCGGTGACGGACGAGGCGGCCATCGACGAGCGCTTCGACGCGGCGATCGCGCGAGCCATCGCGAGCCTGTCGCCTGCCTTCGCCGATCGTCTCGGGTCGGTGGCCATCGTCATCGACGATGAGCCCACCCCCGAGCAGCTCGCCAGCGTCGGGGCACACGGGCTGTTCGGGCTGTACCAGGGCGTGCCCCGCACGACGTTCGGTGCCGAGAGCGTGCCGATCCCCAGCAAGATCACCATCTTCCGCGGACCGATTGTGCGGGCCAACGGTGCCGGCATGGCCCTCGACGCCGCGGTCGAGGAGACGGTCCTCCATGAGATCGCCCATCACTTCGGGTTGTCCGATGCGCGCCTCCTGGAGCTGCGCCGAGGCTGACCAACAGCTCGAGACCGACTGGGTGGTGACTCCGGGCATCGTCGATGGGCCACCGCCGAACGAGACGATGGGCCATCGGTCCCGGGGGCAGTGGGACCATCGAATGAGCCCTGATCGGCGCCCGACATGGGATACCTATGCATTCAGCCAGCCATCTGCCGAGGACCGCCCGCTCGTGCATCCACAACCGGCCATCGTCGAGGGCGAACTCGCCGCCGAGCCCGGCCCGATCCGGCTTGTCCGCCTGCGCCTGACCCTGGCGCTCATCGCCATGGCATTCCTGCCGATCGCGATCACCGCGCCGATCCTCAGCACCGCCCTCGACAGCCAGCGTGCGATCGAGCAGACCCAGGCAGACGGGGACGCCGCAGCGGTGGCCGAGAAGCTGACCGCCAGGCTGGACGCCTTCTCCACGGTCCTGCTCAAGACCGCGGCCGTCGACGCGGTTGCGGCCTATGCCGGCAACTCGAGGAACGCGCAGATCGAGGCGAAGGCAAAGGCAGCGATCCTGACGCTGTCGGCTGAGGCCGACGACAAGTCCGTCGTCGCGACCCTGCTCGACACCCGGGGGCGCCAACTCCTGCGGGCCGTCGGTGGCCGGCTGGCCCAGACCGGTCCGACCACTGCAGTCGATCCGCTCGTCGGGGCCGCGCTCGACGCGGGACGCGGCCGGGTCGAATCCGACTTGGTGCGGGCGAATGGCGCCGGGGCCACCCGGCTGGCCCTGGCCACGCCGGTGTTGCGTGGGGCCACGATGGCCACGGCGGTGGGCATCGTCCGCGTCGAGTTGTCGCTCGACCGCGTCCTGGAGCTCGCCGGTCGCGGGCGGATCGCGGGGGGGGTGGCCCGTCTGATCGATCCGACGGGGGCGACCGTGGCGCCGGCCGTCCCTGCGAGCACTGACAGTGGGCCGACGATCGGGGCCACCAGCGAACTCGCCTGGCACGATGGTTGGATCGTCCGGCTGGTCGCACCGACCCGTCTGGCACCGCCCCCGTTGGTCCTGATCGGCCTGCTTGCGCTGTCCGTCATCGTGCTGGGGATCCTCGTCGCCTGGATGGCTCGCCAGGTCCTCCGCCCGGCCGAGGAGCTGGAAGCTTCGCGTGGGCGGCTGCGCGACATGTACGACCTGGCCCGGGGTGATTCTCTGCGCGATGTCCTGACCGGTCTCGGGAATCACCGGGCCTTCCAGGAGGCGATCCAGCGCCAGTTCGATGCCGCCAAGGGCCGGGGGGCCCCGCTCGGGCTGGTCCTGATCGATCTCGATGACTTCCAGGCGGTCAACGAGGCGGGCGGGCACGCCGCCGGCGACCAGGCCCTGGCCGAGTTCGGACGGGTCGTCGTGGCGAGCATGCGCACCGGCGATCGCGCCTTCCGCACCGGCGGCGACGAATTCGCGCTGCTCCTGCCGGGAGCGACCGCCGAGGCGGCGGCAGCCGTGGCTCGTCGACTCCTGGCGGTCTGGGTCGACCACAGGCCCGACCGCGGTCCTGCGGTGACTCGCTCCTTCTCGGCGGGCACGTCCGCCTGCCCCGCATTGGCCAGCGACCGGCGACAGCTCCTGGACCAGGCCGATGCGGCGCTGTCATGGGCCAAGCGCCATGGCCGGACGAGCGTCGAGACGTTCGATCCGACGCGCCACCGGAAGGCCCGAGCGGCCTCGGTCGCGGAGGAGCCATCGGTCGGCGTGGCCGAGGTCATCGCCCGGCGCCTGCTGCGGCCCGTCTATCAGCCGATCATCGACCTGCGCAGCGGGCGCGTGGTCGGCTCCGAGGGGCTCATCCGCCCGGCTCCCGGATCGGGCTTCAGCAATCCGGGCGAGCTGTTCGACGCGGCCGAAGCGGCGGGCCGGACCGTGGAGCTCGACCTGGCCTGCGTGGAGATCGTCGCGGCCGGCGCAGCCTCGACGATGACCGGCGAATCCGTGCTGACGCTGAACCTGTCCCCACGCACGCTCGAGGCCGACGATTTCAGCGCCGGAGCGCTGGTAGCCCTCGTCCGGAGAGCCGGGCTCGACCCCGGCCGGATCGTCCTCGAGCTGACCGAGCGGGAGCAGATCGAGGAGATGGAGCGCCTGCGAAGGAACGTCGCCGCCTGCCGCGGCGCCGGGTTCCGGCTCGCCGCCGACGACGTCGGTGCGGGCAATGCCGGCCTGCGCCTGCTCAGCCAGCTCCAGTTCGACATCGTCAAGATCGACCTGTCGCTGGTCCAGGGCGGCGCCGTCCACGAGGCCTCTAAGTCGGTCGTCGGCGCCCTCCAGGACCTCGCCCGGCGCTGGGGCGCGTCGGTCATCGCCGAGGGCATCGAGACCCCGGAACAGCTGCGGATCGTGCGCGAGCTCGAGATCGCGGCCGGCCAGGGCTACCTCCTCGGGCGGCCGATGACGGCCGATGACCTGGTCGCGCTGCAGGCGACAGGGGTCGACATCGAGGGCATCGTCGAAAAGGACGACTGGCTCCGCCGGATCGCCCGTAGCGGCACCGGACTCGCGGCTCCAGCAAGCTTGCACTAAGACCGACGCGAAGAGCCTCCGCTGCCGGGACCGGGGGACTGTCCTTCGCTCGGCCTAGTCGGAACGATCCGCTTGCCGGGTCCGACTCGACCCGGCTACGATGCGCCGCAACGATGCGTGCCCGGGTCCCGGGCCGCTCCCGTCGTCGACGAGCCCGGTCGAGGGAGACCGGCCGATCGTCGAACCGATCACCCTGAGGAGGAAGCATGCGCATCCGGTCAACCGGCCTCGCCCTGTTCGCGGGCATGGCCATCATCGTGTCGGCGTGCGGAGGGGCGACCGCCGACATCAAGAAGGTCGGTCTTGTCACCGATGTCGGAACCCTCGAGGACAAGTCGTTCAACGAGGCTTCGTGGATCGGTACCCAGGACGGTGCCAAGGCGATCGCCGGGACCGCCAACAACATCGTGACCAAGGCACCCGCGGACTATGCCGCGAACATCAAGACGTTCGTCGACCAGGGCTACGGGATCATCGTGACCGTGGGATTCGCGATGGGCAATGCGACCACGATCGCCGCCAAGACATATCCGAACGTCAAGTTCATCGGCGTCGACCAGCCCGTCTGCATCGACGAGACGGGCAAGAGTGACCCGACCTTCGCCTGCAAGGGCGATCCGGCCAAGCTTCTGCCGAACTACCAGGGCCTCGTGTACAAGGAGGAGCAGGTCGGCTATCTCGCCGGCGTCCTCGCCGCGAGCGTCTCGAAGAGCGGGGTCATCGGCGCCCTCGGCGGCATCAACACGATCCCCGCGATCCCGAAGTACATCAACGGCTATCGCAACGGAGCCGCAGCGGTCAAGGCCGACAGCCAGGTCCTGGTCCAGTACGTCTCGACCGACATCACTAAGGCGTTCAACGACCCGGGCACCGGCAAGTCGATCGCCCAGCAGATGATCGGCCAGAAGGCCGACGTGATCTTCCAGGTCGCGGGGCTGTCCGGAGCCGGGGCGCTCGAGGCCGCCTGTGCTACGCCCGGCGTGGCCGGGATCGGCGTCGACGTCGACCAGTCCAAGTCGCTGCCGAACCTGGCCAAGTGCATCCTGACCAGCGCCCAGAAGAGTGTGTCGGCCACGGTGGCCGATGCGATCACGAAGATCTCAGCCAAGACCGACAAGGGCGGAACCACCGTCTTTGACGCTTCGAGCACCCCGCCCGGCGTGGGCCTGGCCCCGTTCGGCGGCGACTACGCGAGCCTCGTCACCCCCGAGATCCAGGCGGCGATCGACACGGCCTTCGCCGGAATGAAGGACGGTACGGTCGATCCCTGCAAGCCGACCCCCTGCGACAAGAAGGACTAGGGCCGGCTCTCCGACCCAGCTGAACAACGAACGGGCCGACATCACGTCGGCCCGTTCCGTATCCTGACCGGGGCGTTCTAATCCAGGGAGCGTGATGGCAGAAACCGCCCCCATCCTCGAGATGCGTGGGATCTCCAAGCGATACCCGGGCGTCGTCGCCAACGACGGGATCGATCTGGACCTGAGGCCTGGCGAGATCCACGCCCTGCTCGGCGAGAACGGGGCGGGCAAGTCGACCCTGATGAACATCCTCTACGGGCTGGCCGTGCCCGACGAGGGTGAGATCCTCATCGATGGCCAGCGGGTCGACATCGTGAGCCCGCACGACGCGATCCAGCGCGGGATCGGCATGGTCCATCAGCACTTCATGCTCGTCCCGGTGCTGACGGTCGCCGATAACATCCTGCTCGGCGCCGAGACGATGGCCAACCGGGTCTTCCTCGACCACGTCGAGGCGCGCAGTCGGATCCGCGCCCTCGGTCAGCAATTCGGTTTCGATATCGATCCGGACGCCAGGATCGAGAACCTGTCGGTCGGCTCGCAGCAGCGGGTCGAGATCCTCAAGGCCCTCTACCGGAACGCGCGGATCCTCGTCCTCGACGAGCCGACTGCGGTCCTCACCCCGCAGGAGACCGACGAGATCTTCGTCGTCCTGCGCAGGCTGGCGGCCGAGGGCCACTCGATCATCTTCATCAGCCACAAGCTCTACGAGGTCCTGGCGATCGCCGACCGGATCACCGTCATCCGCCGGGGCAAGGTCGTCGGTGAGCGAGTGCCGTCCGAGACGGACGAGGACGACCTGGCCGAGCTGATGGTCGGACGCAACGTCCAGCTGACGGTTGACCGCGGAGAATCGCACCCCGGCAGCGTCGTCCTGCAGGTCGCCGGGATCCAAGCCAACGACGACCGGTCGCGGGAAGTCGTCCAGGGCGTCGACCTGGAGGTGCGCGGCGGCGAGATCCTGGGAATCGCCGGAGTCGCCGGCAATGGCCAGGATGAGCTCGTCGAGAGCCTCACCGGGCTTCGTCGGCCGACCGCCGGCAGCGTGACGCTGAATGGCGCAGACGTGACTGGCTGGAAGCCTCGGCGGCTGTACGAGGCGGGCCTCGCTCACGTGCCCGGGGATCGCCACCGCTGGGCACTGATCATGCGCTTCCCGCTCCGCGACAACCTCGTGCTGACCAGCTACTACCGGCCCCCGTTCGCCCGTGGCCTCATCCGCCTGGACGACGCCATCGAGGCGTGGGCCGTGGAGCTGATCAAGCGATTCGACATCCGCACACCCTCCGCGGATGTGCCCGCCGATACGCTCTCGGGCGGCAACCAGCAGAAGGCGGTGGTCGCCCGCGAGTTCAGCGCCGATCCGAAGCTCCTCGTCCTCGACCAGCCCACCCGAGGGCTGGATGTCGGCAGCATCGAGTTCATCCACCGCCGGGCGATCGAGATGCGCGACGCCGGCGCCGCGATCCTGCTCGTGTCCGCCGAGCTCGACGAGATCCTGGAGCTGTCCGATCGGATCGCCGTGATGTACCGCGGCAAGATCGTCCAGACGCTCGACGGCCGGACGGCGAACAAGGAGGAGGTCGGCCTGTTGATGGCGACCGGCGGCCGCGAGCCCGATGAGGCCGAGTCACCGGCAGGAGCCAGCACGTGACCTCGACGACGCCCAAGCCAGACGAGCAGGCCCCGCGGACGGGATCCGAGCGCCGCACCGAGCTGCTGCAACAGGTCCGGACGATCGCGTCGGTCCCGCTGGCCTCGGTCCTGCTCGCCCTGATCGTGGCCGCGCTGATCATCCTCGCCTCGAGCGTGGTCACGACCGGATCGGTCAATTTCGGCCTGCCCTTAGTGGCCTACGGGGCGCTCCTCCAGGGCGCCCTAGGATCGCCCCAGAACACGATCCTGCAGGCGTCGCCGCTCGTGCTCGGCGGGCTGGCCGTCGGCATCGGCTTCAAGGCCGGCCTGTTCAACATCGGCGGCTACGGCCAGTTCGTCCTGGGAGCGACGGCCGCCGCGGGCGTCGGCTCGGCGCTGAGCACTGCACCGGGACCGATCGCGATCGTCGCCGCGCTGCTGGCCGGCATGGTGGCTGGGGCCGCCTGGGGCTTCATCCCGGGGGCATTGAAGGCGTGGACCGGGGCCCACGAGGTGGTCACGACGATCATGCTCAACTCGATCGCTGGCGCCGTGATCGCATACGTGATCCTGGGGCCGCTCCTCGCCCCGGGCTACTCGTTCGGTCGAACCGGTGACCTGGGCAACGCCACCCTGCCGATCCTGATCGGCCCCAACATCCACCTCGGGGTGGTGCTGGCGGTACTCGCGGTGCCCGCCGTCTGGTGGCTGCTCTACCGGAGCACGCTCGGCTTCGAGATCCGCAGCGTCGGGGCGAACCCAAGCGCAGGCCGCTATGCCGGCATGCGGCCGGGGTTCCTGATCCCCTTCACGATGGCCTTCTCCGGCCTCCTGTTCGGGATCGCGGGCTCGACCGAGATCCTCGGCGTGAGCTACTTCATGATCCCGTCCTATGGCACCTCGATCGGCTTCGATGCGATCGCCGTGGCGCTGCTCGGGAGATCGCATCCGTTCGGGATCGCCGTGGCCGCGCTGCTCTTCGGAGCGTTGCGGGCCGGGGCCGGGCTGATGCAGATCCAGGCCCAGATCCCGGTCGAGATCGTCGACGTCATCCAGGCCGTGATCCTGCTGTTTCTCGCCGCCGACGTCGTCGTCCGCCGCCTGTTCCGGATCCGGGCGGCCGGTGCCATCGTGGACGTCAAGACCGTGACCAGGTCGTACGGAGGGCGGACGCCCTGATGGACCAGATCGCCGACCTGCTCACATCGATCCCGGTCCTCGGGGTGGTCTTCCAACTGATCGGCTACCTGGTCGACACGGTCCCGGTGATCGCCCCGATCTTTGTCGGGCTGGCCGCGCCGATCGCGCTGGGTGCCCTGTGCGGGATCATGAACGAGCGATCCGGGATCGTGAACATCGGCATCGAGGGGATGATGCTGAGCGCCGCGTTCACCGGCTTCCTGGCGGCTGGGTTGGTCGCTCAGGCGTTCGGCGGGGGAACGCCTGGCCCCGTCCTCGGCGTGACCGTCCCGATCCTCATCGGCGTGGCCGTGGCCGTCGTCACCGGCATGCTCGTCTCGCTCCTCCACGCCTGGCTGTCGATCTCGATCCGGGCCGACCAGATCATCAGCGGGACCATCATCAACATCCTGGCCTTCGGCCTGACCGGGTATCTCAACCGGCTCATCATCACCCCGAACCCCCGCCTTGGCGCCGGCATCCTCCAGCCCTGGCACCCGCCCCAGGCGCTCGTCGATCTGCCCGTCGTCGGGTGGCTGTTCACCGCGTTCTTCGCCCACGGCCCGATCGCGATCTCGGTCCTGTTCGCAGTGATCTTCTTGCAGGTGATGCTCTTCCGGTCGCGCTGGGGCCTGCGCACCCGGGCGGTCGGCGAGCATCCCAGGGCCGCCGAGACCGTCGGCATCGACGTGATCGCGCTGCGCTACCGGAACGTGATCCTCGGCGGCATCTTCGCCGGCCTCGCGGGGGCCTATCTGACCCTCGAACAGAGTGGCTCGTTCCAGAACGGGATGACCAGTGGACGCGGATTCATCGCACTCGCGGCCGTCATCTTCGGCCGCTGGACCCCGCTCGGAGCGTTCGGCGCCGCCCTCCTCTTCACCGCGTCCGAGGCCCTTCGGGTGGCGATCGGCCTGCGTCCGCCGACGAACGAGCTGGGCGACGTCCTGCGGGCCATCCCGAACGAGTTCTACGGCGCGCTGCCGTACATCGTGACGATCGTGGTCCTCGTGGCGGCCGTCGGGAGGAGCGTGGCCCCGGCGGCGGTCGGCCAGCCCTATTACCGCGAAGCCCGGACCTGAGCGGAGCCCGCGATGACGGCTGAGGAGCGCGAGCGAGCGCGGGCCGTCCTCGATCTCCAGGAGGGTCGGGGCACGGTGCCGATCCTCGACGACGCGGCAGCGGCCGGGGTCCTGCGCGCCGCCCGGCGGATCGCGATCGTGGGGGCGTCACCCGATCCGGGACGTCCCTCGCACGGCGTGATGCGCTACCTCATGCACCGCGGCTACGAGTGCGTGCCGGTCAATCCGAATGCCCGCGACGTGCTCGGATTGCCGACCTTCCGGACCGTCGTCGAGGCGGTCGCCGAGTCCGGCCCGGTCGACCTCGTGGACGTGTTCCGGCGCTCGGAGCTATGCCTGCCCCACGCCGAGGAGGCGGTGGCGGTCGGCGCTCGTTGCCTGTGGCTCCAGCTCGGGGTAGTCAACTGGGAAGCGGCCGCGGTCGCAGCCGCCGGCGGGCTCGACGTGGTCATGGACCGCTGCACCGCCATCGAGCACCGCCGGTTGCCCGCGACGTGAGCGGCTCGCGGCGCGCCGGGCGCGCTGGGCCCACCGGTCGTGCCGCCGTCAGCTCTCCAGCCGGAGATCCAGGACGAGCTCGATCTCGTCGCGCAGCGGAATGCCGTGCTCGCCCAGGCGAGCGATCGATGGCTTGAGGGCTTTCCTCGCGCGATCGACGGCCCCGACCCGTACCTCGCCGATCCGGAAGCCGCGGCGCTGATAGAAGCGCAGCGCGTCGACGTTGTCGTTCGTGGTGACGACCCAGATCCAGTCGAGGTGGGCGGCTCTGACCGCCTCGACGAGCGCTGCGAGCAGCGCGCTCCCGGATCCGGTCCGGCGCGGAGTGGCCACGATCGAGCTCAGCTCCGCGGCATCCACGTCGAGCCGGTAGGTGAGGAGGCCCACCGCGGTGTGATCGCGCTCGGCCATGAATCCGAGACCCGGCTCCAGCACGTCCACGAGCTCGCCGCGGCGCACCTGGACTCGCCCGCCGACCCCGTCGAGGACGCTCTCCGCCCAGGCCGCATCCTCGGTCGGCACATAGGACCGGATGGCGACCAGGCGGGGAGCCATGGCCTAGCGAACGACGAAACCGGCGACGATCAAGACGATCCCGAAGGCGGCCACCAGGGCGCCCATCCGGGCCTGGCGGCGGAGGATCTCCATGGCGACCGACGCGCCGGTCTTCGAGTCGTCGCGAAGCCCGCCTCGCCATCGTTCGTACCGCGCGATGTTCTCGTCCTGGAGCCGCAGCTCCCGGTAGCGAGCCCACGGCACGCGGGCCCGGAGCAGGCCGACCCCGACCAGCACGGCCCCACCGAGCAGGAGCACGCCGTTGATCGGGCCCATCAGTCGGTACCTCCCTCGTCGGCCACGTCGTCGGCCGGGATCGCATCATCAGCCGGGATCGCGTCCAGTCGCGCGCGGACCGCCCCCTGGACGAGCCCGGCATTGGCCTGGCCGCCGGTTGCCTTCATCACCTGGCCCACCAGGAAGCCCGCGGTCGGCTTGCCCGCGCGGTAGTCGGCCACGGCCTTGGGATTCTCGGCGATCACCCGCTCGACGATGGCGGCGAGCTCGCCGGTGTCGGAGATCTGGGCGAGGCCGCGGGCGGTGACGATCGACGCGACCGGCTCACCCGACGCCAGGTGCTCCAGGAGGACCTCCTTGGCATTGGCCCGCGACAGTCCGCCGTCGGCGACTCGTCCGATCAGCCGGGCCAGCTCAAGGGCGGAGGCTCGCCCGACCAGGCCGTCGGCCGTTCGCTCGGTCGTCTCCTTGGCGGCCTTGGCGTAGTCGCCCATGACCAGGTTGGCGACCTCTTTGGCGGGGACCAGCATGGCGTCGCCGCCTGCGGCCGCGATGATCGCCTCGAACCCGGTCGACATCACCGGGTCGGCCACGATCACCGCGACGTCGTAGCCCGACAAACCGAGTTCCGCCGTGTAGCGCGCCCGGCGGGCAGCGGGCAGCTCGGGCAGCGCGGCTCGGATCGCCTCAAGCCAGGCCGGGTCCACGCGCAGTGGCGGCAGATCGGGCTCGGGGAAGTAGCGATAGTCGTGCGAGTCCTCCTTGGAGCGCATGACGTACGTCGCGCCCCTGGCGTCGTCCCAACCGCGGGTGTCCTGGGTCAGGGTCTCCCCAGCGTCGAGCGCGGCCGCCTGGCGCTCGATCTCGTACTCGATCGCTCGCTCGACCGACCGGAACGAGTTCATGTTCTTGACCTCGACCCTTGTCCCGAACGCCTCCGTGCCGCGTCGCCGGAGCGACACATTGGCCTCGACCCGCATCTGGCCGCGGTCCATGTCGGCATCCGACACGTCGATCGTCCGGAGCAGCAGCTGGAGCTCCTCGGCGTAGCGCCGGGCCTGCTCGGCGGTGCGCAGGTCCGGATCGGTCACGATCTCCATGAGCGGCGCCCCGGACCGGTTGAAGTCCACCAGGCTGACCTTGCGTCCGGCTTCGTCGGTGGCGTGGATGAGCTTGGCCGTGTCCTCCTCGAGGTGGGCGCGGGTGATCCCGATGCTGAACGGACCCGCGCTCGTATCGATGGTCAGCCGGCCGTTGGCCGCCAAGGGCAGGTCGTATTGGCTGATCTGGTAGCCCTTGGGCAGGTCCGGATAGAAGTAGTTCTTGCGGTCCCAGCGGGTGGCCGCCGGGGTCGTGGCGCCGATCGCGGCCCCGGTCGTGAGAACGCCCTGGACGGCCCGACGGTTGATCGTGGGCAGGGCGCCTGGCAGCCCCAGGCAGACCGGACAGACGTGGCTGTTGGGGGGCGCCCCATCGTAGTCCGTGGAGCAGCCGCAGAACATCTTGCTGGCCGTCCGGAGCTGGCAATGGACCTCGATACCGATGACCGGCTGCCAGCGCTCCAGGACGCCCGGAAGCCCGGCGGGCGACGCGGCGGTCATCATCGAGCGACGGTGCCCTGCGCGATGAGAACGAGCCCATAGGTAGCCACGACGAGCCAGCCGATCGCCACCACGGTGCGCCGGGCGAACGTCCGAACGCGCATCCGCGCCAGGGGCGGCCGGGTGGCGTCGATCGCCCGGCGCGTCGGGTCGCCGTCGTCGTGGACCAACGGCCCAAGCGCTTCACGCGCCACCACGAATCCGCGCCACGCGGCAACCGCCAGCGTGACCACCCCGCAGCAGACCAGGAGCACTCCCACCGCGACAGTTTGGCATAGCCACTCCAGCGCCCGGAAGGCATCGCGGTCGGCTGACTGACTCGGCGCGATGCCGTCCGTCGCCAGGCTCAGGCAGCGCTCCGGGTGTGCTCGACGAAGCGGCCGATCCGGCGGAGCGCCTCCTCGAGCTGGTCGTAGGCGGTGGCGTAGCACATCCGGACATGACCCTCGCCCGATGCCCCGAAGGCGCTCCCGGGAACGACCGCGACCCGCTCCTCGACAAGTAGCCGCTCCGTGAACTCGTCCGACGTGAGGCCAGTGGCCGAGGTCACCTCGGGAAAGGCGTAGAACGCGCCCCGCGGCTCGAACGTGGGCAGGCCGAGGGCGTTCAGCCCGGCGACCAGCAGCCGCCGCCGGCGGTCGTACTCGGCCACCATTCGCTGGACGTCCGGCTCTCCGTGAAGGAGCGCCTCGAGGGCGGCGTCCTGGGCGATCGTCGGCGCCGACATGATCCCGTACTGGTGGACCTTGAGGATGCCCTCGAGGATCCCGGCCGGGGCGCACAGGTAGCCGACCCGCCAGCCGGTCATGGCGTAGGCCTTGGAGAAGCCGCCGATCAGCACCGTACGGTCGCGCATCCCCGGCAGGCCCGACAGCGCCCGGTGGTGATAGGAGCCGTAGGCAAGGCGATCGTAGATCTCGTCGCTGTAGACGAGCAGGTCATGGCGGACGGCGATCGCCGCCAGCTCGTCCTGGACCGCGTCGGGCAGCACGGCACCGGTCGGGTTGCACGGGTAGCCCAGGAAGAGGGCCTTGGTCCGCGGCGTGATGGCCGCCTCGACGGCGGCGGGATCGAGCGCGAAGTCGTCCTCGAGCCGCGTCGCGACGGGCACGGCCGATCCGCCGGCGAAGGTGATCGCCGGCATGTACGACACGTACGAGGGCTCGTGGAGGATGACCTCGTCGCCCGGGTCGCAGGTCGCCCGAAGGGCCAGATCGACCGCCTCTGACGCACCGACCGTGACCAAAATCTCGGTCGCGGGGTCGTAGCGCACGCTGTATCGGCCATCGAGGTGGGCGGCGAGTGCCCGGCGCAGCTCGATCGTCCCGTAGTTGCTGGTGTAGTGGGTGCGCCCGCGGAGCAGGCTCGCGACCCCGGCCTCGACGATGTCCGGCGGCGTGTCGAAGTCGGGCTCGCCGACGCCCAGGCTGATGACGTCGTCCATCGTGGCCAGGATGTCGAAGAAGCGGCGGATACCGGACGGCGGGACGTCCCGGACCCGCTGGCTCAGCGCACGTTCGGCCAGCGGCGCTCGGTCGGTCGGCAGGCTCGTCTCGGACCTCGGCACCCGGCGAGGATAGCCGACCCGCATCCGCGCCGCGACCGCGGGCGTAGCATCATCCGGGAGCGAGGGATGAGGAGGTGCCGCGATGCTCGGACGTGCGCTGACCAGGCTGATCGACGCCCAGGAGGTCTGGGCTCGCCCGTTCGGCGACTGGGTCCACGGGATCGTCGCCGCGGTCTTCGGGCGGATGGTCACCATCCGGAGCTTCCTGAACGGGACCTGGTTGGGACATCCGCTCCACGCGGTCCTGACCGACGTGCCGGTCGGCGCGCTCACGGTGGTCATCGTGCTCGACGTCCTTGGCCAACCGGGTGGCGCGGACATCGCCCTGGTCCTCGGGATCCTGGCGATGCTGGCCTCGGCGGTCATCGGCTATGCCGACTACTCGGTGACCGACGGCAAGGCGCGCGTCCGGGCCACCGTCCACAGCACGCTGATGATCGTCTCGCTGGTCCTCTACCTCGTGTCGCTGGCCATGCGCGCCGGCTCGCCGGCCGATCGGAGCCTGCCCATCGCGCTGTCGATCGTGGGCTACCTCGTCCTGAGCGCCGGAGC
Source organism: Chloroflexota bacterium (assembly GCA_039931975.1). GTDB lineage: Bacteria > Chloroflexota > Limnocylindria > Limnocylindrales > CSP1-4 > Chersky-267. The sequence continues at coordinate 1,629 of JBDTQW010000032.1, read as the reverse complement.
CTTCGTCGGGGGCGACGTCGCCTACGTCCTGGGCAACATGGTCGACCGCCATGCCTGGCGACCCGCCGGGGCGAAATGGGCGGCCCTCGATGTCGGTCCCCTGCCCGAAGGGCAACTGGTCAAGGCCAAGCTCGGCGCGCAGAACCTCGTCCTCATCCGCCAGGGCGACACGATTCTCGCCCTCCACGAGCAATGCGCGCATGCGGGCGGGCCGCTCAGCGGGGGCCGGATGGTCGGCGATCGCGTCGAGTGCCCGTGGCATCAGTCCCAGTTCGAGCTGGCGACCGGCCGTCGTCGCCGGGGCCCGACGGTCTACGACCAGCCGACCTACGAGATCCGCGCGGCCGAGGCCGGCGGCTACGAGGCACGCCGGACGTCCTGACCGCCGGGCGCGGCTGGAGAGTCGGGCGCGGCCTGACGGTCAGGCGCGGGCAGCGAGGGTGGCGGCTCGCTCGGCCGGCGTGGGAGCGCCTGGATCGGTGCTCGCCGCGAGGTGGGTCGGCTCGAGGGACCGCCAGTCCTCCTCGGCGGTCAGGCCCTCATACGCGCGGGCCAGAGACAGCAGCTGAGCCTCGGTCCACGGCGCTCCGATCAGCTGGAGCCCGACCGGCAGGCCCTCGGACAGGCCGCAGGGAATGGAGACGCCGGGCAGCCCGGCCATGTTGACAGGCAGCGTGCACGCGTCGTTGAGATACATCGCCACCGGGTCGTCCATCTTGGCCCCGAAGCGGAACGCGACGTCCGGGCTGGTCGGGGCGACGATGGCGTCGAAGCCGGCCGCCCAGACCGCGTCGAAATCGGCCTTGATCAAGGTCCGTACCTTCTGGGCCTTGAGGTAGAAGGCGTCGTAATAGCCCGCCGACAGGGCGTACGTCCCGAGCATGATCCGGCGCTTGACCTCGGCTCCGAAGCCCCGCCCGCGGGTGGCCAGGTAGTTGGCCAGGACGTCTCCGTCGCGGACCGCCGGACCGTAACGGATCCCGTCGTAGCGGGCCAGGTTGGCCGACGCCTCGGCGGGCGCCACGATGTAGTAGGTGGCCAGCCCGTAGTCGGTGTGGGGCAGGCTGACTTCCTCGACCCGAGCGCCGGCCGCCTCGAGCGCCGCCACCGCCGAGCGGACCCGGGCTTCGCTGCCGGGCTCCATGCCGGCCACGAAGTACTCGCGGGGCAGGCCCAGGCGCTTGCCGCGCAGGACGGCGACTGCCTCGTCGTCCGAGCTCGGCAGGTGGAGCAGCTCGTCGGGGACCGGAACCGGGGCCGAGGTCGAGTCGCGCTCGTCCCGCCCGGCGACCGCGTGGAGCAGGGCCGCCGCGTCGCGGGCGTCGCGGGCGAAGGGCCCGATCTGGTCGAGCGACGACGCGAAGGCCACGATGCCATAGCGACTGACCCGGCCGTAGGTCGGTTTCAGCCCGACGATCCCGGAGAGCGCCGCCGGCTGACGGATCGACCCGCCGGTGTCCGTGCCGATGCCCAACGGGACATGGAACGCGGCCACGGCCGTTGCGGATCCCCCGCTGCTGCCGCCGGGCACCCGATCGAGATCCCAGGGATTGGCCGTCGGCCCGTACGCCGAATGCTCCGTCGACGAGCCCATCGCGAACTCGTCCATGTTGGTCTTGCCCAGGATGA
>JBDTQW010000031.1:0-26659 GCA_039931975.1 Chloroflexota bacterium | reverse complement strand
AGGGGACGCCGGACCTGCTGCCCAGCGACGTCACCGGGGCGAGCATCCTCGACGGCACGCCGACCAGCGGGATGAGCCTGCGTTTCGTGCCCGGGCCGGTCTTCACCAACGTCCTCCTGGTCGACGAGATCAACCGGGCGACCCCGCGGACGCAGAGCGCGCTCCTCGAGGCGATGCAGGAGCGCCAGGTCTCGGTCGAGGGCACGACCCGGGCCCTGCCAGAGCCGTTCCTCGTCCTGGCGACCCAGAACCCGATCGAGTACGAGGGCACGTTCTCGTTGCCCGAGGCCCAGCTCGATCGCTTCCTGGTCCGAATCCGCATCGGCTACCCGGGCGCGGCCGACGAACGCCGCATCGCCTCGCGCCATGCCGCATCGGTCGAGCCCCTCGAGGCCGTCCCGCTGACCCTGCCGGCCGACCGGATCGCCGGCTTGCGCGAGGGCGCTCGGGTCGTCCGCGTCGCCGACGAGCTGACCGACTACCTTGTGGCGATCGTCGATGCCACCCGGACCAGGCCGGAGATCGAGCTCGGCGCCAGCCCGCGCGCCAGCGTCGCCCTATACCGGGCCGCCCAGGCGTCGGCCTTCCTCGAAGGTCGCGACTTCGTCCTGCCTGACGACATCCGGTCGATCGCCCCAGCCGTCCTAGGGCACCGTCTCCGGATCGACCTCGACAGCTCGCTGCACGGCGCGACCGCGGAGCGGGTCCTGGGCGAGATCATCGCCGCCGTGCCGGTGCCGGTCGACGATCCGCGCGATCGGTCCGGATGAGCTTCCGGCCCGGCCGGGCGCCGGCCGGCGACGAGACCGGCGCGGTCGCCGACGATCCGTCCGATGAGGATCGCGAACGGAGCCTGGTCGCGGCGATGGCCGCCAACGAGCTGGATCTGCGGCCGATCCTGGGCGGCCTGCTCGTGCTTGTCGGTGGCCTGCTCGGGATCTCGATCCTGGTCGCGTTCGGGCTCGTTGTCCTGGTTTTGGCCTGGCTCCGGGCGATCTGGGCCGGTCGCGCCCTGCGCCGGCTTCGCGTCGAGCGTCGGTTCGAGCCCGATCGGGTGATGTGCGGGGATGACGCCCACCTGGTGGTGACGGCGTGGAACCGCAAGGTCCTGCCGCTGCCATGGCTGCGCGCCGAGGAACCGCTCCCCGCCGAGCTGCGCCAGGGCGCGAGCGACGGCGGTCGCAGTGGGACCGTCGGCAGCCGCAGCCTGGTCAACGGCTGGACGCTCGGTCCCTACGAGCGAGTCGTACGGCGCATCGACCTCCGCGCCGAGCGACGGGGCGTGTACCGCTTCGAGACGATCGGGTTGTCTGCCGGCGACCTCCTCGGCGAATCGGTGGCCGACGAGGATCGCCGCGTGCCGGCAACCCTGATCGTGCGCCCGCGGACCGTCCCGGTGCGCCGGTTCGAGGCGGCTCGGGATCGGTCCGGCATCGTCCGGACCCGGCGCGGCCTGATCGAGGACCCCAGCCGGTTCGCCGGCGTCCGACCCTACAGCCCAGGCGACCCCGTACGCCACGTCCATTGGCGTGCGACGGCCCACCTCGGCGTTCCGGTCGTCAAGCGGTTCGACCCGTCACGCGATCGCGACGTGGTCGTCGCCCTGGACATCCAGACGACGGCGGCCGGCTGGTCCGGCCATCACGATGACGACCTGGCCGAGATGCTGTGCGTGGTGGCAGCCTCGCTGGCGCGCGGCCTGGAGGCGGAGGGCTCGGCCTGCGGCCTGGCGGTGGCCGCCTTCACCGGGACCACCGACCGGCTAGCCTATCTCGCGCCGAGCTCGGCCGAGGGCCAGGCAGGGCGGGTGGCCGACCTGCTCGCCCGGATCAGCCCATACCCCTCGGCACCGTTCGAGCATCTCCTCGGCCGCCTGGTCCGGATGGCCCGACCGGGGACCCTGATCATCCTGGTCTCGGCCCGGGATCCCGGACCGTACCTGGCGGTCGCCCGACGGCTCGTGCGGGGCGGCTTCGACGTCGCCCACCTGGCGCTGGGTCCGGACAACCAGCTGGCGGCCCGACGGACCCGGGCCGCAGGACTCGCTGCTCGGGCGGTCCACTCCGACGGCGACTGGCGCACTGTGAGTCGACTCGATGTCGCGGGCTGACCTGGTCTATCCGATCGCCGTCGGGCTGGCCGAGGGAGGCTGGGTCGCGGTGCTGTACCTGCTCGTGGGTGCCGTCGCCCGGGTCGAGCCCGGGCTGATGCTGGGCACGTTCTTCGTGGCGGCGGGCGGGACGTGCCTGCTCGCCGACCGGCTCGACCGCCTGGGCTCCTCCCGGCTCACGGTGATCGTCGGGCTGCTCGTCGGCGGCGCAGTGGCCGGGCTGATCCTCGCCGGTGGAGCGGGCGCTGTCGTCGACACGAGCGACCCCAGCGCGATCTTGACGGCCGATCCCGGCGCGGCCCTCGTGGGCCTGGCCGCCCTGCGCGGGTTCATCCGGGCCGGATCGATCCGCGATCCCGGGGAGGCGGCCCGGCCGTTCTTCCTGGGGCTCGTCGGCCTGGCTGCGGCGTGGATCTTCGGTGGTGCCCTGGCCGAGCCCCTCCGATCGGCGTTCCGGGGGGCGGCCGTTGTGCCGACGCTGGCCTTCCTGGCTGGCGGCCTCGCGGCGACCGGCCTCGCGCGCAGCGAGCTGGCCGCGTCGGGCACCGAGTTCGATCCCCGCGCGAACCGGACCTGGCTGGTGGTCCTGATCGGGACGGCAGTCGTCGTCGGGATCGCGGCGTTGCCCATGGGCGCCGGGCTGGAGCGGGTCATGGCCGCGTTCATCGCCTGGCCGCTGTCCTTGCCCCTGCTGGTGGTGGCCGCCGTGGTGGTCCGCCTGGTCGTCCCGCGACGCGGCTCGCTCAAACGAGTCGGTGCCCAGGCCGTCTGGCCGCTGGTCGTGCTCGGGATCCTGTCGCTGCTGGCCGCGGTGCTGCCCCGGCGCCAGCTCGCGCCGAGCGAGGACCCCTCGACAGGCGTCGGTGGGCCGGCGACGGAGCCGACGACGCCGGTGTTCGACCTGGTCCTGGCCCTGGTCGCCGTGGCGATCGCGGTCGCGGTCCTGCTCTTCCTGGCTCGGGCCTGGCAGCGGACCGCCGATCCCACCGGTCGCAGCGCGCTCCTCGAACGACGCGGCCACGTTGCGGGGGACGACGACAGCGACGCAACGCCGGGCTGGGACCTGCGGCGGCGGCTGCGAGCGCTGGCCCGGCGGGGTCGACCGACCGATGCCGTGGCGGCCTACCTGGCGACCCTCCGCGCGCTGGAGCCGTACGAGGAACTGCGCCGCGCCGAGGACGAGACGCCTGCCGCCCATGCGCGTCGACTCCACGACGCAGGTGCCGGCTCACTCGAGCTCGATCTCCTGGCCGCCGACTTCCAGCTCGCTCGATGGGCCGGGCGACGGATCTCTTCGGCCGAGGATCGGCGTGCGATCGGCCGCTGGGATCGGTTCCGGGGACGGCTGGCAGATCGCGCGAGCCGGCGCTAGCCTTACCTGCATGGAGGATCCGCTTCTCGAGCTGACTCCTGGCCCGACGCTCCCGGTCGCGTCGGCGGTCGTGGCCGTCCGGACCGCCCTCCAGGCTGCGCTCGACGACCTGTTGGCGGTGCCCGATGCTGCGCTCGAGTCGGTCTGGGAGTGGCGGATCGGCTTCGTCGACAACACCGATGTGCGCTACGGCTTCTACCGGATCCACGAGCGGCTCGAGGAAGCAGCTGCGGAAGTCGTCGGCGGGCGGGTCGGCGGCGGTGAGGGGCCGGGCGTTGGTCCGGTCGTCCCGTTCTTCGGGGCGCTCACGGCTGCCCGCTGGGAGCTCCGCGCGGCGCTCGCGCCGCTCCAGCCGGCCGATCTCGATGCCGATCCCGGTAGTGGGGAGTGGACGGTGCGCCGAACCCTCGGCCACATCGTCGGCTCGCAGCGAGGGTACGGCTGGTACACCGCCTGGTGGCTGCGGCGCGGTCACTCCGATGAGCCGCTGCCGAAGAGGGTCGACAGTTCCGAGATGCCGCCCGAGCTTCCCGAGGAAGGTGAGGCCCTGGGCACGCCGTCCGAGATCCTGGCCCGGCTCGACGACCTCGTGGACCTGGCCGCGGGCCGGTTCGCCGGCCTGACCGAGGACCAGCTGACCATCCCGGCGCGCTGGTCCGGGCTGCCGGTCGACCTGCGATTCCGGATGAACCGCCTGGGCTCGCACCTCCGGGAGCACACCATCCAGGTGGACAAGACCCTGGCGCTGACCGGCCGCGAGCCGACCGAGGTCGAGCGGCTCGTCCGCCTGATCGGCGCCTCGTACGGCCGCCTCGAGAGCCTGGTCTTCGCCCGATCCGACGAGGTCCTGGGCCGGCGGTTCGGCTCAGGCAGCGGCAGCGCGACGCACGTCCTCGACGCCGCGCGGGATGTGGCTCAGCTGGCGCAGTCGGTTCGCCGGGCGGCCGCGGCAACGGCCTGATGACGGACCCGACGGGGGCGGCGGCCGGCGAGGCCGCGCTGCCGGATCACGTCCGCCGGAACCGGGCCGCCTGGGACGTGATGGCCACCGAGTACGAGGCGCCCGGCCGGCGGGCGTGGGCAAAGACCGAGCCGGATTGGGGGATCTGGGGCGTCCCCGAGGCCGAGCTCCACGTCCTGCCCGACGTGGCCGGGCTCGACGTCATCGAGCTCGGCTGTGGGACGGCGTACGTCTCGGCCTGGCTGGCGCGGCTGGGTGCGCGGCCGGTGGGCATCGACAACTCGGCGGCCCAGCTGGCCAACGCCCGGCGCTTCCAGGCTGAGTTCCGGATCGAGTTCCCGCTGCTCCACGGCAACGCCGAGGCCGTGCCCTACCCCGACGCGAGCTTCGACCTCGCGATCTCCGAGTATGGAGCCTGCCTGTGGGCGGATCCGGGGGCGTGGGTCCCGGAGGCGGCCCGGCTGCTGCGGCCCGGTGGCCGCCTGATCTTCCTGACCAACGCGGCGGTGCTGATGCTCTGCGCGCCCGACGACGAGAACGAACCCGCCTCCGACCGGATGCTCCGACCGTATTTCGGCTGGTATCGCTGGGAATGGCCGGACGACGATTCGGTGGAATTCCACCTCAACCACGGCGACTGGATCCGAATCCTCCGGTCACACGGGTTCGAGGTCGAGGACCTCATCGAGATCCAGGCGCCGGCCGACGGCAGCACGACCTATCCCTTCGTGACCGCGGACTGGGCGTCGCGTTGGCCGAGCGAGGAGATCTGGAAGGCCCGCAAGCGGACCTGACGCTCAACGCCGAGGCTATGCCTCGTCGAGCTCGTCAGGCTCCTCAACGAAGGCCTCGTCGGTCGTGACGTCGGCCGGCAGGACCCGGTCGAGATCCTCGATCTCCTCGTCTTCGTCGTCGTCCTCGAGGTCCTCCTCGAGGTCCATCTCCTCGCGCACGAGGGTGCCCTTGGTGTAGGGCCGCAGGTCGGTCGACTTGGCCGCCGTCGGGAAGCTCACCTTGCCGTAGTTGCGCGGGTCCTGGTAGACCTCCCGGATGATGATCCGGACGTCCTTGTCCCCGAGTGAGGTCACCCCGGCCAGGTACTTGTTCCCGTCGGCCATGAGCTTGAGCAGGCGCGCGGCGACGCGCGGCTCGACGACGCCGATGCGCATCCCGTTGCTGGTGGCGATGAGCCGATTGCCCTGCGGCGTCAGCTCGACGGCATCGCCCGGATTGACCTGGGCCAGCTTGCGCGGATCGGGCAGGTCGGTCAGGAACGCGAAGCCGGTCTTGCCGGTCTCCTCGACGAAGATCGAGACCGGGGCCTTGCTGCCGTCCTGGGCCTTTACTGTCTTCTCGCCCGCGTCGACGAGCAGGACCCGAAGGCGGTCGATGTTGCGCTCGGCGATCCGGTTGGTCGGATCGAGGGCCAGGGCCGTCTGGTAGTGCTCGCGGGCGTTGGCCAGCTCGCCGAGCTCCCAGTGCGCCTTGGCCAAGCGGTTCTCGGCCTCGGCGTCGGGACCCATCTCGATGATCTTGCGGTTCGTCTCGGCCGCCTCGGCCCATTCGGCGGCAGAGGCGTGGGCGATCGCCTGGTCGACCAGCCCGCGCTTGAGCCGGACCGAGCTCGCGGCGGTCGGAGCCTGGTTGTCGACATCCTGTTGGAAGGTCACGGGCGGGTTCGTCCTTTCACGGCGCCGCTGGCGGGCGCACTCGGTGCCGGAGAGTGGCGGCAACGGCCCACGCGAGGGCACGGCGCCACTTCGGGGGGCAATGGTTTGTAGCACCATCAGGCCGTCCCGTCAACGCGACCGGCCGGGCCGTGCCTCTGCTGACCCAATGTGACCGCCGCCTCAGGTCCGGAGGGCAAGGTTCCAGGCGACGACGGCCCCGCCGAGGACCAGCAGCAGTCCGATCTGCCAGATCCAGCGAGGATCGCGGCGCTGGGTCGGCGGGGCACCGTGGACGCCGTCCCAGACGAAGAAGACGAGGGCGAGCAGGGCCGGTGCCAGCAGCCGGGGCAGGGCGACCGCGCGCACGGCGGCGGCGGCGATGGCCACCACCGCGGCGTAGGTCGCAGCCGACCACAGCGCGTCGCGCAGAGAGCGCTCGCGCAGGACCGACACCCGGAACCCGAGCAGGCCGGCGACGAACGCGTCGGCCAGGGCGAGCAGCAGCAGGGCTTCCTCGTCGAGCGGAGCGGGCGCCGGCGCGCCGGGTCCCGGAGCCGGCTCGACCAGGCCGCCCTGGATGAAGGTGGCGATCCCGACGAACGCCAGGAACGCGATGACGATGCTGTAGCCCAGGGCGGTCGTGCGATCGTCCGGACTGGCGTCGGCGTCGCGCCCGGCTATGCGTCCCTCGAAGGCGAGGGTCCGGTCGACCAGCACCCACGCCGCGGCCAGGGCGGGCACCAGGAGGATCCCGAGGGGCACCACTCGGATCGCCCCAAGTGCGGAGGCGGCAGCGAGCGCGGGCAGGATGACCCCCTCGATCGGCGCGTCGAGCGCCCGACCCTCCGCGATGAAGGCGGCGGCACCGACGGCGACGGCCGCGGCCAGCAGGCCCGCCGTCAGCCACAGCAGCGGACCGTCGAGCAACCGTGACAGGCCGACCACGGCGATCGCCAGGATGACGAGCTCGCGCCGGTGGGCGCGTCGATGGTCCATCTGGGCCGATGGTACGCGACCGCCTCAGGGCCGCGACGGCCTCAGAGCCGCCGCGGCGGATCGGCCTGCGGCTCGAACAGGCCGGGCAGCCCGCCGGCGTGCCAGAACACGAGCGTTCGGCCGTTCGCCCGGCCCTCGCGCACGCGCCGGATCAGGCCGGCGAGCGCCTTGGCCGTGTAGATCGGATCTACGAGGATCCCTTCGGTCCGAGCAAGCAGCCGGGTGGCCTCGTCGGCAGCGTCGGTCGGACGGCCGTAGCCTGGCCCGAGCTCGGCACCATCCAGCTCGATCTGGGCCGGGTCGACCCGAACGCCGGTCGTCTCGCCGAGGTCGGCCAGGAGGCTCGCGATCGTCGGCCGGAGCTCGTCTGTCGGGTGGGCGACCGCGACCCCAACGACTGCGGCCGGCGAGCCGATCGCACGCAGCCCGGCGAGCAGGCCGGCCTGGGTCGAGCCGGTTGCGCTGGGCAGGACGATGGAGTCGATCGCGATCCCGCGCGCGGTCGCCTGGGCCATGACCTCGTCGGCAGCCAGGAGCTGCCCGGTCGCGCCGATCGAGCCGCCGCCGCCCACCGGGATGCGGTACGGCCGCCGGCCCGCGTCGCGCAGGTCCGCCACGACCTGGGCCACGAGATCGTCGCGCGCGGAGCGGTCGGCGGTCCGGGCGTGGTGCACCACCGCGCCCAGGAGCGCGTCGAGCCGTGACCCCGGGTTGGGTGGATCGGTCGGTGGGCCGGACAGGACGAGGTGGACTTGGAGGCCGGCGACCGCCCCGGCGGCGGCCGTCAGTCGGCAGTGATTGGACCAGCGTCGGCCCGCCGTCACCAGGCTGTCGGCGCCGTCCGCGAGGGCCGCACCGACCAGGAACTCGAGGTTGCGCAGCTTGTTACCGCCGAACGCGAGCGGCAGCAGGTCCTCGCGCTTGATCCAGATCTCGGCCCGCGCCCCGAGCTCGGCCGACAGGCGGGTCAACGGGGCGAGCGGCGACGGACCATCGAGGAGCGGGAAGCGCGGGAGGTTCACAGCAAGGCCCGACATGCCCGCAGCGTAGCCGTCGCCGACGGCCCGTATCATCGCCGCCTGACAGAGGAGCATCGGATGGCCATCCGTGTCACCCCCGCCCAGCGCCTCACCTCCGTCGGCCAGCATGCCGACATGGAACGCTCGATCGCCATCTCGGCGCGGACGACCGGCTCCGCGGGCCTGTACTCGTCGGTCGTGACCACGGCGCCCGGAGCGAAGACGCGGGTCCATCACCATGGCCCCTGCGAGACGTCGATCTACATCCTCGAGGGCCGGGCTCACTACACCTGGGGGCCGACCGGCGTTGAGCAGGCGATGGACGCCCAGGCGGGCGACTTCGTGTACATCCCCGCCGGTGAGATCCACGTGGAAGAGAACGCCGACGGCCAGCGTCCGTTAGTCGTGGTGCTGACCCGAAACTGCCCCGATCCGCACGTGGTCTACATGGACGAGGAACCGGACGCTCCTCAGCTGCAATGAGCGGCCGATCCCGGTGACTCCGTCCGGACGGCACGACTCGCGGAGAGCGCGGGCGCGACCGATCGATCCGCGCCGGCCGTGGGCGCGCTGGCAGCTCCCCGAGCTCCTCGCGGCGAGCGACCTCGACTGCCTTCCCGAGGAGCCCTTTCCGCACGATGGCTGGTCCGGGTCGTCGCTGAGCCTGATCGATCGCGGCGACCGAAGGTTTGTCCTCAAGCGGACGTCGGCAGCGCTCGACTGGATCGTCCGCGCCACGCGGGACCACCACCTGCGCGAGTCCTGGTTCGCGAACGCTCTGGCCTCGATCGGTCCCGACAGCGCTTGGATCCGGATGACGAGTCCGTACCTCGGGGCGGCAGTGGACGGGGACGGAGCGGCGATCCTGATGCCCGACCTGTCGGGCGAGCTCATCGCATGGGAGCGCCCGAGCCTCGAGCCGGGCCTGCCCGAGTCGCTCCTGGTGAGCGTCCTGACCACCGCTGCCCGGCTCCACTTCATCGGGCGACGTGTCCCTGCCGAGGGGAGCGTGCCGTGGTGCCTGCTGCCGGAGCGGATCCTGCTGCTGACGCGTCCGGCGGCGGAGGGCTACCAGGCGGACGGGAACCCGGTCGGCGAGCGATTCATCGCCGGGTGGGACGCCTTCGACCGCCAGGCGCCAAGGGCCGCGCGAGGTCTCGTCCGGCGGCTGGCCGACGACCCGCAGCCGCTCGTTGCGGCCCTGAACAAGCTTCCGTCGACGATGCTCCACGGCGACCTCAAGCTCTCGAACGTCGCGTCGCTGGCCGAGGGCATCGCGTTCATCGACTGGCAGATGGCGACCTTCGCTCCGGTCGCGGTCGAGCTCGGATGGTTCCTGGTGTCCAACGTCGCCCAGCTGCCCGAGAGCCCCGAGACGACCCTCCAACGCTATCGCGCGATCGTCGCGGCGATGGCCAGGGATTCCGGGTTGGATCCCGAGCGGGACGCCGGGTTGGGCGACTGGGACGCCCAGGTCGACCTCGCGATGCTCGTCGGCCTCCTCCTGCGCGGCTGGCGCAAGGGCCTCGACGCCGAGGCCGGCCTCGTCCTGCCGACCGGCGTCACCGCCGCCGACGACCTGGCCTGGTGGTCCGACCGCGCACTCGAAGCTGCCGCCCGTCGGTTGTGAGCTGGAATAACTAGCCGCTCGCCAGCCGTTCGGGCTTGGCGGCGACCCAGGCGAGCAGGTCGGCCCGGGAGCGCGTGTTGAGCACGTCGCCCGGCGTGACCCACGCCCGCCGGGCCTGCGAGACGGCCCAGTCGAGGTTGTGGAACTCCTCGATCCGATGGGCATCGGAATCCAGTGACAGGAGGCAGCCCGTGGCCAACGCCCGGGAGGCCCGGACGTCGGACAGGTCGAGGCGATGATCGGAGCCGTTCATCTCGAGGACCGTGCCCGTCCGGGCGGCCTCGGCGTAGACGACCTGCCAGTCCAGGTCGAGGTCGTCCCGGCTCTGGATCATCCGCCCGGCGGGGTGGGCGATGACGTCGACGTGCGGGCTGCGGATCGCGGTCAGGACTCGCTCCGTCAGCTGGGCGCGCGGCTGGCGCCGACCGACATGCAGGGAGGCCACGACGAAGTCGAACCGGGCAAGCAGGTCGTCGTCGTAGTCGAGCCGGCCGTCGGAGCGGATCTCCAGTTCGCAGCCGTGGAGCAGCCGGAACCCCTCGGGCGGCGTCGCGGCGGGCGCCCGGCCGTCGGCCTCCTCCTGGGCGAAGCGGGCGTTGAGCCCCGCGATGATCCCGCGTTGCAGCTCGACCCGCTCCGGGGTCAGCCCACGTGCGATCGCCAGCGACTGGCTGTGGTCGGTCAGGACCTGGTAGGCATGTCCCCGGGCACGTGCGGCCTCGACCATCTGCTCGATCGAGTGGACCCCGTCCGACCAGTCCGAATGGGAATGGAGGTCGCCGCGCAGATCGGCCAGGCGGACGAGCTGGGGCAAGGTCCCGGCCCCAGCAGCCTGGATCTCGCCGCGGTCCTCGCGCAGCTCGGGCTCGATGAAGTCGAGGTCGAGGAACCGGTACGCCTCGGTCTCGGTCGGGAAGGTGCGCAACTCCGCCGCGTTGCCTGTCAGCGGCTCGCCGTCCTCGCCGATCCGCAGGAAGCCCTTCTCGGACAGGCTCCAACCGCGGTCGCGGGCGAGCCCCCGGAGCCGGACGTTGTGGTCCTTGGCGCCGGTGAAATGGATGAGGTAGGTGCCGGCCGTGTCGGGCGGCATGATCATCAGGTCGACCTGGGGACCGCGGAGCAGCCGAACGGTGGCCTTGTGCGGGCCCGACACCAGGACCCGATCGACCGAGCCGAGACGGGTGAAGCGTTCGACCAGCGCGGCGGGCTCGGTCGTCTCCGCCAGCAGGTCGAGGTCGCCGATCGTCTCGCGCCGGCGACGGAACGAGCCGGCCGGCTCCATGGAGATCAGCCCGAGCGTGTCGCGCAGCTCACCGATGAGGGTCTCGATGAGCTCCTCAGCCGCGCCGAGGAGCATCCGTGTCTCGCGGGCGCCGAGCGCCGCAATGCCCTCCAGGATCGACTGCTCGGTCTTCTCAGACAGGCCCTTGACCGAACGAAGCGACCCGCTCTCGGCCGCCTGGCGGAGGTCCTCGAGGCTGTCGATCGCGAGCCCCTCGTGAAGGATCTTGACGGTCCGTGGTCCGACCCCGGGCACGCGCAGCAACTCGACGAGGCTGGGCGGGACCTCGGCCACGAGCCGGTCGTAGAAGGCCAGCCGCCCCGTCTTGGCCAGCTCGGCGATCTTGTCGCTGATCGCCTGGCCGACCCCGGCGACCTTGGGCAGCGCGCCCGCGCGGTACGCCGGCACGAGCTCGGTCGGGCTGTGGGCGATCGCATCGGCGGCCCGGTGGTAGGCCACCGTCTTGAACACGAGCTCGCCCTGGACCTCGAGCATGTCGCCGATGTCATGGAAGATCCGGGCCAGCTCGCCGTTGGTCAGGATCGGAACGTCATCGTCGGGTTCCACGGACCGATGGTATCGGGCGGCGGGATCCGGGGCTGGCTCCCGCCGGGTCGCCGGGTCAGGCGGCGACAACCCGGTCGCGGCCAGCCCGTTTGGCGCGGTAGAGCGCCCGGTCGGCATCGGCCAAAAGGTCGGCGATCGGCTGCTCCGCGTCGACCTGTACCGCCGCGCCCACCGACGCGCTGATCGGGCCCGGCCCGAGTGCGCGGAGGTCGAGCCCGGCGATCGCCACGCGGATCCGTTCGGCGATCTCGAGCGCCACCCGGGCCGACGGATTGCGCAGCAGGACCACGAATTCCTCGCCTCCGTAGCGGGCCGGGACATCGTCGTCGCGGACGGCGCCGGCGATCACGCGCGCGACGGCCCGCAGGACCGCGTCGCCGACGTCGTGGCCGAACCGGTCGTTGACTCGCTTGAAGTGGTCGAGGTCGACCATCAGGATGCCGACCGCGTCGTCGGCCCGGCGGCGCTCGGCCAGCAGGCCGCAGAACTCGTCGAAGTAGCGCCGGTTCGGGAGGCCGGTCAGCACGTCGGTCGAGGCGCGAGCCTCCGCGTCCCGGTGGGACTCGACCCGCTCGAGCGCAGCCGCAGCTTCGAGCGCCGCGGCCTGGAGGATCCGCCGCGATCCGGCCGACCACGGCTCGTCGGTGCGGCGGGCCAGGACGATCGCTCCGATCACCCCGCGCGCGGTCCCCAGCGGCGCCGTCAGGGTGTGGCTCAGGCCGAAGCCGGTGCGGACCTGGGCCTCGATGCGCTGACCGGCCGATCCCGGCCCGTCGTCGGTGCCGATCGCCAGGTCGGCGATCGGCAGCTGGATGGTCGCGCTCGGATCTTCGGGGCGGGCCCCCGCGAGAGACGCCTCCAGGGACCGCTCGCCGATCCGCCGGCGAACCACGACCGTGTGGTCGGCGCCCGTCCCCCGACCGAGCTCGGCAAGGAGCGCCTGGACGATGCCCTCGGCCGAGGCCGAGCGCGACAACCCCTGGAGGATCCGGGCGAGGATCTCCGCCTCGGTGCGCCGTCCCGCCTCCAGCGCCGCAGCCGAACGCTGGTAGATGACAGCTGCGACGCCGGCCGTGATGGCCGACGCCAGGACGACCACGCTGATCGACTGGCCTGGATTCGCGGCGATCGCGGCCAGGCCGGCCAGGCCGAGCAGCGCGAAGGAGCTCGTGAGCACACGCCAGCTCGTCCGAAGTCGGGGGTCGCTAGGGCCGGTGGAGCGCGCGTCGAGCGAGCTGCGCAGGGTGCCGGCCACGTCCTCCCCAGGATGCACTTGCGAACACCCGTTCGTCCAGCACCGCGGGATGGTACTTTCGGCTGGAAGGACCCCGGACCAAAGTCCTGGCAGGCGCCCCGAGGCCGTCAGTCGGCGATCGGATCGGCCTCTTCGAGCTGCTCCGCGCCACGTGTCCGGACCAGGCCCAGGCGGGCCCGACCCGGCGTTGCCCGGACGCCGACGGGCTCGTGCCGCCCCACGCTCGCTCCGCTCGACGAGGTCGCCGGCGAGCCGGTGCCGCTGGCCAGCTTCACCCGGTACATCTCCACGTCGGCGGTCGCGATGAGCTCGCGACCGGTCCGCCCGTCGACCGGGAAGGCGGCAACCCCGATCGACGCATCGATCGGGACCGAGCCGCGATCCGGGCTTTCGAAGGGACGCTCGCGGAGGGCGGCCACGATCCGGTCGGCGGCGTGCCCCGCGGCTTCGCGGTCGGTGTCCGGCAGGATGATCGCGAACTCGTCGCCGCCGTAGCGAGCTGACACGTCGCTGATCCGCAAGGTCGAGCGAATCTGCTCCGCCGACCAGGCCAGGACGCGGTCGCCGAACTGGTGACCGAAGGTGTCGTTCACCAGCTTGAAGTCGTCGAGGTCGATCATGAGCAGCGCCAGCGGTGACTTCGAGCGCTGCGCGCGGACGATCTCCTCACCGAGGCGCTGGTGCAGATAGCGGTGGTTGTAGAAGCCGGTCAACTGGTCGCGGTCGGCGAGTTCGCGCGCATCCTGGTAGTGACGTGCATTCTCGAGCGCCATCGCCGCTTCGTTAGCCATCGTGCTGGCCAGCTCGAGGGCCGGCTGGTCGAGGACCACGTCGGTCCGGCTCATCAGCTCGACCAGGCCGATCGAGCGACCCTTGGCCACCAGCGGCAACATCGCGGAGACCACTTCCCCCTCCGAGCGGAGATAGGCCACCTCAGCCGGGTCCGCATCGGGGTCGCCGACCCGCACGATCACGGTCACCTGCTGGGCAAGGACGCGCCTCGTCTCTGGGAACGCCTTGAGTTCGAACACGGGTTGGATCACGTCATCGGCGACCGGCGGGTAATGGCCCATGGTGAGCAGCTGGTCGCCCGGCCGGTCCCACCAGCTGATGGCGCACTCGTCCACGCCCATGGCGTCGACCATGTGCTCGGCGATGAGCATGGCGACCTCCCTCGGGTCGAGGCTCTGGGCGAGCGCGCTGCTCATGTCGAGGAGGCGCCGGAGCTCGCTGGCGAGGCGATCGCTGCGGCTCAACAGGCGCGCCGATTCAACGGCGGTGGCGGCCTGATCGGCGAGGATGGACAGGAGGCGCAGGTCGTCCCGGTCGAACTGGCGCAGGCCCAGCTTCGAAAGGGTGATGACCCCGATGATCCGCTCGTCATAGCGCATCGGGACGCAGATCATCGACTCGTCGATGTCGTCGGTGCCGGCGATCTTGGCGCCTCGCGGGTCGGCCATGGCATCGCCGACCAGGAGCGGCTCACCGGTCGCGGCCACCCAGCCGGTGAACCCCTCGCCCACCTTCGTCCGCAGCAGGGCCATGTCGACGATCTCGTAGGCACCGACGCGGCCCTCGAACGCGATCGGCACCATGTCGTCGGGCTCCTCGATGAGGTACACGCGGCAGTTGTGGTAATCGATGACCTTGCCGACCTCTTCGACGATGGCCCGGCCGACCGAGGCGAGCGTGTTCTGCCTGGTCATCCGGCCCGAGGCCGCCTGGAGCACCGCCAGCTGACCGGCCCAGCTCTTGGTCTGGGCGAACAGGTCGGCGTTGTGGATGGCGAGGGCCGCATGGGTCGTGACGGCCACGGCGAATTCGATGTCCGGCGCCGACCAGGACCGGGGGTGGTTGGTGAATGCGGTGAGAGAACCGATGACCCGGTCGTCGATGATCAGGGGGACGGCGATCGACGAACCGGCGTCGATGACCCGGGCGCGCTGGCCTGCGCCCCCAATCGGACGGGCGAAGCCATCATCGACGATCGGCCGGCGGTCGCGAACGAGCTGCCCGAACCACGCCTCGTCCTTCCCCAGGGCGGGCAGTCGGTCGACCACGTCCTGGCCGATCCCGGCCGAGGCCACGACCACCGCCTGGTCGTCGCGGAGGATCCGGATCGTCGTGCCGTCCGTCTCCAGCGCCCGGTTGACCTCGGTCACGATCGTCTGCAGGATCGCGTCGCGGTCGAGCGTCGTGGTCAGTCGTTCGGCGATCCCCAGCACCGCCTCCAGCCGGTCGGTCAGGAGGGCCTCGTGGGCCGTCTCGCGAGCCGCCGATCGGGCCGCCGATCGGGCCGCCCGGAGCATCGCCGCACGGAGGACCGTTGCCGCCAGCGCGAGCGTCGCCAGCTGGGCCACGATGGCGGTGTCGGTGATCGTCCAGGCGGTGCTGTAGAGGGCTATCGGCAGGAGCGTCACGGCGATCGTCCCGAGGCCGACCATTAGCGCCCGGCGGGCCGTCAGGAAGGCCGCCGCGAAGAACAGTGGAACCGAGGCAAGGCCGACCTCGAGCGGATCGTTGATCTCGACGACGGCGCGCACCGCCGCATAGGCGAGCAGGGCAACCACGGCCAGGAGCGTGGTCGGCAGCGACGTCGCCAGCGGCCCTCCCTTGCGGGTGGCCTTCGCGACCGGGCCCCGCGTTTCGCGATCCTCGGCGGACTCGGCCGGGGGCGCCTCGGACGGCGGCCCATCGGCCCCGACCACGACAGTCTCGGTCGGGGGCACGTCGGCTGACGGCGCGTCGGCCAACAGCAGGTCGGCGACGGGCATGTCGGCCATGGGCACGTCGGCCACGAGGTCGGGCGGGACCAGGCGTCCCTCGTGGGGCGCCGGATCTTCGGTTCGCGCGCTCGAGGCCGTCGGGCCCGGTGCCAGGGACTGACGCTCGGACGGGACCTGCATCACGTCGCATCGTCCCATCCGACCCGTCTGCGAGCGCCTCCCACTTGGTACCGGCCGGGGTCGCCTGTCGTCCTACTCGGCGCGGCGTTGGTACTACATCCGCGGGCGCGCGCGGACGCTGGTGGCGACCGAATAGGCTCGCACCGAGGCTGCCGAGACCGTGTCGTGGCCGGTTGACCGCCTGATCGGCGGACGACTACACTCGGCCACGGTCCAGGAGGCGTCAGCGAGGTTCGTCGCGCGTGCCTGAGCCGCCCAACCAGCAACGGAGGATGACTCCACTCGTGGAGCCAGGACCCAGTCTCCGCGGCGTCCATCACGCCGCCGGATCGAACCCGGTCCGCCCCGCCCTCTGACGGCCGACGCCCGCACCGGGCGTCCCCACCGGCGAGCGGGACGGATCCCGCCGCGAGGTGGCAGATGCTCTACATGAGCCAGGTGATCGGGCAGCCGGTCCGCGATCGGAACGGCGACCCGATCGGCAAGGTCGCCGACCTGATCGTCGCGGTCGGCGAGCGCTATCCCCCGGTCACCGGGATCGTCGTGGAGACGGACCACGGGCGCCGGATCTTCGTGCCCCTGACCTCGGTCGAGTCGCTCGACGCGGCCGGCGCGCGGCTGCGCGCCCAGACCATCGACATCGAGCCGTTCCGCCAGCGTTCGGACGAGATCCTGCCTCGGGCCGACCTGATGGATAAGCAGATCGTCGACATCGACGGACGCAAGGTCGTGCGGGTCAACGACCTGCGCTTCGACGAGATCGACGGTATCCTGCGCCTGGTCGCGGTGGACGTCGGCGCCGCCGGCCTCCTGCGCCGGCTGGGCCTGGAATCCGGGGCACGGCGCTTCGCCCGCGGCCTCGGCCGGCCGATCCCCGAGCGCTTCATCGATTGGGAGGATGTCGACCCGGTCGAGACCTCGATCGCCTCGATCAAGCTGCGGGTCCCCCACCAGGGCCTGGCCGAGCTCCACCCCGCCGACCTGGCCAACATCATCGACCAGCTCTCGCCGCGCGACCGGGCCGGAGTCCTGGCCTCGCTCGACGATGAGGCCGTGGCGGACGCCATCGAGGAGATGGAGCCGGACACCCGGGTCGAGGTCCTCGAGGACCTACCCCCGGAGCGAGCCGCAGACATCCTCGAGGAGATGAGCCCGGACGACGCCGCCGACGTGGTGGCCGACCTGTCGGACGAGTCCCGCGACGAGATCCTCGCCCTCATGGAGTCCGACGAGAAGGCCGAGGTCCAGGAGCTCCTCGCCTATCCGGAGGACACCGCCGGGGGGATCATGACCACCGAATTCGTGGCGGTACCCGCGACCCTGACCGCCGGCGCCACGATCGAGCGTCTGCGCGAGCTCGAGCCCGACGCCGAGACGATCTACTACGTCTACGTGGTCGACGACGACGAACGGCTGGTCGGCGTGCTGTCGCTGCGCGATCTCATCGTCGCCCCCCCGGATTCGCCGATCAGCGACGTCATCATCAAGGAGCCGGTCGCGGTCGGGGTGATGGCCGACCAGGACGAGGTGGCCGAGGTCGTCGCCCATTACAACCTGCTGGCCGTGCCCGTTGTCGACAACGATGGAAAGCTGGTCGGCATCGTCACCGTCGACGACGCGATCGACGCGGTCCTGCCGACGGCCTGGAAGAGGCGATTGCCGCGCCTCTTCGCCAGGAAGTAGGCCGAGCCGAGGATGCCCCAGCTGCCGCCGGTCCGGCGGGTTGCCCGGAAGGCGGGCGCCGGGGCCAAGCATGCCGTCGAGCGCGTTCCGGGTGCGGTGGCCGGGGCCGTCGCGGGCTCTGCCGCCGGTTCGCCGCCGACGATCCGGCTGCGCGGTCGGATCGTCCAGCCACGCCGCCCCGGCTGGCTGGGTCGGCTGCGCGATCGGATCCTGGGGGGTGAAGGCCTCCGCCTGCGTGGCCGGTTCCGCGGCCGGCGCGGCCTCATCGCGTTCCTGGCGGTCATGGGGCCCGGGCTCATCTCCGGCGTCGTCGGCAATGACGCCGGTGGGATCGCCACCTACAGCGTATTGGGCGCCCGGACCGGCCTGGCCCTGCTGTGGCTGTTCCCGATCACGATCGTCATCCTGGCGATCGTCCAGGAGATGGCCGCCCGCTTAGGGGTGGTGACCGGGCAGGGGCTGAGCGACCTGATCCGGGACCGGTTCGGCGTCCGCTGGACCGCGTTCGTAATGCTCGTGCTGCTCGTCGCCAACATGGCCAACACGGTCGCCGAGTTCTCCGGGGCGGCGGCGGCGCTGGAGATCTTCGGGCTCGGGCGGTACCTGGTGGTGCCGGCCGTCGCGTTCCTGATCTGGGGCCTCGTCCTGTTCGCCAGCTACCGCACGCTGGAGCGGGTCTTCCTCGGCCTTGCCCTGGTCTTCGTGACCTACATCGCGTCGGCTGTCCTGGCCCATCCCGATTGGGGAGTGGTCGGTCGGGCGCTCGTCACGCCCCATCTCGATCCGTCGCCGGGGATCCTGCTGCTCATGGTCGCGGTCGTCGGCACCACGATCACCCCGTACATGCAGTTCTACCTTCAGAGCGCGGTGGCAGAGAAGGGCATCGACGAGGAAGAGCTCAAGCTCGAGCAGCTCGATGCCGTGGGCGGGGCGATCTGGACGAACGTCATCGCGATCTTCATCGTGGTCGCGACGGCGGCCACGATCCATGCCACCGGCGGGACGATCGAGTCGGCGGGTGACGCCGCCAGGGCCCTCGAGCCGGTCGCCGGTCAGCTCGCCGGGCTGCTCTTCGCGGTCGGCCTGTTCGCCGCGGGCGTGCTCGCCGCGACGATCATGCCGATCTCGACGGCGTTCGTGATCTGCGAGGCGTTCGGCTGGGAGTCCGGCGTCGGCCAGCGGTTCGGCGACGCGCGGGCGTTCTTCGCGATCTACACCCTGGTCCTGGTGGTCGGCGCGGCCATCGTCCTGCTGCCGGGGATCGATCTGCTGCCGCTCATCCTCGCCTCGCAGAACCTGCAGGGCCTGCTCCTGCCGATCGTCCTGGTCTTCATGGTCCTGCTGGTCAACGACCGGCGGCTGATGGGCCGCCATGCCAACGGGCGCCGGGCCAACATCGTCGCGTGGGGCGCGGTCGGCTTGGTCGTCGCCCTCGACCTGTTCCTCCTTGGCACCTCGCTGCTCGGCGCAATCGGGATCCAGCTCGGCTGAGGCGGGCTCCTACATCATCACCAGGCCGCCGTCCACGGCCAGCACCTGGCCGGTGATGAAGGCGGCGTCGTCCGACGCCAGGAACGCGACGGCGCTGGCGATCTCGTCGGTCTTGCCGAAGCGGCCGAGCGGCGTGCGGGCGATGATCTCGGCCTGGAGCGCCTCGGGCAGGTCCTGGGTGAGCTCGGTCAGGACGAAGCCGGGCGCGACGGCGTTGGCGGTGATCCCGCGCGAAGCCAGCTCGCGGGCCGTCGCCTTGGTCAGCCCGATCAGGCCGGCCTTGGCCGACGAATAATTGGCCTGACCCATCTGGCCGGCCTGCCCGGAGACGCTGGTGATGTTGATGATCCGACCGGCCCTGGCCTTGAGCATCGGCCGGGTGACGGCCTTGGTCATGTAGAAGGCCCCGAACAGGTTCGTCTCGAGGACCTCGCGCCAGGCCTCCACGCTCATCCGCATGATCAGGTCGTCGCGGGTGATCCCGGCGTTGTTGACCAGGATGTCGACCTTGGCGAAGGCCTCGAGGGTCTGCTTGACGACGGCCTCGGCCGCCTCGGGCTCCTTGACGTCGGCCTGGATCGCCAGGGCTCGGCGTCCGAGCACCTCGATCTCGCCGGCGGTCGCCGTGGCCGCCTCCGCGTTGCCTCGATAGCTGAACGCCACGTCTGCGCCCTGCTGGGCGAGCCGGAGCGCGATCCCCCGACCGATCCCCCGCGCGCCGCCGGTGACCAGGGCGACCTTGCCGTCCAGCTCGATCATGCGTGGATCTCGGTGCGGTTCGGGGCGTGATCCGGCTCGCCCGGTACCACGTCCTCGAGGTCGAGCTCGACTCCGGGTCCGACCGGTCGGGCGAGGATGTCGGCAAGGGCGGCAGGGATCGGGTCGACCGAATCCCAATCGACGGGCAGGCGGACCCGGACGTCCTCGGCCCGGATCGTCTCTGCGAGCGCGCCGCGGGACGGGTCGGCGGTCCACTCGATGGCCACTGCACCGGAGGTGAAGCCGGCGCCGAAAGCGACGATGACGACGTGGTCGCCGACCTTGACCCGGCCGGAGTCGACGGCCTCGGCCAGGGCGATCGGGATCGACGCCGCCGAGGTATTGCCATATTTGTCCAGGTTCACGAACATCTTGTCCATGGGCAGGCCCAGGCCATCGGCCACCGACTGGATGATCCGGATATTGGCTTGGTGCGGGATGAACAGGTCGATGTCCGACGGCTGGAGTCCCGCCTTGGCGACCGCCGCCAGCGCGGTGGACGCCAGCGTCCGGGTCGCGAAACGGTAGGTCTCGCGGCCCTCCATCCGGACGTAATGCTCGCCGCGCCGGACCGTCTCCGCAGAAGGCGGGCTCTTCGCCCCGCCGGCCGGCAGCCAGATCATGTAGGCGCCCTGCGGCTCGGTCGTGAGCTCGATCCCGAGGCCGCCACCGGGCTCCTCCGCCGCTGACAGCACGACCGCACCGGCCCCGTCGCCGAACAGGATGCAGGTGTTCCGGTCGGTGTAGTCGAGGAACCGGGTGAGCAGCTCGGCGCCGATGACCACGACGTGGCGGGCCATCCCGCTCGTGATATAGGCCTGGGCGACGGAATACGCGTAGACGAAGCCCGAGCACGCTGCCGAGACATCCATGGCGAACGCCCGGTTGTTGCCGATCGCCTCCTTGACCAGGGCCGCAGTGGAGGGCATCCAGTAGTCGGGGGTGAGCGTCGCCAGCAGGATGATGTCGATGTCGTCGGGCTCGAGGCCGGCCTCGGCGATCGCCCGCTTCGCCGCCACCGCGGCCATCGACGCCGTCGTCTCGTCGGCGGCTGCGACCCGCCGCTCGCGGATGCCGGTCCGGCTTCGGATCCACTCATCGCTGGTGTCGACCATCTTCTCCAGGTCGGCGTTCGTCAAGACGCCCGCCGGCGCGTAGCGGCCCCAGCCGGTGACGTGGGCGTAGCGCGATCCTTCGGTGCTCACAGTGGCTCCACCTCGATGAGCGGCTGCTTGGCCTTGACCAGCGAGCCGGTCTCTGCGACGACCTTCACGACGCGACCGGCAAGGTCGCTCTTGATCTCATTGAACAGCTTCATCGCCTCGATCAGGCCGATGACCTGGCCGACCGCGACCTCGCCGCCGACCTGGACATAGGCGGCCGACCCCGGGCCCGGCGAGGCATAGAAGATGCCAGTCAGGGGCGCCTTGACCGACGGCCGGCCAGGCGCTGCAAGAGCGGTCGCCTGCCCGCCGTCGTTCGCGCTGGAGGGCGACCCCCCGGCCGCGGTCGCCGGACCGGCCGGCGCGGCCGCGGCGGCCACCCCCACGACCTTGCGCAGGACCAGCCCGGTCCTGCCGGACTCGACCTCGATCTCGGTCAGGTCGCTCCGCTCGAGCAGGGCGGTCAGCCGATCAAGGATGGCGAGCAGCGACCCGTCGGGCCCGGCGGGCGCGGGCACGAGCGCGGGCGGGGGGATCACCGGGTCACCCGCGCTGGATCGCTCGAGCTCGTCGGTCATTCCTCGAACCTCGTGAACACCAGCGCGGTGTTCTGGCCGCCGAACCCGAACGAATTCGACAGGACGGTCTTCACTTCGCGCCGCCCGGCCTTCAGCGGGGTGAGGTCGAGGCCCGCGGCTTCCTCGTCGGGGTCGACCAGGTTGATCGTGGGCGGGATGATCCCGGTCCGGATCGTGAGGATTGAGGCGATCGCCTCAATCGCCCCCGCCGCCCCGAGCGTGTGCCCGATCATCGACTTGTTGGCCGTGATCGCCAGCTTCGAGGCGTGATCGCCAAAGATCGTCTTGATCGCCTGGAGCTCGGCCTTGTCGCCCTCCGGAGTGGACGTCGCGTGGGCGTTGACGTGGTCGATCGCGGTGGGCTCGAGACCGGCCTTCTCGAGCGCCCGTCGGGCTGCGCGCACGGCCCCGATGCCGCCGGGAGCCGGCAGGGTGATGTGGCTGGCGTCGGCGGTGGCCCCGTAGCCGACGATCTCGGCCAGCGGGGTCGCCCCCCGGGCTTGGGCATGCTCGAGCGCCTCGACGATGAGGGTCCCGGCGCCCTCGCCGATGACGAACCCATCCCGGCCCTTGTCGAACGGGCGGGATGCGCCGGCCGGATCGTCATTCCGGGTCGAGAGCGCCTTCATCGAGCAGAACCCGCCGATCGACGCCTCGTGGACGGCCGCCTCGACCCCGCCGGCGATCATCACGTCGGCATCGCCCCGCCGGATGGTCTCCCAGGACTCGCCGATGGCGTGCCCGCCTGTCGCGCAGGCCGACACCGTGGCGAAGTTCGGTCCGGTCGGCCCGAAGGCGATGGCGACCTGGCCCGCGCCGACATTGGCGATGCCCATGGGGATGAAGAACGGGCTGATCCGGTCCGGGCCGCGTTCGGCCATGAGCAGGACGTTGTCGAAGAGCGTGTTGACCCCGCCCAGGCCGGAACCCACGATCACCCCGGTCCGCTCCGCGAGGGTGCCTTCGAGCCGACCCGGCAGACCCGCATCGTCGAGTGCCTGTCGGGCACTGACCAGGGCGAACTGGATGTAGCGGTCGATCCGCCGCATGTCCTTGCGGTCGAGGACCGCGCTCGGGTCGAAGTCCTGTACCTCGCCGGCGATCTGCGAGGTCAGTCGCGACGGATCGAACGCGGCGGTCCGGCGGATGCCCGAGCGTCCCGCGACGAGCCCATCCCAGGTCGAGCTGACGTCGTTGCCGAGGGCGCTGAGCATGCCCATCCCGGTCACGACGACCCGCCGCGGGGCGGGCCAGGGCGCTGCTGCGCTCACCGTACGAGCTTCCCGGTACGGACCGTGGCCGCCCGGTAGACGTCGCCGGGCAGGCCGCGCGCGGAGATCGCGTTGGAGACGGCCATCGTGTCGAATTCGGCCCGCCGAATCTCGGCCCGAACCTCGCCGTCGGACAGCTCGATCAGCGCCCACGAGGCGGTCGGGTCGCCGTCGAAGACGTAGCCGGCGCTGCCGGAGTTGACGATCATCTTCCAGCCCAGGTCGCGGACCTCGGGCACGTGAGTGTGGCCGCAGCCGATGACCCGGGCATCGGTCTGCGAGACCCGCTCGAGGGTGATGTTCGGGTCGAGCATGGGGTCGAACCCGGCGGTCTGCGAGCCGGGCGAGCCATGGCAGACCAGCACGAGCATCTCCTCGCGACGCAGGCGACGCTCGGACGGCAGGCGGCGAAGCCAGTCGAGCCGCTCGGCGCCGAGCTCGTCATGGGCCCATTCCGCCGCCGCGCGGATCGATTCGGGGACGCCCTCGGTCAGCCACGGGAAGGCCGCGGCGTAGTCGAAGTCGGCGACGGCGATGTCGGTGTTGCCCTGGATCACCAGCGCTCCGTCCGCCTCGAGCTCGCGCAGCGCGTCGACAGTGGCGGCCGGCTCCGGTCCGTTGAGGACGAGATCGCCGGCGATGAGCACCGCGTCGGGCTTGCTGGCCTTGACGGTCTTGCGCACGGCCGCGAGCGCCAGCGCATTGCCGTGGATGTCGCCGAACAGGGCCAGCCGGGTCATCAGCGCAGCACCGAGGCGTCCGGGATGATGAAGCTGATGGTCACCTCGCAGGCGACCTCGCCATCCACCGAGGCGACCCCACGGCCACGCCCGAAGCGACGTCCCAGCTTGTCCATGGTGACCTCGAGTCGGAGCGTGTCGCCCGGGAGCACGACCCGCTTGAAGCGGCAGTCGTCGATCCCGCCGAACAGCCCGATCCGGTCGCCGAAGCCGGGCTGCTTGGCCACGTAGACGGCCATCGTCTGGGCCAGTGCCTCGACCTGGAGGACGCCGGGCATGACTGGCAGGCCCGGGAAGTGGCCCTGGAAGAACCACTCGGTCGCGGTCACGCCCTTGAGCCCCACGATCCGGGCCGCCTCGGGGTCGTACTCGACGATCCGGTCGACCAGCAGGAACGGCCAGCGGTGTGGGATCAGCGCCTCGATCTCGCGAACCGTGTGGATCGTCGTCGGGGGCGCGGGCGAGGCGGCGGCCTCGAGGTCGGTCACGGGCGACTCCATGTGCAGGGCCGGGGATGTGGCCAAGTCTGACGGGTCGGGCCGCCATCCTGCGGGCGGTCCATGCAGGTCTGCATCCAGTCCGCTTCGGCCGGTGAGCGTGTCGCCCCGCTCAACGCCGCTCAGCCGCGGCCACGAACGCGGCGCTGCCGACCCGGTCGAGCAGGTTCGTGGTCATCCGGCCCTCGAGGAAGACGTCGTTGCGCAGGAGCGCGCGGTGGATCGGCACGTTCGTGACCAGGCCGTCGACGACGAGCTCGTCGAGCGCCGCGCGGGCGCGGCCGATGGCCGACTCCCGATCGCGGCCCCAGACGATGAGCTTGCCCAGGAGCGAGTCGTAGAACGGCGGGACCTCGTAGCCGGCGTACAGGTGCGAGTCCATCCGGACCCCCGGCCCACCGGGGGCCAGGTAGCTCTCGACGACACCGGCGCTCGGCCGGAAGTCGTGGTCGACGTCCTCGGCGTTGATCCGCATCTCGATGGCGTGGCCGCGGACCTCGACGTCGGCCTGGCTGAAGCCGAGGGGCTCGCCGGCGGCGATCCGGATCTGGGTGGCCACGAGGTCGATCCCGGTGAGCATCTCGGTCACGGGGTGCTCGACCTGGATCCGGCAGTTGATCTCGATGAAGTACGCGTCGCCGTCGCGGTCGACCAGGAACTCGAGGGTTCCGACGTTCTCGTAGCCGGCCGCCACGACCGCCCGGATCGCGCGCTCGGCGAGCTCGCTGCGGGCCGCGGGCGACAGCGCCGGGGTGGGCGCCTCCTCGAGGATCTTCTGGTGGCGTCGCTGGACGGAGCAGTCGCGCTCGCCGAGGTGGACCCCGGTGCCGAATCGATCGACCACCACCTGGACCTCGACATGGCGGGTGTCGTCGAGCCATTTCTCGAGATAGAGCGAGTCGTCGCCGAAGGCGGCCTTGGCCTCGGAGCGGCAGACTTTGATCGAGGATTCGAGCTCGCGCGCGGAGCGGACCATGCGCATGCCCTTGCCACCACCGCCGGCGCTCGGCTTGATCACGATCGGATAGCCGACCCGCTCGGCCTCCTCCAGGGCGTGCAGCTCGTCACGGATCATCCCGTTCGAGCCGGGGATCGTCGACAGGCCGTAGCCACCGAGGAGGCTCCGAGTGGCCTCCTTGCTGGCGAACCGGTCGAGGATCTGGGGCGGTGGCCCGATGAACGTCAGGTCGTGGGCGCGAACGACCTCGGCGAACGTTTCGTCCTCGGACAGGAAGCCATAGCCGGGGTGGATCGCGTCGCAACCGGTGACGATCGCCGCGCTGATCACGGCCGGAGCGGACAGGTAGCTTCGCTTGGCGTCCGCCGGCCCGATGCAGATCGCCTCGTCGGCGAGGCGCACCGCCAGCGAGTCCCGGTCGGCCTCGCTGTAGACGACCGCGGCCTCGACCCCGAGGGCCCGGCACGCCCGCAGGACCCGGACGGCGATCTCGCCGCGATTTGCGATGAGGATCTTCTGGAACATCAGCCCGGCCTCATGGGTCAGGACTCGATCGTGATGTCGGCAGCCGGGGCGCTCGACAGGAGCTCGACCCAGACGAGCTCCTGGCCGTACTCGACGGCCTCGCCGGGCTCGATCATGCTGGCCCCCACGATGCCGTCGGCCGGTGCGACGACCTCGGTCGGGACGCCGAGGACGTCGACCGCGCCGATCGGGTCGCCCGTCCGGACCCGCGAGCCGGCGACGATGCCGGGACGCGGCTGATAGAACCCGACCGCCGGGGAGGTCGCGACCGCCCGGAATGGGTCCCGAGCACGCCCACCCGTGTCCCCGCCGGCATCGGCCACCCCGGTGCGCCCGTCGCCGTCGTCGGACCCGCTCGCCTGGCGCCCGGGTCCGACCGGGGTGAGCGTGGGCCGGCCGGCTCCTGCACCCGCACCGATCGAGGGTCCGCCGGTCGCCCCACCGCGACTGCTGCGCTCGCCGCTGCGCCGTCCGCCGGGGTGGCCGGGCACGGTGCCATCCGCAGGGCGGCGGAGTCGAACCTTCCAGGCGCCTTCGCGGACCTCGATCTCGCTAAGCCCGCTGGCGCCCAGCTTGGCGATCAGCGCCGGGATCAGCTCGTCGGTCAAGGTGTCGATGGCGGCATGGTCGGTCAGCCGCTCAGCGGCGTCGTGTCCCTTGTTCGCCATCGATCAGTCCTCCTCGCGGACCGGCGGCACGTCGATCGGACGACCGGCCGGCGGGAGCCCCATGGCAGCTCGGCTGCCGCCGATGAAGTTGCGCAAGCGATCGGCCAGGCCGGGGCGCTCCGGTGGGGGCACCTCGGCCGTCGCGATGGTCGCGTATGGCCCGAGGGAACGATACCGCCGATAGCGGGCCTCGAGGAGCTCGTCGAGCGGGCGCGCCTCGAGCAGCTCGAGCTGGGTGATGATGGCCTCCTTGAGCCGCGCCGCAGTGGTCGCAGGATCGTTCTGGGCACCGCCCTCGGGCTCCTCGACGACGAGATCGACGACGCCCAGGGCGAGCTGGTCGATGGCGGTCATCTTCATCGCAGCCGCTGCGGTCGCCGCCTGGTCGGGAGAGCGCCACAGGATCGCAGCACAACCCTCAGGCGAAATGACCGAGTAGACGGCGTTCTCGAGGGCGATGACCACGTCGCCGACGGCGATCGCGAGCGCCCCGCCGGAGCCGCCTTCGCCCGTGATCACGGCCACGATCGGGGTACGCAGCCGGCTCATCAGGGCGAT
>JBDTQW010000030.1:0-27200 GCA_039931975.1 Chloroflexota bacterium | reverse complement strand
GATGGAACAGGAGCTGGCTGTCGGCCGTGACCTGGTCGCTGATGAGCAGGTCGAGGTCGCGGAAGCGGAGGGCGAACAGGAGCCGCGACAGGGTGGTGTCGAGGCCCACGCCGCTCGTCCCGGACCAGCGGGTGGTCTGGCCCGACTCGGCGCCGCCGGTCGTCGTGGTCGAGCCGACCGGGTAGTCGAACTCGCTCTGCCGCGCGCCGGTCACGATCCAGTCGCTGGGGCGCTCACCGAAGTAGATCCGCGGTTCCTTGATCTCCGGCGCACCCGCCGTCGACACTGGCGGCAGGTCGCGAACGATCAGCCGCGGCAGCCCACCCTCGGTCGCCTCGTTGACCGGGACCATCGCCAACCCGATGCCGTGGGTGAAGGTGATCCGCTGGTTGACCCAGGTCCCGCCCTGGGGATTGTTCTCCGGTGCGAGCTCTCGTGCCGACAACATCACCTGGCGGGTCGTTCCCGTGAGATCGTAGCGGTCCGTGTCGACGTCGGTGAAGTGGTAGTACTGGCGGACCGTCTGGAGCTGATCCAGCGTGTCTCGAAGCGGACGGTAATCCCACAGGCGGGCGTTCTGGAAGGTGGCGTCCTCGTTGGCGATCGCCTCGGGCGTGAGCGGCGCCTCACCTGAGTAGTCGCGTCGCTCCCAGTCCGCCACGTCGAAGCCGATGCGGGTCATCCGGATGTTGTTGGCGATGAACGGCGTCTCCCGGTTCAGCTGGTCGGGCTCCACGCTGATCCGTTGGACCAGTCCGGGATAGATCGTGCCCAATACCACCGAGGCGCTGAACCATACGATGACGACCGCGCCGAGCGGCCACATCGCCCGGGTGAAAGCACCGATGACCAGGAACGCGCCGGCGAACGCCGAGATCGCGGTCAGCACGTCGAAGGCCAGGAACCGGGCGTTCTGGTCCGTGAAGCTGACACCGACGGCCCGGATCCCCGCCGCAGGGTCGAGGGTGATGCCCTGGGTGCTGTAGACGAGCTCCAGCTTGTCGAGCTGGTAGCCGACCGCCACCGACAACAGGTACAGGCCACCCAGGATCGCCAGGTGCAGCCGCATCTGGGTGGTGAGCGCCAGGCCGCCCCGTGCGCCGGCCAGGAGGTACCGTCCGATGCTCAACCCGAGCGCCGCGATCAACAGGCCGTTGACCAGCGCCTGGCCGGCCCGCAGGAAGGGGAGCTCGAAGAGGTAGTAGCTGACGTCCCTGCCGAATATGGGATCCACCACCGGCGGCCCGCTCGCCGCGAACGGGACCTGGTTTCGCCACAGCAGGACGGTCTCCCATTGGCCGGCCGCCGATGCCGCGGTCGCCAGGGCGATCAGGACGGCCAGGGCGACGATGCCCCAGCGCAGGATCGGGACCAGATCGGGCATCTCGTCCGGCTCGAACGTGATCGTCCGGGCCTGCCCGCCGCCGCCGAACCCGGCCGTCCCGAACCGCGACCTGCCATCGGGGCCGCGACCAGTCTGTGTTCCCTCCACGCCGAAGGCCTCGGCCAGCCTCGCCGCGAACCCTCCCACCGAGCCGACCCGCTCGGGGTCCGGCGGGGGCGCAAGACGACCGGCCAGCCAGACGTTGAGGCCGAGGAACAGGAGGACTGCCGCCAGCACTCCGATGAAGAGCGCCGCCTGGGTCCCGAGCCGCGTGAAGAAGACGGCGTCGAAGCCGACGCTCCGGTACCAGATGGCGTCCGTGACCAGGTCGAGCAGGACGCCCGCCAGGGTGATGATCACGAAGATCGCGAGGATGATGAAGCCCAGTCCGATCCCGCGAAGTCGATCGCGCAGGCGCGGGGCTCCGTCCTGTGGGCCTCCGGGGCCCGATCGCGGTCGGCCCGGTCCGCAAGGACCACGGCCGCCGGATCCGCGGCCGGCGCGACGGCGTTGGTAGTGGATCGGCTGCGGCTGGGCCTCGTCGGGATCGTCTCGAGCCGCGGCCTCGTCGTCCACGGTGTCGCCACCGTCGGCACGCTCGTCGTCGGCGCGCTCGTCGTCGACGGCCGCGTCGTCGGGGGCGTCGTCGCCGTCGGTCGGATTCGTTCCGTCGTCGCGGTCGTCCGACCGTTGCTGGCGGGCCGGGCGAGCGTTCGGGTCGTCACCGGAGGCCTGGGCCTCCTGGCGACGACGGAGCTCCTCCATGAACTCGTCGAACAGATTCTTCACGTGGCGCAGAGTCTACCCCGGGCGCTCCGGGCGAGCGGCCGGAGGGCGCCACGTGCGCCAGCGCGCGTACGCGCCGGTCACGCTGTCGGCGCCGGGCTTGCCCCGATCAGGGTCGGGCGAGGGCCTCGACGGCTCGCCGAAAGCCGGCCAGGACGGTGTCCGCGAGCTCGTTGGGCCGCATGGTCGCAGCACGCATGGGCTCCCAGCGGAACGCGGCCCGGACGGCCAACGGCGATCGCCACGGTTGAAGCGGGTCGTCGGGCGGAGCCACCTGGGCCAGGCGGATCGACAGTCGACCGCCATCCTCGAGGATCAGCCCCGACAGGGCGCCGGACCAGGCGGGTCCGAGTCGAGCCAGGGGCGGATCCGGGGGCGGGCCCGCGTGCGGCGCGACATCCCGGAAGCTGACCACGCCGTCGTCATCGGCGACCCACACGATGGCCAGCCACCAGCCATCATCGAGGGTGGTCGGTCGGCTCATGCCGGCGCGCAGGCGGCGGTCGCCGAGACGGATCTCGTGTTCCCGCAGGAACGATGGACCGGGCGGGCTCAGTCGGGCGGGCACGATCCGAGGATAGCGGCCGATCCGGCCGCCGCGACGATCAGCGTCCGAAACGTCGCCGGGTCTCGCCCTGGGGCGGCCCATCGACCCGGGGCGACGCCTCGATCGGCGCGGCGCCTTCGGGTGCGACCGGGCCCATGTCGTCGGTCAACGGGCCAGTGTCGCCATCGTCGCTGTCGCCAGGCGTGGCGCCGATCAGGCCGTCGTCGGCGGGCGAAGGTCCGGCGGCAAGGCCCTCGGTCGGCTCGTCA
Organism: Chloroflexota bacterium; assembly: GCA_039931975.1. Classification (GTDB taxonomy): domain Bacteria; phylum Chloroflexota; class Limnocylindria; order Limnocylindrales; family CSP1-4; genus Chersky-267. The sequence continues at coordinate 24,214 of JBDTQW010000030.1, read as the reverse complement.
GCCGACTGGGCCCTGGCCGCGACGTCGAGCTGCGACCTGATCGCCGCGGCCGCCGCGGCCGGATCGGCCTCACCCAGGGCGAGGGCATCGTCGGTCGCGATGGCCCCTGCCTCGGCGGTCAGCTCGGCGATGAGGGCAGCCCGTTCGAGCCGGAGCATCTCGCGGCGGACGTCGGCCGGCGGCAGGGCGAGCGATCCCGGTGCGGCAATGGGATCGGTGGCGTCTTCGTAATCCGAGTCGCCGCTGATCCACGAAAGCAACCGGTTCTTCTTGGGCGTCGTCGACCGGCGGAACGCGAGTCGCTCGAGGTCGAGGGCCGTCAGCCCGGGGACCTGGGCCTCGGGTCCGCTAGCCAGGTTGGCCTTGCACGAGGGGCAGATCGCCGCGGCGGGATCGGGCAACTCGGCGGAGCACCAGGGACAGCGGGGCGTGGAGGGCGCGGGCGACGCGCCGTCGTCGATCGGATCGGCCATGGCCGAATGCTACCGCCTCACAAGCTCGGATGGACCCCCCGAAGGTCCTGCCACGGCCTCGCCCGGTGCGTCGCGGCTCACTCCCACTCGATCGTGGCGGGTGGCTTGGAGCTGATGTCATAGACCACTCGATTGACACCGGGGACCTCGTTCACGATCCTCGAAGAGATCTTGCCCAGGACCTCGTACGGCAGGCGGGCCCAGTCGGCGGTCATCCCATCGTCGCTCGTGACCGCCCGGATGGCGACCACGTTGGCGTACGTCCGGCCGTCGCCCATCACCCCGACCGAGCGCACCGGGGTCAGGATCGCGAACGATTGCCAGACGCTGCGGTACAGCCCGGCGGCCTTGATCTCGTCGATCACGATCCAATCGGCGTCGCGGAGCGTGTCCAGCCGCTCGGCGGTGACCTCGCCGATGATCCGGATCGCCAGGCCCGGTCCTGGGAACGGCTGGCGCTGGACCATCGCATCGGGCAGCCCGAGCTCGACCCCGACCGCCCGCACCTCGTCCTTGAACAGGTAGCGCAGCGGCTCGATGAGCTTGAACCGGAGATCGGCCGGCAGCCCGCCGACGTTGTGGTGCGTCTTGATCTTCTGGGCGGCCTTGGTATCGGACGTGGCGCTCTCGATCACGTCGGGATAGAGCGTCCCCTGGGTCAGGAAGTCGATCCGGCCGAGATGGGCGGCCTCCTCTTCAAAGACCCGGATGAACTCGTCGCCGATGATCTTGCGCTTCTGCTCGGGGTCGATCACCCCGGCCAGCCGGGCAAGGAAGCGCTTCCGCGCGTCGACCATGACCAGGCGCATCCCGAGGTTCTGCTCGAAGGTCGCCCGGAGCAGCTCGGATTCCTTCTTGCGCATCAGACCGTGGTCGACGTAGATGCACGTCAGGCGATCGCCGACGGCCCGGTGGACGAGCGCGGCCGCGACCGCGGAGTCGACCCCGCCGCTCAGGGCGCAAATGACCAGACCGTCCGAACCGACCTCTGCGGCGTGGCGGTCGACCCGGGCACGGATGTCGGCGACGGTCGAGTCGATGAAGTTGGCCGGGGTCCAGGTCGGCTTCGCCCCGGCGATCCCCAGCACGAAGTTGCGCAGGACGTCGCGGCCGCGGGGGGTGTGCGCGACCTCGGGGTGGAACTGGATGCCGTAGAGCCTGCGGCTCTGGTCGACAAGGCCCGCGAACGGGGTGGAATCAGTCTGTGCGGTGGAGCGGAAGCCCTCGGGCAGCCGGGTGATCGAGTCGCCGTGGCTCATCCATACGGGCTGATCCCGATCCAGCCCGCTGAAGAGCCGATCGTCCGCGGTGAACGTGACCGTGGCCGGTCCGTACTCCCGCCGTGTCGCCGCCACGACGTCGCCGCCCAGCTCGTGGGCCATCAGGTGAGCGCCGTAGCAGATGCCCAGCACGGGGACCCGGCCGCTCCAGACCATCGGGTCCGGTCGCGGGGCGTCGGCGTCGTACACCGAGTTCGGGCCGCCGGACAGGATGATCGCCGCAGGATGGCGGCGCTCGATCTCGGCCCACGGCGTGTCGTGGGGCAGCAACTCCGAGTACACGTTCAGCTCGCGGACGCGCCGGGCGATGAGCTGGGCGAACTGGCTCCCGAAGTCGAGGACGATGACCGTGTCCGGCTCGGCGGTCGCGATCGCTCCGGGAGCGACGGCGCTCGGTCGGTCCTCGGACGTGCGGTCCGCGGGCGGCGCATTGAGCGCGGTCTCGAGATAGGCCTCGACCTCAGCGTCGTCCGGGGCGAGGACGCGATGGCCGGCGTTGGCCGCCTCACCATGGACGGTCTTGCCGCGACGGGGCTTCGGTGGGGCTTCGTGGAGGTCGGGCGGCGAGGCTGTCAGAGCCGCTCGGCCGGAGCCCGGTCGCTCGGCTGAGGTGGGTGCCTCAAGCGTGCTGGCCGGACCGCCCTGGTCGATGGTCTCCGCGTCGCTCAATCGCCCCTCCCGTCGCCCTGTGGGTATGCAGTCTACCCGGGGCGAGAAGCTTCGGGCTCGTCAGCTGACAGGACGATCGAGACGTATCTCTAGCCGGACGCAGACTGCGGGAATACTTCCTGGGCTTGTCCGTTACGGAACTCGCGCTCAGCCACGGCGTCCGGCCGTTCGAACGGGACCACGTCGTCGGCACCGTCGACCTTCACCTGATGTCCCTTCGTGGACCGCGAGACCAGGACTGCGACCTTCGACACGGACCCGACCCCGAATCGTACGGTTGACAACGGCCGCACGCTTGGAGGCGGCCAACCGATGGAGCATGTACGACCGATGCGCATGGACCCCCGGCTGATCTCGCGAACCGTTCTGGCCGTGGTCGTCCGCCTCGGCCTGATCGCAGTATTCGCCGGAGCGTGTGGAGCGTCGGTTGACATGACGCCGCCGCCGAGTGAGCCAGGGCAGCCGACGACGGCGTTCGGGTTCCCTCTCGGTTCGTTCGCGAAGGAGTTGCAGGACCCCGACAACGGGCATGTCCGGCTGGTCTGGACCTTCGGCCCCGACGGTCGGTGGACGGAGGTGCCGTTCGCGCTCGACGGACAATCCCTCCACGCCTCACCGGTCCGCGGCACATACGCAGTCGACGCCGGGTCGTTGACGATCGCCACGGACTATCCGCCTGGATGGGGCACGTCCGAGCACCACTGGCGCATGGACGAGGATCTGTTGTGGACCGAGTTCGTCGGGTCGGACAACCCTTCCGACGCCGACTGGTTCGAACCCCTGGACACTCGGCCATGGACCCCGATCCAGTGATCGGTCGCCGGATCTGGAGCACACGTCGCCGCGTCGTGCTGCTCGCGGCCGCGGTCGTCGCGCTCCTGGTCGGACCGATCGCGACTTACCAGCTGACCCTTACCGCTCCGAGAAGCGCCGCCCTGCTCCTCGCCGACGTCGCAGTCGGATGGTCGATGATCGCAGCCGGGCTGATCGTCTGCGATCGGCGTCCGGGTAACCGGATCGGGCCCCTCGCGGTGGCCACCGGGTTCGTCTGGTTCGCCGGCGACTTCACCTCAGCGAGTGGCGCGGTTGTTGCGTATGTCGGGGAAGTGTTCCACGGTTGGTTCGATCCGCTGTTCGCGATCCTCATCCTCGCCTATCCGACCGGGCGGTTGATCCGTCCCATCGATCGCTGGCTCGCGCTCGGGTTCATCCTCGTCCAGGGGGCGTGGACCGTTGCCAAGGCCTACGCGTTTCGACCGATCGCGTGGTGGGACTGTCCGACCTGCAGCGGCACGGTCGACTCGTACATCTCGGCGCAGCAGGCGCTCGACTCGCTCGGGCGGCTCGAGACGCTGGCCCTCACGGCGCTCAGTCTCGGCGTGCTGGTCGCGGTCGTGACGCGCTGGGTCAGCGCGTCCGGTGCGGCGCGTCGGCTACAGACACCGGTGGTCCTAGCGGGCATCGTCCTCGTCCTCGGCTTCACCGGCGGCTTCTTGGTCCAGACGATCATCCCGACCGACGCACGGACGCCCGCCGGGGAGCTCCGCGTGGTGATCCTCGCCGTGCTGCGGATCCTCGTGTCGGTGGGTCTGCTGATCGGCGTACTCCGCCTTCAAGTCACCCGTGAGGCGCTGCCCGCGGCGGTCGTCCAGATGGGATCGGTCCCCAGCCTGGGCGAGCTCGAGGGACTCCTCCGTGATCGACTCGGGGACCCGGACCTCCAGGTCCTGCGCTGGTCGAGATCAGGATCGGCGTATGTCGACCGCGACGGCTGGGGGGTCGAGCCGCCCGACTCCCACGCGGCCCGGATCCTGGTGCCCTTGGAACGTCACGGCGAGCCCGAGGCGGCGGTCCTGCTCGATGCCTCGCTCGACGATCCCGGTCTGGCCGAGACGATCGCCGGTCTGGTGCGTCTGTCCATCGACGCGACCGACCTGCGCGAGGAGCTCAGGATCAGGGGTGGCGATGTCGGGAGTCTGCCTTCGGGCGAGGTCACCTTCCTGTTCGGTGATATCGAAGGTTCCACGGCGCTCCTCGAGCAGCTTGGCGATCGATATGCCGAGCTGCTGGCGACATTCCGAGCGATGGTCGCCGCCGTGGCGGAGCAACACGCCGGACGGATCGTCGATGCTCGCGCCGACGAGGTCTTTGCCGTGTTTAGCACGGCCGACAACGCGCTCACCGCGGCCATCGAGATCCAGCGCCGGATGATCGCTCAGAGCTGGCCGGAAGGATCCGCGGTCCACCTCCGGTCGGGGCTGCATACCGGGCACCCGGAGCTCACCGCCGACGGGTACATCGGGCTCGACGTCCACCGCGCTGCACGGGTCATGGCCGCCGCGCCCGGAGGTCGAATCCTGGTGTCGACCGCGGTCGTGGCGGCGCTCGGGGCGCGGCCCGATGTCACCTTGCGGCCGCTCGGCCGATTCGAGCTTCGTGGCTTGACCGAGCCGGTGGGACTCGTGGCCGTCGAGGCCGAGGGCCTGGCGGCCGATCCGTTCCTGCCACGCGCCGAGCCGTTCGGCTGAGGAGCGACGAGCGACCGCCAGGGCGCCCTGGCCGACGGTCCATCGCACGCGTCCTGCGGTGGTCCTGCGCGATGTGCAGCTCCCCGACCTCGACGGCTTCGAGGTCACCCGGCAACTGCTCGCCCCGCCTGAGCCGCCGGTGGTCGTCCTGGTCTCGACGCGAGGGGCCTCGGATTAGGGTCGTCGGATCCACGGCAGCGCGGCGCTGGGATTCATCACGAATCACGGCTATCGGGGATAGACTGCATGCCCGTCTCCCGGAATCCGCCCGATCCGATGCTCAACGGTCATCGCCGAGGCCAGTCCTTGGCAGCCGAAATAGCCGGCCGAACGACGCGACAGCGTGCTGACCGTCGAGGCGGTGGACGATCGGCGAGCGGCTTGGGCTCACCGAGAAGATCGTCGAGGGCCACATCCGAGTCATCCACTCCAAGCTCGAACTAGAGCCAATGGCCGGCGATCACCGCCGCGTGCTCGCGGTCCTCACCTGGCTTCGTTCGAGCTAGCCGCCGGTCCCGGGCGAGGCGGCACGCTTGGAAGCCCGGCCCTGGACGACCGACGCGTTCAACGAGCCATCGGCGTTCCGCGTCCCGGCCGCGGAGACCTTCATCCCGACGGCGATGTCGGCGAGGCCGGCGCTCGCGGCGCCGCGAACGACGAACTTCGTGTCGCTGCCGACCTTGACCGTGACCGACGAGCCGTCGCGCTGCTTGAGCGTGAGGGAATCGCTCGTCTTGGCGGTCACCTCGCCGCCGACCTTGTCGAGCCGGACCTGGATCCGGACGGCGGTCGCGGTGAAGGCGTTCGCAGACCCCTTCGTGCCGGTGACGACGACGATCGAGCCGACCTTGAGATCGGACTTCTTGCCGTCGGCTCGGCCGAGCTTGTACGTCGTCTTGCCCGTCAGTTCGATCGTCCGACTCGATCCGTCGCGGGTCTTCAGGGTCAGGCTGGCGGCGGCGACCGCGGTCACCGTCCCGGCGACCACCGGGATGGGCACGGTCAGGGCGACGATCGCATAGGTGCCGTCGGCGTTCCGCTTCTGACGCAGGACCACCCGGTCACCAACCTTGAGATCGGCGAGCGTCGCCGCGGCCCCGCCTTTGGCGATCTTCGTGTCGGCCGTGACGGTGATCGTTCGGGTCCAGCCATCGTCGGTCTTGAGGTCGATGGTGGAGCCGGCGATCCGGACGATCGTGATCGAGCGAGCCCCGAGCCCCGGGCCGACGAGACCACGCAGGCCATCGATGTCTCCACCGCGGTCGCCCTTGAGGAAGGCGCGCATGCCCGACCAGCCGCCCGGGATCTTCTTGAGCCTGGGGTGATCGCTCTTGCCCGGGTCGTGGCTGGCATTCGGGCCGGCGCCGGTGCCGGCCGACGGAGCGGGCGAAGCGCCAAGGACGACCACTGCGCTCAAGGCCAGGGCCAGGCAGGCAACGGCCACGATCCCGATCCGGAGCAGCTCGAGGCGACGCGCGGAGGTCGTGGGTCGGGGAACGTTTGCGGTCATTGAGACTCCCAGCTGGTGTCGGCCGCTCGAATCTAGCCGGTCCTCACTCGCCCGGCGAGGAGCTACGGCTGTGGCAGGCCGGAATGCGGTGCGCCGATGCACCCGGAACCGCCTCAGCGCGACCTTTGCCAGGACTTGCCCTCGGTCTGGACCGACGGCGCGTAGACCATCTCGACGGCCTGCATCTCGCGGATCGTGCGAGCTCCGAGCGCGGCCATCGACTGGCGCAGGGCCCCGATCAGATTCTCCGAGCCGTCGGTCACGTGGGCCGGCCCGAACAGGATCCGCTCCAGCGGCCCGACCGTCCCGACCTTGATCCGCGTCCCACGCGGCAGCGTCGGCGACGGGGCGGCCATCCCCCAGTTCGTGCCCCGGCCGGGGGCCTCTTGGGCACGCGCCAGGGGCGATCCGATCATCAGGGCATCCGCGCCGGCGGCGATGGCCTTGGCCAGCTCGCCGCCACGACGCATCCCGCCATCGGCGACGACCGGGACATAGCGACCCGACTCGGCCAGGTAGGCGTCACGCGCGGCCGCCACATCGCTGATCGCCGTGACCTGGGGGACCCCGATCCCGAGGACCTCGCGGGTGGTGCACGCGGCGCCCGGTCCGACTCCCACGAAGACGCCAGCGGCACCCTGGGCCATCAGCGCGAAGGCTGCCTCCGCGCTGGTCGTGTTGCCGACCGCGACCGGGATCGGCATGAACCGGGTGAAGTCCTCCAGTGACAGGGGGTCATAGCCCGAGGCCAGGTGGCGGGCACTGGAGACCTGGCTCTGGACCAGGAAGAGATCGGCGCCGTGCTCGGCGCAGAAGGGCCCGAACCGGCGCGCCGCAGCCGGGGTTGCGGCCACCGCGGCCTTCGATCCGGCAGCGTGGATCTCGGCGATACGCAGGCCGATGAGCTCCTCGCGGATGGGCTGCGCATAGGCTTCGGCCAGAAGGTCCTGGACTTCCTCGTCGGGGGCGGCGGCGATCCGGGCCAGGACGGCATCGGGATGGTCGTAACGCGCCTGGACGCCCTCGAGGTTGAGCACCGCCAGACCGCCCAGCCGCCCCAGCTCCCCGGCGAACCGGGCATCCACGACCGCATCCATGGCCGAGGCCAGGATCGGGATCGTCAAGTCGATCCCGAATAGGACCTGGCGAAGTTCGACATCATCCGGCTCGATCGTGCTCGTGCCTGGCGCGAGACTCACGTCCTCGAAGCCGTAGGTCGGTCGGATCGAGTCGACCTTGGATCGGAAGACACGCCGTTGCGCGGCATCGGACAGGTTCGGCGAGGTGGTCGGCGCCGGTGAGTCGGGTCGATCGAGCAATCTGGCCTCCGTGGGTACGCGGCCGCCATCCGCGGGCCGGGGCAGGTTGCGGCTCAGTCTACCATCCGGCTCCCATCCAGCCGCAGGCGGAACCACGGTTCCCGCTGCGCGTCGGCGACGATCGTCTCGATCCGCTCGATGGCGACCAGGTAGGCCGGCCAGACGACGAGGCGGCGTGCCTCGTACGGGCTCATCCAGAGCTGGTCGTCGTGCTCGATGGAGATCGCCGGCACCGCATCGGCGCCGACCTGGATGGCGAACACCGGCTCGACGAGGATCCCATCGGCCGACGGCTCGAAGAACGCGTTGACCAAGTCGAGGCTGTAGAGCGCGAGGATATCCCTCGGGCCGAGCGCGGTCTCCTCGGCCACCTCGCGGAGGACGGCCCCGATCACGGTCTCGCCGTCCTGGAGCCGACCGGTGACGCACTGCCACATCCCCGGGAACGGTCGGTCCGGCGCCCGCCGAATGAGCAGGATCTCGATCCCCCGGTCCGTCGCCCGGAACAGCCAGCACTCGACGAGGTCGGGACGGAGCGGGCTCACGGTCGGACCGCGGCGCTCAGAGCCGCTCGAAGCGCTCGACCGGAAGGACGAAGACCGTTGCCCCGCCGACTTCGACCTCGAGCGGGTAGGGCATGAAGAACTCGCCCGGCTCCATGATCGGTGGCATCGGGTTGACGATCTGGGTCCGGGCGGTGCAGTTCTCGCGGACGATCCCCAGGATCTCGTCGACCTTGGCGTCCTCGATGCCGACGATGACCGTGGAATTGGACTGCTTTAGGAACCCGCCCGATGAATGGAGCCTGGTCGCCCGATGTTCGCGCTCGAGCAGGGCATCGACGAGAGCGCCGGCATCCTCGTTGTGGACGATCGCGACGACGAGCTTCATCGGGCCGAGTATAGGCTGCGTTGCCGTGCTCGCTGGCCTCGATGAAGGGCGTAGCATGCGAGAAGCCCAGCCACATTTCGACGCCGGAGGACACCCGCTCGATGGATCGCCTCGCCGAGCTCCTTGCCAAAGCCGCCACGACGCTCGCCGCCGGCGACGACCTCGACACGAGCGTCGGGCAATTGCTCGAGATCGCCGCCGGAGCCGTCGGGTCGCCGTTCGCCGCGGTCACCCTCCAGGACCCGGACCGGGCCGAGCTCCTGGTCGCGGTCACGTTCGGGGCGGGGAGCGAGGTTCGCTCGGACCTCGAGCTAGCGGTCGCCAGTCCGGCCAGCCCCGTCGCGACCACGGCTGCCGACCGGGTCGCCCGGATGGGTGACGGGTTCATCCACCTCCCGCTTCTCGTCGGACGAGGGGGTATCGATCAGCTCGCGGGCGTCCTGAGCATCGCCCGGGAGAGCGAGGCCGAGCCGGATGACGAAGAGCGGACCATGCTGGGAGCGTTCGCCGCCCTGATCTCCGTCGCGATCGACCGCGCCCGGGTCGGCTCCATGGTCGCCGAGCGCTCCGAGTGGTTCGAGCGGATGGCCCACACCGACCCGCTCACCGGTCTCGCCAATGAGCGGACGTTCAACCGGATCCTGGAGCTCGAGCTGGCCCGCGCCGGCCGCCAGGGCGGCGAGGTCTCGCTGGCGGTCTTCGACGTCGACGACCTGACGGCGCTCAATGACGTGGCCGGTCCGGGCGTCGGCGATGACGCCCTCCGCTCGGTCGCGGCGGTGCTCGCCGAATCGGTCCGCCTGGTCGACACCGTGGCCCGCATCGGCGGCGATGAGTTCGTGCTGGTGGCCCCGGGATCGGCTGGGATGACAGTGGCCCAGCGAGTCCTCGACGGGGTTGCGGCCCTTCCGACGACGGCCGGCCGCAGGCTCTCCGTCTCCGCCGGGGTCGCCCGCTTCCCCACTGACGGGGCAACGGCCGAGGATCTTCGGGCCGCGGCCGAGACGGCCCTTGCGGCGGCACGTGCGGGTGGGCGCGGGGCCCTGGGCACGCCGCCGCAGCCGGCGCCCGAGGGCTAGAAGGGTTAGGTCGAGCCCGACGCGACGCCCAGCGACAGGATGGGCAGGGTGGGACTGGTCCGGCCCGCGCTCGGCTCGCGAGTCAGGGCGATGGTCACGCCCTGTCCGGTCGGCGCACTCGTGGCATGAAGGACCCCCAGCCCACCGGCCGCCGAGGTGAGCGATCCGATCGCGACCGGCGTGTTCTCGGGTCCGATCAGCCAGGCTTCATAGACCTCGGTCCCGGCCGTCGGGGCAAGGCCGCGCAGGGCGATCTCGACACGCCCGTCCGGGCCGACCGCCGCGATCCCTGCCGGACCGCCGGCGACCTGGGGCCGTAGGATCGCAGCCTGGCCGCCCGGAGCGGTCGCGAGCTCGACGACGCGGTTGACCGCCGCGTCGTAGGTTCGGGCCGAGTCGAGCTCGGTCCGTAGGGTCAGGTTCCAGGCACCCAGCGCAGCGATCACGAGCACCGCTGCGATCGCGGCGATCCAGGTGAGCGGCGACCGCCGACGGTCGCGCTCGTCCCCGAGTGAGACGACCGGGGCCGACGGACCGACGGGCGACAAGACGGGCGCCCGGGTCGCGGGTGCCGCCGCTGCCTCACTCTCGGCGCGGACGGCGGCCGCCTCGGCTGCCACCGCGGCCACGATGCGGCGACCGAGGTCGGCTGGCGGCTCGACCGGATCGAGGCTCTCGGCAAGATAAGGCGTGACGCCGCCGACTTCGTCGATCTCGGGGTGAGGATCGGGGCACGTCGAGAGGTGGTGACGCAGCCGGGCCGTCTCCTCCTCCTCGAGGATGTCCAGGACGAAGCCTGCGGCGAGGTCCCGAACCTCGTCGCAGGTCAATGGCGCCAATGGACGGGGATCGGTCATGCCGGCGCCGTCCGATCCGCGCCGGCACCCGGCTCGTCACCCGAGAGAGCCCGCCGCATCGCCAGCAGCCCCAGGCGCATCCGGCTCTTGACCGTGCCCAGCGGCGTTCCGGTCCGCTCGGCGATCTCCTGCTGGGTGAGGCCACCGAAGTAGCCGAGCTCGAGGGCCTCGCGCTGGACGTCGCTCAGTGTGCCAAGTGCCGCGACGATGGCGTCCCGGTCCAGCCGGCCGGCGATCTCGGGCCAGACGTCGGGCAGCGTCAGCGAGGTCGGCGTCAGCGCGTCGCTGTCCGGCAGCTCGGTCGTCGGCCGACGTCGGCGGGTCGCGTCGATCGCACGGTGATGGACGATCGAGAGCAGCCACGTCTTGACGCTGCCGCGACCCTGCTCGTACCGGGCGGCGTTACGCCAGGCCCCGACGAACGCGTCCTGGAGCACGTCCTCGGCGAGGGCAGCATCGCCGGTGATGCGCACGGCCAGGGCGTAGGCCATCGATTTGTATCGCTCGTACAGGATCTCGATCGCTCCATCCTCTCCGGCGGCGATCCGGTCGAGCGTCGCTCGATCGGCGTCGTCGGCGGCCGATGCCAACCGACCCGGGACGGAAGCCCCTGGCTGGTTCATCGTTTCATGCGCAGTGGAGGCGCGGCCGGTTCAGTCGTGGTGCTCATCCGCGCCACGATCGCGTCGAGCGCCTGCGCGACCACGTCGTCCACGGGAGCACGGGCGTCGATCACGACGAAGCGCTCGGGCTCGGCCTTGGCCAGGGAGAGGTAGCCTTCGCGGACGCGTTGATGGAAGTCGATGTCAAAGATCGCTTCGAAGCGCGTCTGCTCGTCCGCCTGCTTACGGCCCAGGCCGACCTCGACCGGAACGTCCAGGAGCACCGTCAGGTCCGGGCGAAGACCGTCGGTGGCGAACGCCTGGAGCTCTCGCAGGAAGGCGACCGGGAGGCCGCCACCGTAGCCCTGGTAGGCCAGCGTCGAGTCGATGTGGCGCGCATCGAGGACGATGAGGCCGCGCGCCAGGGCCGGCCTGATGACCTCGGCAACGAGCTGGGCACGGCCCGCGCTGAAGAGCAGCGCGTCGGCCCGCGGGTCGATCGGGCGGTCGTCGGGCGCGTGATCGAGGACGATCCGCCTGACCTGCTCGCCGACCGCGGTCCCACCCGGCTCGCGGGTCGCCAGGGTCGACAGGCCGCGATCCTCGAGGGCGGCGCGCAACCGCGCCGTGACGAGTGTCTTACCCGCCCCATCCGGTCCTTCGACGGTGATGAACCAACCGCTTCCGGACCGGGCCTCCTGATCCCTCACGGCGGCGAGTGTACCTGACGGCATAGTGCGGCCCAGAAGCCGACCCGTTCGGTCTTCCGGGCCGTGTGGGCCGGCCTCGGGACCTGTCCTACGGGTTCGACAACCTGGCGAGCGTGTCTCTCGCTCGCGCCGACTGGAGGGGATCGAACCCGGGATTTAGGGCCAGCGCGTCGCTGAGCATCGTTCGCGCCCGCTCGTCGTCGTGGATTGCTTGCGCGATCATGCCTGCGTGATAAGCAAGGAGAGCGTCGTGGGTGCCCAGGGCGAGCGCGTGGCGCATCGCGGCATCCGCGTCGGCAGCCCTACCGTTCGCGAGGAGCGCCCACGCGTAGGCATCCCAACCATAGACATCCTTGCGGACCTGGAGCTCGCGCTCAGCAAGCGCAAGTGCACCGGGAAGGTTTTCCCCGTGGTTCACGTTGAACAGCACGAGCTGGCGGTTGAAAAGCTGTGCCTGGACGGTCTGTAGCTTGGCGATGGCCCGGACAGTCGCGAATTGCTGCTCAGCCTTCCGGCTATCGCCGGCCAGCTGGTACAGATCGCCGAGTCCGGCGAGAAATTCGGGCTGCGGCACGATCGCGATCGCCTGCCCGTAGAGCTCGACGGCATCGTCGAGCCGATTCTCAGCGGCGCGGACCTTGGCCAGCCCCTCGAGCGCGAGGTACGAGCTCGGCCAGTCATTCAGCGCCGCCTCGTAGGCCGCCTCGGCGATGTCGAGCTTGCCGGCCTGGAACGCCAGGTAGCCTTGCAGGTAGTCATAGAAGGCGAGCGACGCTCCCTCGCTTCCTTCGTCGCGGGCCTCCGTGGCGGCCCGCGCGGCGAGGGCTGCGGCATCCGCGTCCTGACCCCGCAACGAGGCGAGGCGCGACAAGCGCGCCGTCACGGCGGCACCGGGCTGGGCGTTGTGCAGGGCTGCGAACGTTGCCGCAGCTGCGTCGTACTGACCCATTTCGAGCTGGCTGTCGCCGACCGTCGCGAGCGCCTGGAGCTGTCCGGCGTCGGCATCGACGATCGCCTGCGCCGTGCTCCGCGCCCCATCGAAATCGTGGAGCGTGTAGAGAAGGAGGGCCTTGAGCGTCTTGGCGCCAGGATTGTCTGGATACGCCTTGAGTCCCTGGTCCACCGCCTCCTGGGCCCGCGCGTAGTCGTCCGGGTTGCCTGTCAGCCGGCCGCGCGTGTAGTACACCTGCGCGAGGTTCTGAGCGCTGACGAAATCCTCCGGATCACGCCTCAGGCTGGCTGTCCAAACGCCGATCGCCTTGTCGAGATCCCGGGTCGCGGCCGTCCCATTCGCTGAGAGAGCGTCCGGCGCCTGAACGGGGCTGAGACCAGCCGGACCCGGCGAACCCGCCGGTGCGACGCTTGAGGGTTGGGCCGGACTCGAGTCTGGATTGGAACGAATCAGGCCGAGCCGATTCAAACCGAAGCTGCCGGCCGCGATCAACAGCGCTGCCAGGAGGAAGAGTAGGGGTCGGAATCGTCGATGCGATGATGGCTGACTGGTGGATACGGACGCCATTGCCGGCGGTCTCCTTTGGGGGACGTAGACGGGAGCGGCGTCGCGGCCGCTCCCGTCTCGACCGGTTCCTAGTGCGGCGTCCCGAGATACGGGAAGCTTGCCTTGTAATCCGAGTGCGGTCCGACCCCATCGGTCGGGATCCCGCCGGTGGCATTGCGATCCGCGAACGGGAAGCCGCCGGTGGTGATGTTCAACTCAACGTCGATGACGTCGTCGCTGAGACCGCGCCCGTTGAGCGGACCCGCCGCTGCGGACCCGACGTCGTAGCGGAGCTCGTCAGGGAGAAGGATGCCCGCCAGGGTGGCCGCTTCGGCCGCCGTGTAGGGACCTTCGCTGTCGAGCGCCGAGAATGCCTTCAGCGTGTTCACGACGTTCGTCGTGAACTTGCCGCCGAAGGCGGTTGGCTGTCGATAGGGGGCCGTCTTGTTGAACGCGACCTTGTCGGCCAACGGCATGAAGACGGTGTTGATCGCCGGGCGACCCATCTGGTCGACCCGATGATCCTTCTTGTCGCGGGTCGTGCCCCAGACGCCGATGTTTCGTCCGTTGCCACCCAGCTGCGAGTTGGGTACTTCGATGACGATGGCGAGGGTATTCAGACCGACGAAGAAGTCGGACTCCTTGCCATCGTTGAACCGTCGCGTCCCCTCGCCCTTGACCGAGCCCAGGAAACCGAGCAGGTCAAAGAAGAACGGGTCGGATCGGACGCCGGCGAACGAACCGACGCCATGCTTCCAACTCGAGGAGCCGGTCCGGCCGCGAGCGATCACCTTCTCGTGATCACCCTTCTCGTACATCACGGTGTAGCGCTGGACCCCGTGCGAGTTCGGCTTCCCGAACTTGATCTCGTACATCCGGTCGGCGCGCGAGTTGTTGTTCGTGTCGATGTTGAACGCGTACTCTCCGCCGGCAGCGAAGGTGCTCGGTCCGATGCCCAGGTTGACCGCGGGGTTGACCGTCATCACGAGGACCGTGTGGTTCGCCGACTTGCCCTTGAAGACATACACGTCGTTGATGTCGAGAGGGCCGTTGACTTTGGTGACCGAGAGGTTGTCGCTGGAATCCACGTGGATGGATCCCACGTTCGGTGCGTCCAGGTGGTCGGCGGCAAGCGCCAGCAGCGGCGCGACCCCCACCGTGAGCACCACCATCGCCGCGCCTAGCGCGGGGATGGAGAAGGCTCTCCGCATGGTCGATCCTTTCTTGTCTACGGACGGCGCCTGCTGGCCCGCCGCGATGTGGGATGGAAAGACGCAGCGGCGTTCGCGACCACCAAGCGTCACGATTACCAATGCGTCGAGATCGTGGAGTTGGATGACCTCCGGTGGAATACCGTCCGGTTACGCATCATCCTTGCCGGGCGCTCCAGCGTATGAGCGATAGCATGCGGCCGATGACCCGATCCAAGGTGGCTCCAATCCGTCGAGCGCAGCACCGCGCCCGGATCGCCGCTGCTCTTGTCGGAGCGTTCCTTACACTTCTGGTGCCGGCCCTGGCGCTGGCCCATCCGCTCGGCAACTTCACGATCAACCATTACGCGGGGATCCGGGTCGAGGCGGATCGGGTGATCGTCGACGTCGTGATCGACCAGGCCGAGATCCCGACCTTCCAGGAGAAGCTCCGGATCGACACGGATTCGGATGGCTCGGTGTCCGACGCCGAGACGGAGGCGGAGCGGATCGGCGCTTGCCCTGCGCTCGCCCCGAGTCTCAGCCTGACCGTGGCCGGGCGGCCCGTGGCCCTCGTCCCGGTGGCCGCTGGGCTGAGTTTTCCGCCGGGGGCGGCCGGCTTGGAGACGATGCGCCTGAGCTGCACCTACACGGCCGCCCTGCCGGCTCCCCTGGCCGCGGGCAGCCTGGTGGAGTTCAGCGACGGATCCCACAAGGAGCGACTGGGCTGGCGCGAAGTGGTCGTCAACGGCAGCGGGGTCACCGTCGCCGCCGGAGGCCTGCGGTCGAGCTCGGTCTCGAACCGGCTGACCACCTATCCCCAGGACCTCTTGAGCCAGCCGCTGGACACACGCAGCGTGTCCTTCTCGGTGAGTCCGGGTGGGCCGGCCTTGCCACCATTCCGCGCTCCGGATGCGACGCCACTGCGGGGTGCGCCCGTCCTCTATCCAACGGACCTGGAGGAAGCGACAGGATCGACTCCGCCGGCAGCAGTCGCTCCGCCCCCCGGACCAGCGTCGATCGCGGCAGGGGCCGGCTCGGTGCCCGGCGGAGTGGGTGGCGACATCGCCGGCCTCCTCCAGACCCAGGACCTCACGCCGGTCGTGCTGCTCGGGTCGCTCCTCGCGGCGATGGCCCTCGGCGCGGGGCATGCCCTGACACCCGGCCACGGCAAGACGCTGATGGGCGCCTACCTGGTCGGGACCCGCG
Organism: Chloroflexota bacterium; assembly: GCA_039931975.1. Lineage (GTDB taxonomy): Bacteria > Chloroflexota > Limnocylindria > Limnocylindrales > CSP1-4 > Chersky-267. Next base: position 8,399 of record JBDTQW010000030.1, on the reverse strand, counting down.
GGACGGCGGTCCACGCTGTGGCGCTGGGTCTGAGTGTGACCGTGTCCCACACGCTCGGGATCCTGGTCCTGGCGGCAGTCATTATCGGCTTCCGCGGCGTCGTTTCGCCGGAGACGTTCAACCGGGTTGCCCCGGTCGCCTCCGGGCTCCTGGTCCTGGGCATCGGCGCCTGGCTCGTCATCTCACAGGTCCGCAGCCGGCGTCGATCCGCCCTGGCAACGACCAGTGTCGCTGAGCACGGTGACGAGCACCCTCATGTACTCGCGCACGAGCACCCGCACGGGCACGAACACCCGCACGAGCACGAGCCCGCCCACGAGCACATGCACCGCCACGAGCACGGCTCCGACGCCGGCGATGCCAAAGGGATGCACAGCCACGGCGGGATCCCCCACAGCCACCTCCCACCGGCAAGCTCAGGCCTGGGTTGGCGGAGCCTCTTCGTGCTCGGACTGGCCGGCGGGATCATCCCGTCGACGAACGCCCTGATCATCCTGCTGGCGACCATCGCGACCGGCCGGGCCGCCTACGGCCTGGTCCTCGTAGTCGCCTTCGGCCTGGGCATGGCGGTCGTTCTCGGCGGAGTCGGGCTCGGCCTGGTCCTGGCCCGGGATCGGCTCGACCGGCTGCCCGCCCGGTCGGGCCTCGGCCGGGTCGCGACGTATGCGCCGATGGCCGCCGGCGTCCTCGTATTCGCCCTCGGCATCTACCTCACGACCCAGGCCGTCGGCGCCGCACCGACCCTCTGAGCGTCAGTTCGCGACGACCTTCCAGACGCCGCCATTGCGGAGGTCGGTGACGTACAGGCTACCGTCCTCCCCCTGTCCGAACGAGCTGATCATCAGGGTCGAGTCGAGCAGCTGGCGCGGCGTCTGCCGCGCGGCACCCGCGGCCGCCACGGACCAGATCCTGCCCGAGCAGAAGTCGGCGAACAGGTAGGCGCCGATCAGGGCCGGGTATTCCGTGCCCCGATAGACGTAGCCGCCGGTCACCGAGCAGCCCTTCCGGTGGCTGTAGACGGCCAGCGGGATCTTCTTGCCCACCCGGTTGCAGCCGCTCGCCGGTCGGTAGCAGGCATTTCCTTCGAGAACCCGCCAGCCGTAGTTCTTGGCTCGGCCGCGGCCGCTGGCCGCCGGCGAGCGGTCGATCTCCTCCCAGCGGTTCTGACCGACCTCGCCGATCCACAGGTCGCCGTTGGCCTTGTCGAACGAGAAGCGCCACGGGTTGCGCAGGCCGCGCGCCCAGATCTGGTCGAGCCCGACCTTGCCGACATAGGGGTTCGTGCTGGGGATACCGTATGGCCGGGCGGGGCTGCGACGGTTGACGTCGATCCGGAGGATCTTGCCCAGCAGCGAGCCGAGACTCTGGGCGCGATTGCCGGGATCGCCGGCTCCACCGCCGTCACCAGTGCCCAGGTAGAGATAACCGTCGGGGCCGAAGGCGATCATGCCGCCGTTGTGGTTCGAGTAGGGCTTGCTGATCCGGAGCAGGACCCGCCCCGTCGGGCTGGCCACGTTGGGATCGGACGCGGAGCGGTGGTAGGCGGCGATGGCGATCCGACCATGGAGATCGGTGTAGTAAACGTAGAACTTGCCATTGGTCACGTAGTCCGGGTGGAACGCCAGGCCCAGCAGGCCACGCTCGCCGGACTTGGAAACCTTGGCGCGGATGTCGAGAAAGGGCGTGGCCAGGACGACACCGGCCTGAAGGATCTTGATCCGGCCGCCCTGCTCGACGATGAACAGGCGGCCGCTCGCGTCGCCGGCGTGGGTGACGAAGACCGGCGCCGAGAGGCCGTTGGCGACCCTCGCCAAGGACACGCTGATCGCGGCCGCAACGAACGGCGCCCGAGCAGCCCGCCCGGCCGCAACGCCACCGGTCGCCGGCGACGCCACCGGGACCTCCGACCCACTGTCCGCCCGACGCGATCCCGGACCGTCCGCGAGGGCCGGCTGGCCGGCGATGATCGGCACGAGCATGAGCCCGAGGAGGATCGCGCGCGCCGTCGTGGAAATCGCACCTGGCCGCACCGGTACCTCCTTCGGCCGTCCGCCCGGCCGGCGTCCGCGAGCCGGGTCGACACCGGCCAGAGCCTCGCCCCCCCAACGGTGCCTCATCGGCGGCGGGTTCGCAAGGCGGGCCCGGCGCGACCACTGGCGGGCGCCTGGCGCCTTGACTGACGGGCGCATGCTGGCCCAGATGACCGGCCATTTCCGGTCGGGGGCGACCGGAGGCCCAGGTGAGGGTCGGCGCAGCATCGGCGCGTCCCGCAGGGCTCGTGGCCAGCTCGGTCATCGCCTTGTCGGTCGTCACGTCGGCCTTCGGCGCCGATGGTCCCTGGTCCGGACCACGCAGCGAGGCGGCCGCGGCTCCGTCCGGCCTCCCGGGCGACCGACTGCCGGACCTGGCGATGGCCCGGCCACGGGACCTGCGGGTCCAGACGCTCTCGAACGGTTCACGGCGACTGCGCTTCACGGGGATCATCGTCAACATCGGCGCCGGGCCGTTCGAGACCTGGTCCTCGCGGAGGTTCATCCGGGCGAAGACGATGGTCGTCCGGCAACGGATCTACAACACGGCCGGCGGCCGGCGCACAGTCCTGACGAGCGCGGTGGTCAAGTACGCGGGGGACGGCCATGACCATTGGCACGTCCAGAGGGTGGCCGGCTACGAGCTCTACGCAGGGAGCGGTAACGGGCCGGTCCTTCGGCGGGGCGCCAAGGTCGGCTTCTGCTTCTTCGACACGCGGCCGTTCCGGCTCTCTCTCCCACGGGCACCGAACTCCCGCCACTACTTCGAGCGGAACTGCGGGACCCGCGCCTCGCGATCGCTCAAGATCGGGCTCAGCGTCGGTTGGTCGGACATCTATCTCTGGAACTTCGCCTGGCAATGGGTCAACGTCACCGGGCTGCCAGCCGGCCAGTACCTGCTCAAGCTCATCGCCGATCCCAACACGAGCTTCGTCGAGAAGCGGACCGACAACAACTGCAACTGGACCCGGATCCGGATCGCGCGGAGGGGGTCCACCGTGACCGTCCTCGGCCACGGCACCGGCTGCAAGCTGCCCGGTGAACCGCCACCGCCACCGCCCAGCCCGTCGCCGACGCCCACGCCGACGCCAACGCCGACACCGGAGCCCTGAAGGCGACGCTGTCCGGGGCGCCCGGCCGGGTCACGACCCGATACCACCCGGCGCCGAGCCTCCCCGTGCGCTACGCTCCGCAGCCCATGCGCGATCTGACCGACCGAGCGCTCTCAACGGCCTCCGTCCGCGGCGCGAGCTATGCCGACGTCCGGATCGTCCGCCGGCTCGAGGAGTCAGTGGCCATCAAGTCCGGCCGGGTCGAGGGGGTGTCGAGCGGCGAGACCGAGGGCTTCGGGATCCGGGTCCTGGTCGACGGTGCGTGGGGCTTTGCCAGCTCTCACCGGCTGGAGCCGGACGAGGTCGACCGGGTCGCAGCCCAGGCGGTGCGGATCGCCCGGGCCAGCGCCACCGCGCTGCGCCGACCGGTCGTGCTCGACGATCGGCCACCCGCCCATGGGACCTACGAGACGACCCTGGTCGAGGACCCATTCTCGATCGCGCTCGAGACGAAGATCGGCGACCTGCTCGCGGCCGATCGCGCCGCGGCTCGGGTCCGGGGTGTCGTGTACACCGAGTCCGGCTACGGCGCGCAACGGGAATGGAAGACGTTCGCCGCCTCCGACGGCAGCTTCACCGAGCAGACGATCACCCATGTCGGTGCGGCGGTCGAGGCCAATGCGATCGAGGGCGACGAGCACCAGCGTCGCAGTTATCCGGACGCCGGCGGGGGCTGGAGCGCCGGCGGCTACGAGAACATCCGCGCGCTGGACCTCGCCGGGACCGCCGAGCCACTCGCGGAGGAGGCGGTCGAGCTGCTGTCCGCACCGCAATGTCCGAGCGGCCGGTTCACGGTCGTCCTGGATCCGAGCCAGCTCTATCTGCAGGTCCACGAGAGCTGTGGCCACCCGACCGAGCTGGATCGCGTCTTCGGGACCGAAGCGTCGTACGCCGGGACGAGCTTCTTGACCACCGACAAGCTCGAGGCCGGATTTCGCTACGGTTCCGACCTCATCGACATCGTCGCCGATGCGACTGTCCCCGGCGGGATGGGCACGTTTGGCTGGGACGACGAGGGCGTGGCGGCACAGGCGGTGCCGCTGATCAAGGAAGGCATCTTCGTCGGCTACCTGTCCAGCCGCGAGACCGCGCCCCGGATCGGTCGGCAGTCCGGCGGTGCGATGCGGGCCGACGGCTGGAACCGGATCCCGCTCATCCGCATGACCAACGTCAATCTCCTGCCCAAGCCGGGGATGAGCCTCGACCAGATCGTGGCCGACACCGACGACGGGCTGTATCTCAGCTCCAACCGGAGCTGGTCGATCGACGACCGCCGGCTCAACTTCCAGTTCGCGACCGAGGTCGCCCGGGAGATCAAGGGTGGCCAGCTGGGCAAGCTCTACAAGAACCCGACCTATACGGGCATCACCTACGAGTTCTGGCGATCGTGCGACGCGGTTGGTGACGAGACGAGCTACCGGATGCTGGGCACGCCCAATTGCGGCAAGGGCGAGCCCGGCCAGGGCGGCCACGTCGGCCACGCGGTCAGCGGCGCCCGGTTCCGGAACGTCCAGATCGGCGTCGGCAAGTGGTGAGCGCGACGTGGTAGCCGAACGGCGCGATGCCCCCGCATGGCTGACGCTGGCCGAGGAGGCGCTGCGCCTGGCCGCCGCCGAGGGTGCGACCCAGGCGGAGGCCCTGGTGACCGCCGAGGACGCCGCCCTGACCCGCTTCGCCAACAGCGAGATCCACCAGAACGTGGCCGAGACGAACGCCCAGCTCAACCTGCGCTTCGTGGTCGGACGCAGGGTCGGGGTCGCGTCCACCGGACGGCTCGACAAGGAGGGACTCCGGGCCGTCGCCGAGGCCGCGGGGCGGATCGCCCGGAACGTCGAGGAGAACGACGAATTCGTGTCGTTGCCAAAACCCGAGGAGCCCGTCCCGGACCTGCCGGTCGCGTACGCCCGCGCGACCGCCGAGGCCTCGCCGGAGCTGCGGGCCGAGGGCGCCCGAGCCGTCATCGCGGCCGCCGATGCGGCGGGAGTGACCGCCTACGGCTCGTTCGCCACCAGCACCGAGGCCATCGCCGTTGCCAACTCGCTGGGCATCCGGGCCGCCGGCGAGCGGACCACCTCGCAGCTGATCACCGTGTCGATGGGTCCCGACGGGGGATCGGGCTACGCCGAATCGGCGGCGGTCGATGCCACGACGATCGATGCCGGCGCGCTCGGCCGCGAGGCCGCGCAGAAGGCGCAGGCCACGGCCAACGCGGTCGCGATCGAGCCCGGCGACTACCCGGTCGTACTCGAGGAGTACGCCGTCGTCGACCTGCTGGACATGCTCGGCTACCTCGGCTTCAGCGCGCTCGCTGTCCAGGAGGGCCGCTCCTTCGCCGAGCCGGGCCGGCGCGTCGGGACCGACCTGGTCGAGATCTGGGACGACGGCTGCGATCCGCTCGGATTGCCGATGGCCTTCGACTACGAGGGCGTGGCCAAGCGCCGCGTCTCGTTGATCGAGAAGGGCGTCTGCCGCGACGTCGTCTACGACTCGCAGACCGCCGCGAAGGCGGGGGTCCGCTCGACCGGTCATGGGCTGCCCGCCCCCAACCCGTACGGTCCGTTCCCGTTGAACATGCTGCTGGGGGCCGGCTCGGCCTCGCGCGACGAGCTCATCGGCGGGCTCGATCGAGGACTCCTGGTCACCCGGTTCCACTACACCAACCCGGTCCATCCCAAGCTGGCGATCGTGACCGGGATGACTCGCGATGGGACGTTCCTGGTCGAGGGCGGGCGGATCGTGGGCCCGGTCAAGAACCTGCGCTACACCCAGAGCTATCTCGAGGCGTTGGCCGGCATCGAGGCGATCGGCAGCGAGCGGCGCTGCCTGCGCGGATTCCTCGGCGGGGTGGTCACCCCGGCCGTCCGGATCGGCGCATGGACGTTCACCGGGGGCACCGAGCACTAGTCCGCGGACTCGGCCTTGGGCCGCCGTCCGCCGCGACCCGCCCGCCTCGCTCGACGGCCAGACCGGGCCGGGCTCGTCCGGCAGATTGCCGGTGCGCCGACGCATCACCATTCGATCCCCGTAGGACGAAAGTACTAGTCTTTTGCTCGGCGAACGGATTTACTTCGATGCGGGGCAATTCGACTCGGAGCCTGAGGGGCCACGCCGACCATGCCGTTTGGAGAGTACGGGGACTACCTCGGTCGCATCGATGTCTTCCTGGCATTGGGCCTGGCGGCTCTCGGAACGGTGATCGCGCTGGCCGCGTACCTGTTCGTGCAGGCCGCCCTAATGGACGTCCTGGGCGCCCTGCCACAGCTCGGCAGCCGGATCAGCCGCGCGATCCGAACCCGCCACGAGATGTCCGGGCCCGAGTGGGTCTGCCGGGACTGTCGTTCGATCAATGCGCCTGGTTCGGCCGCCTGCTATCGCGGCTGTGGCCGACGCTACTTCCAGGAGGACCTGCGGCGCGATCCGGCCTCCCGGACCTCGGGTCCCGAGCGGCGCGACTTCTAGGCGGGCTCGGACAGGAGCGTCAGGGCGACCCTACGCAACGCCGGCGATGACCCGGGATCACCGGGCGATCACGCCTGGGCGACGCAGAACTCGTTGCCGGCAGGGTCCTCGACGATCGTCCAGCGCGCGTCGGTGCCCATCTCGACGACCCTGACGGCGTGCCCACCGAGGCCGACGAGTCGATCGACCTCGGCCTCCATGGCATCGGCCTCGTAGTCGACGTGGACCCGGTTCTTGACGACCTTCGGCTCGGGCACGCGCTGGAAGATGATCGCCAGGCGGCCATCGCGGACCGGCGGCTTGATCCCGGCGAACTGGCCGTGCGGGGCGAACCACTCGACGTATCCCAGGGCAGCCGACCAGAACGCGATCAGCGGCTCGAACTCGGCGCAGTCGATCACGACCGCGTGCATCCGCAGGGACGGGGCGGCGGCGTTCATCGGCAGGGGATACCCATCCGGCCGCCGCGGGGTTCGACCCGCGTCATCGCCAGCTGGAGCGCGCCGCGTCGGGGTACAGCCGGACCCGCCGGTATGGCTCGCGCCCGCGCGAGCGGGAGACGAGGTTCGCCCGCTCGGCCATCTGGTGCTGGAGGCGCCGGATGTAGGCGTTCTGGGGACTGAGCTCGACCGCTTCGGACTGACGCTGAACGAGCCCGATCGCCTCCTCGGTCTCGCGCAGGGCCGCCTCGCGCGGATCGACTTCGAGCGAGAAGATCGACGTCAGGCTGGCCTGCATCTGGAGGATGGTGTTGCTCTTCAGAACGTAGATCGGCAGGGCCCGCTCCTCGGCCTCACGGAGCATCGGCGTCTTCTGGCGATACTCGCTGCGCAGGGTCATGACCACGTCGGACTCGTCGACGTCGCGGGCGATGACCACGGGCAGCTGCAGCTCGCGGATCGCCTGCTCCAACCGCTTTCGACTGACGCCGTGGGGCAGGACCCGGAGCGTCGGCAGGACACCGGCGCCCTCGATGTGCAGGACCGCGCCGTCCTCGTCGGGTTCGGCCGATCGCTCTTGCGCCGCGTCGGCCAGGGCGTCGTCCGGCTCGCTGTCTTCGGGTGGGATCGGGCCCGTGCCTTCATCCGCCTTGAGGAGATCGATCGCCCGGGCAGCCTGCTCGCGCCAGGCCTGCTGGCGCTGCCACTCACGAGCGTCCCGGGCACGCGGCTCGGGAGCCGGTGCCACGCCCCGCTCGAGCGGGCCGCGGTCGGCGATGTCGCCCGCGACGAACGGTGGATCGGCCACGAGCGGGCTCGACCGGCCCCGCCGGGTCTCCTCGGCCGGTGGCACGGCGAAGCGCTCGCCTGGCAGCGTCCCCGAGGCGCCATCCGGTGCCTCGGGCTCGGCTATCCGTCCGCGCGGGCCGGTCTCCCGCGCGGACCCTCCCCGCGTCTGACGCCAGCCGCCACTCGCGCCCGGCCGATAGCCCGCTCGATAGCCGGGGCCACCCGTGCCGGCGCCGCCGGGGCCGGCGTCGCGATAGCCGCCACCGCGATACGGTCCATCCCCGCGCCAGCCGGGCTCCATCCGCCATGGCGAGCCGCTGCCGACCAGGCCGGCGAACCGCTCCGCGCCGAGCTGCTCACGGGGCGATGGACGTGGTCGCGCCTGCGAGCGGTGGACCCCCTCCTCGTCGCGCCAGCGCAACTCGGCGGCCACGGGGTCGCCGCGGAGCATCGCGTCCACCGTGTCGGCGACGTCACTGTGGACCATCACCCGTTCGCGGTCCTGGATCTCGATGATGACGTCGAAGGTCGGCGGCGCCTTGCGCTCGAGGACGCTCTTCTGGGTCCGC
>JBDTQW010000029.1:0-29251 GCA_039931975.1 Chloroflexota bacterium | reverse complement strand
CACTCATCAGCTGGGAGATCCTCCAGCTCCTGCTCCGGATCAACGAGCTCGGCGTCACGGTCCTCATGGCGACCCACAACGCCGAGATCGTGACCGCGCTGCGCAAGCGAGTGGTCGCCCTCGAGGAGGGACGGGTCATCCGCGACGAGGAGGCCGCGGCGTACCACCGTGAGGATTAGCCGGCGATGACCACGTTCGTGGCATTCAGCCTGCGCCGCGCCTGGCAGGGGTTCTGGCGGAATGCCGTGATGAGCTTGGCCGCGACGGCCACGATGGTCTTCATGCTCGTCCTGCTCGCCGGCTTCGTCGTGGTCCTGACGGGGCTCAACGCAGGCCTCGAATTCGTCGAGCAGAAGGTCGAGATCGTGGCCGAGGTGAAGGATGGCGCGTCCACCCCGGCGATCGAGGACCTGACCGCCCGGACCGCCGCCCTGCCCGAGGTGGCCAGCGTCGAGTACGTCAACGCCAGCGAGGCGCTCCGCCGGTTCCAGGAACGGATGAAGCAGCAGGGTCGGGAGGACCTCACACGGGCTCTCGACACCAACCCGCTCCACGGGTCGCTGGAGGTCAAGCTCAAGGATCCGCAGGATTACGGCAACGTCGAGGAAGCCCTCCGGGCGGATCCGAGCGTCGAGCGGGTCCTGAAGGTCAAGAACCTGATCGAGCGGGTCCTGACCGTGACCAACCTCCTCCGAACGGGCGGCCTGATCGTGCTCGCCCTGGTCGGGGTCGTGGTCCTGTTCATCATCGTCAACACTATCCGGCTCGCCGTGGTGGCCAGGGCCGAGGAGATCGAGATCATGCGCCTCGTGGGCGCATCCGACGCGTTCATCCGCTGGCCGTTCATCTTCGAGGGTGCGATGGTCGGGTTGCTCGGAGCGGCGATCACCCTGATCCTGCTGACGCTCGGCGCAGATCCTCTCGGTCGGGTGATGACCGGCTTCTTCGAGGTCCTGCCGCTCCAGCTCGGCACGCTGGGGCGCGACCTGATCTTGATCGTGCTGACCACGGGAGTCGGGCTGGGCGTCCTCGGTTCGTGGGTGTCGGTCCGGAGCTACCTGCTCAGATAGCCCCGTCGACGGCCGATCCCGTCCTGTCGTCGTACATTTGATCGCCCCACGCCACAACCACGACAGGACCGACCGATGACCGTCTCCCAGCCCGATCCCGGGCCGTCCAACCCCCGACCCGGGACCCGCTCCAGCCTCGTCGCACTGGCGATTGCCGTGGTGGCGGTCCTGGGCGGCTCCGCCCTGTTCCTCTCGGGCTTCGCGCTGGGCTCGCTCCGGGCGACGACCCCAGGCACGCCGGTCGACGAACAGGCCGCATTCCAGCCGTTCTGGGACACCTATCGGTCCATAACCAACGACTACGCCGGGGGAACGGTCGACCGGAAGACCCTCGTCGAGGGCGCCATCCGGGGCATGATCGCATCGCTCGACGATCCGTTCTCCGCGTACCTCAGTCCCGATGAATACCGCCAATCGCTCCAGGGGCTGTCTGGGCAGTTCGAGGGGATCGGAGCCCAGGTCGAGACCCGACGACTCAGCGGCACCGGTGCCTGTCCGACGCTCGGCGGGACCTGCGCGCTTATCGTTGTGGAGCCCATCGCGGGCGCCCCGGCGGAGAAGGCCGGCCTCCTCCCGGGCGACCGGATCACCGCGATCGACGGAACCACGGTCGATGGCAGCACCGCCGACCAGGCCCTGGCCAGGGTCCGCGGACCCAAGGGCACCACGGTCACTTTGACCATCGTCCGGGGCGGCGCCGCGCCGCTGGATCTCGCCATCGTCCGCGAGGTCATCGTCCAACGCGAGGTCGTGGCCAGGACGCTGGCCGACGGCGCGGTGGGCTACATCCGCCTGAGCGGCTTCAGCGACCGCGCCGCGGTGCAGTTCGGCCAGGAAGTCGCGGCAGACGTCGCTGCCGGCCGGCGCAAGCTCATCGTCGACCTGCGCGGCAACCCCGGCGGTTTCGTGACGGACGCCCAGCGGGTGATCAGCCAGTTCGTGCCCGCCGGCACGACGATCTTCTTCCAGGAGGATGCGGCGGGCACCCGCACCCCCACGCTGGCCCTGCCGGACGGTGCCGCGACCGATCCGTCCATCCAGCTGGCGGTCCTCATCGACGGCGGAAGCGCTTCGGCCAGCGAGATCGTCGCCGGGGCGCTCCAGGACCTCGGCCGGGCGAAGCTGGTCGGTTCCAAGTCCTACGGGAAGGGGACCATCCAGGTCTGGCTCCAGCTCGCCGACGACAACGGCGGCTACCGTCTGACGATCGCCAAGTGGCTGACCCCCACCGGTCGCTGGGTCCACGGCGAGGGACTCGCCCCGGACGTGGTCGTCGATGCTGCTGGCGCGGCGGCGGGCGCCGATCCGACCATCGATGGCGCCCTCGAGCTGCTCGGCGAACCCGCCTCGGCCGGAAGCGGCCTGCGCCGAGCCGCCTGAACCCCGAGGCGGCGGGTCTTGCGCTCACCGGCCCGTTCGTTTACGGTTGATCGGAACGAAAGGAGGTGATGTGCAGTGATCGATAGTAGTAGCTGCACCACCTCGCAGGAGATGGCCGTCTAAGCGGACAACCTGCGGGTGGATGAAGCTTTCGAACGCCGGTCCGAGAGGGCCGGCGTTCGTGCGCTTGGAGCATTCGAACGGAACCCGACGAGCCGGCCCGATCCCCGCCCGCATCCCGGCCTGGCGCACACTCCACGTGTCCGGGCCATGCCACCCCGAAGGAGTCCGAACGATGGGCGAGGAGACGATCGCCCTCAATCGAAAAGCTCGCCACGAGTTCACGATCGACGACTCGTTCGAGGCGGGCCTGGTGCTCACCGGCACCGAAATCAAGTCGATCCGCGCCCACAAGGTCAACTTGGCCGATTCGTACGTTCGGATCGATCGGCGCGAGGCCTGGCTGTTCGGCATGCACATCGCCCCGTGGGAGACCGGCAACCGCTACAACCATGAGGCGAAGCGCCCGCGCAAGCTGCTGCTCCATCGGGCGGAGATCACGCAGCTCCTGTCCCGGACCAAGCAGAAGGGCCAGACCATGGTCCCGCTCAAGCTCTACCTCACCGGGCGGGGTCGGGCCAAGGTCGAGGTCGGGCTGGCCCGCGGCAAGCAGCTCCACGATCGTCGCCGGGACATCGCCGAGCGCGACTCCCGGCGCGACGTCGCCCGCGAGCTGGCCGACGTCCAGCGCGGGCGTGACTGAGCGCCGAGTCCCGCCCGAGGCGGCCACGGCTCCGGTAACTCAGATCCGGACGGGCCGGCCCGTCTCCGCCGAGCGCAGGAGCGCGTCGAGCGCCCGGGCCTGACCCATCGCGTCGTCACGACCGAGCAGCAGGGCCCCTTCGCCCCGGATGGCCCGGCTGACGTCCTCCAGCTCGAGCCGATAGGGATCCTCGGCCTCGAGCTGTGTCTCGACCCCGTCGCGGACGATCGACACGGGTCGGGCCTTCCATGGATTCGTCAGCCTCACGGACCCCACGCTGCCGATCGCCTCGAGGGTGCTGTGCTCTGCGGTGAAGCTGCACGTGAACTCGGCGACGACGCCGCCAGGGAACTGGAGGACCCCGGTGAACCGGACGTCGATGCCGCTCGGTCCGGGCACGCCGATGCCGTAGACGAGCTCGGGCTCTTCGCCGGCGAGGAGCCGTGAGCCGCTGATGCAGTAGCAGCCGACGTCCATCAGCGAGCCGCCGTCGAGCTGGGGCCGGAGGCGGATGTCGGCAGCGCCCTCCTGGAGGAAGCCGAACGTCGTCCGGATCGTCTCGAGCGGCCCGATGTCCGGCAGGCTCTGGACGAGCTTGCGGACCTGGGGATGGTGCCGCCACATGAACCCCTCCGACAGCACGAGGCCGGCCTGGTCGGCGGCGTCGAAGGCCTCGTCCACCTCGGCGGGACGGCGAGAATAGGGCTTCTCACACAGGACGTGCTTGCCCGCCGCCAGCGCCCGGAGCGTCCATTCGTGGTGCAGCGAATTGGGCAGGGGGATGTAGATCGCCTCGACGTCCCGGTCGGCGAGCAGCTCGTCGTAGCTGCCATGTGTCCGCGAAATCCCATGCTTCGCCGCGAACGCGGCACCGCGCGACGGCGTCCGACTGCCGACGGCGACCACGTCGACCGCGTCCGTGAGCCGCGCGCCGGCCAGAAGCTTGTCGTTGATCTCGGCAGTCCCGAGGATCCCCCAGCGGACCGGTCCCGCGGTCATCGTCTCTCCTCCGCTCAAGCCAGTCCGAATCGCTCGGTGGCGGTCTCGACGAGTACACGGCCGATCGCCAGCGACGCGGTGGCCGCGGGTGATGGTGCGTTGCGGACGTGAATCACGCGTCGCGAACCGCCGAGGCTGAAGTCGTCGACCAGCCTACCGTCTCGATCGAGCGCCTGGGCGCGCACCCCGGACGGACCGAAGACGATCTGCTCGCTCCGGAGCTCGGGGACGTATCGCCGCAGCTCGTTCAGGAAGGCTCCCTTCGACCAGTCGCGCCGCATCTCGGCGAGGCCCGTGCGCAGGTAGCGCCGCGCGAGGCGCTGGAACCCGCGATACGCCAGGGTCGAGCCAAGGTCCCGGAGGTCGAGGTCGCGCCGCCGATAACCCTCCCGGGCGAAGGCGAGCACGGCGTTGGGGCCGGCCCATACTTCGCCGTCGATCCGTGGCGTGAAATGGACCCCGAGGAACGGGAATCGTAGGTCCGGCAGCGGATAGATCAGCCGGCTCACCAGGTGGCGTGCGTCGGGGGTCAGGGTGTAGTAGTCGCCCCGGAACGGGACGATCCTGGGGACATCAGGACCGCTTTCGCCGGACATGGCGGCCACCCGGTCGGCCTGGAGCCCCGCGCAGGCGATGACGTTGGTCGCCTGCAGCTGGCCCTGCGTCGTTCCGAGGATCACCTCGGCGGATCGCTCGTCGATCGACGTGACGGCCCGATCGAGCTGGATGTCGGCCCCGCGGGTCCGGGCCTCGGCCGCGTAGGCAAGGGCGACGGCCCGGAAGTCGACGATCCCGGTCGTGGGCGACCACAGGGCGCGACTGCCGGCAACGTGGGGCTCCAGCTCGCCGATCCGCCCTGGATCCAGGATCTCGAGGCCCTCCACCCCGTTCGAGGCCGCTCGTTCCCGGAGCGCCTCGAGCCGCGGCGCCTCGTCCCTGGTCAGGGCCACCACGAGCTTGCCCGGGTGGCGCAGGGCGATGCCGTGCTCGCCGGCGAACCGCTCGAGCTTCGCCTTGCCCTCGCGACAAAGGGTCGCCTTGAGCGAGCCCGGCGCGTAGTAGATCCCTGCGTGGACGACGCCGCTGTTGTGCCCCGATTGATGCGCGGCCAGCTCCCGTTCCTTCTCGAGCAACGCGATCCTGAGTCCCGGTCGGGCCTCGAGGAGGAGATAGGCGGTCGCCAACCCGAGGATGCCGCCGCCAATGATCGCGACGTCGACACGATCAGCCACCGGCATCGGGAAAAGGCACCCCCAACCGGTCCCCGAGGGTCCGCAGACCGTCGGCGTGGACCGCGTCGATGACGATCCCGTGGTCGGTCGAGCGGACGGCGGCAGCGGCCTCGGGCTCGCCCGGGATCAGCACCCGACCGGGCGCGTCCGGCACAAGTGGCGCGGCGACGAGCTGCTCGAGGTAACTCGCCAGGCGCCGCTCGAAAACGCCCGGCTCGTCGATCGCGGCCGGATCGAGGACGACGAACGTCTGGCCCAGGTCCGAGGGCGCCTCGGTGCTGAAGAGGCCGATGATGTTCGGGCCGAACGTCGCGCCGCCAAGGACGCCGGTGAGCAGGTCGACCGCGAGGGCGAGCCCGTAGCCCTTGTAGCCGGCCGTCGCCTCTTCGCCGCCGAGTGGGTGGAGCGCGCCCGCGAGGGCGGCTTCCGGCGTGAGCGCCGGCCGTCCGTCGGCGTCGATGGCCGCGCCGACCGGCAGCGTCTCGCCGCGCCGGGCGGCGACCTCGATCCGGCCGCGAGGCACCGTCGAGGTGGCCATGTCCAGGCAGAACGCTCCGAAGCGGCCGGCCGGCGCCGCGATCGCGATCGGGTTCGTGCCGATCATGGCCGTTCGGGCCCGGGTGGGCGCGACCAGCGGCGACGTGTTCGAGAGCGAGATGCCGATCAGCCCGTGTTCCGCCGCGCGCAGCGCATACCAGCCGGCGATCCCGTAATGGTTCGAGTTGCGGACGACGGCCGTCGCCGCGCCGACCTCCGCGACCGCCTCGATCGCCCAGTCGACCGCGACCCGGGACGCGTGGTGGCCCCAGCCGTTACGGGCGTCAAATCGGGCGAGTGCCGCCCGGCCCGCGTCGCGGACCGGCCGCGCGGCCGGATCCAGGACGCCGGCCTCGACGAGCGCGACGTAGTTGGGCAGGCGGGCCGTGCCGTGCGAGGCGATCCCCCGCCGATCCGAGGCGATCAGGACGTCGGCCACGTCCGCGGCGATGTCCGGCGGCGTCCCGATGCTACCGAGCAGTCCCGCCGTCCAGGTCCGGAGGAGCGGGACCGGAACGGCGAGACCGTCGGTTGGGTCCGCGTAGACGGGCACCGGATTACACCTACACGGTTGTTGCGACGCCGCTCACAGGCGGCTCGAGGCCCTGCTCCGAGGCGACCAGGCGGCCTCGTCGGGCGAGATCGCGATAGATCTCGGCGCTCGCGGCGATCCCCTCGGCGAAGGGCGTCACCGGGACCGGCCCGAGCGCGGCCAGCCCATCGTGGTCGATCTCGGCCGGGAACGGCAGGGGCGTGGGATCGAACGTGATCAGGCCGCGCGCGTCGGGGACGATCGACTCGATCACCCCGATCAGCTCGGTCATGCTCGCGATGCTGCCGCCGAGGTTGAACACGTGGGCGCCATCGAGCCGGCTTCGGCTCGCCGCGATGAGCGTCCGGGCGACGTCGGCGGCGTACTGGAACAGAGTTGAGCCGCCGAACCCGATGACATAGGGCACGCCCAGCAGGGCCGCCACGATCGCCTTGGTCGGCCCACTCGTCATGCCCTGGTCGCGGCCGACGCCGTAGACCGTCATCGGTCGCAGGCCGACGCTCGACAGCCCGTCGTCGAGCGAATAGACCCGCGCCGTGCCCTCATTGGCCAGCTTGTAGACACCGTAGTGGTTGAGCGGGTGTGCGGTCGCCTGCTCCGCCAGGCGACCGCTCGCGACGTCGGCATCGGCGGCGGCGTACATGCCGATCGAGCTCGTGTAGACGATCGGGCCGATCCGATCCGCCCGGCGCTTGACGGCCTCGAAGACGTTGACCGTCCCGACCACGTTGACGAGCGCGCCAAGAGGCGGATCCGCGCGGCAGAAGGGCACCTGCAGGGCGGCGAGGTGGATGACGTTCGTGATCGTACCGGCGTCGAGGGCGCCTTCGACCGAAGCGAGATCGGTGATGTCGCCGCGGACGAACGTGACGGCGGCAAGCTCCTCGTCAGTCATGATCGATCGCAGCCGGCGGGCGTCGCTGCCGAGATCGAACGCAGCCACGGGGACTCCCTCCCTCACGAGGGCCCGGATCGTCCACGCGCCGATACAGCCGAGTCCACCGGTGACCAGGAAGCGCTCGCCGGTCACGGCTGCGCCTCCACGGCCGCCCCGACACGACAGACATTCTCGAGCCGGCCGATTCGTTCGATCTCGACCGTCACCCGGTCGCCGTCGGCCAGGAATCGAGGCGGGTTGCGGAAGACCCCGACCCCGCCCGGCGTGCCAGTTGCGATGACGTCGCCTGGCTCGAGCACGAACGACTGCGAGCAGTAGCTGATGATCGCGGCGACGCCAAAGTACATCTGCGAGGTCCGGGCATCCTGAACGCGCTCGCCGTTGACGGTCGTTCCGATCGCGAGGTCTTGCGGGTCGCCGATCTCGTCATCTGTGATGAGGGCCGGCCCCATGGGGCAGAACGTGTCGAGCGACTTGCCGCGCACCCATTGCCCATCGCCGAACTGGACATCACGGGCCGAGATGTCATTCAGTGCGGTGTAACCCAACACATGATCGAGGGCATCGGCTTCGGAGACGTCCCGAGCGCGGCGCCCGATCACGACGGCCAGCTCGGCCTCGTAGTCGACCTGCTGCGTGAGGCTGGGGTCCCAGCGGATCTCGGCTCCCGGCCCGACGACGGAGCTCGGGAACTTCGCAAATATGAGAGGAGCCGATGGAGGGTCGACGCCTTCCTCGGCCTGATGCTCACGATAGTTCCGACCGATCGCAACGATCTTGCCCGGTCGCGGCAACGGTGCCAGCAGCTGAGCGTTGGCGAGTGGGTGGCCGCGCTCTGCCAGGTCGGATCTGGCGATGGCCTCGCGCAGCGCATCGATCGCGTGCCCGTCGGCCGCCACGAGCGCCGCCATCGTCCGAGGGGCGTCGCTGACGAGCTCGGCCGCAGGCAGCCAGCGGGCGCCGACCACGACACCGAGCGTCTCTCCGGCGGCGGTCTGACACGAGATGAGGCGCACATGCGCTCCCGATCGTTCAGTATGCTGGTCGATAGACGGCAGACTGGACGATACTCCAGGGTGGTCTGCGTCGTCAACCGGGCGGCCGGTCGACTCGGAGTGGGTCCGACAAGCGCTCGGCGAGCCAGCGAAGATCGGTGACGAGCGCAGGCACGCGATCGTCATCAGCCCGTGCCTTGAGGAGCGTGATGCTCGCCGCATACGGTCCTTCGGACGGGCGGCGGCCGGGAATGCTCACCCCGAAGCAGACGACGCCCTCGACCGTCTCCTCATCGTCGATCGCGTAACCCCGGCGGCGGACCCGATCGAGATCGGCGCGCAGTGCGTCGAGCGTGCGGTGCGAGCGCGCGGTCAGGACCGGCAGTGCGCCGAGCCCGGCGAGCCGCCGCTCGAGCTCGCGGACGTCGAGGCTGGCGAGTGCAGCCTTGCCAGGGGCCGTTACCGAGGCCGGAAGCCGGTGCCCGATCTGGGATGTCAGGCGGACCGGCTGTTGCCCGTCGTGACGGGCGAGATAGGTCACCTCCAGGCCATCCAGCACCGCCAGCTGGACGGTTTCCTCGGAGCCGGTCGGTAGCAACCGGCAGGCCTCATAGAATTCCTCGATTTGGTCGACGGCCGCGAGATAGGCCCCGCCAAGCTCCGCAAGCCGGCGACCTAGCGCGAACCCGGTGCCGACCCGCCGAACGAGACCGATGTCGGCCAGGGCGCTGCAGATGTTGGCGATCGAGGACTTCGGCAGCCCGAGCCGCCGCGCTAGCTCGCTCGGACCGGCGGGAAGACCCCCGTTGTCGGCGAGCAGGTCGAGGACCGCCCCGGCCCGGGTGACCGCGGGAACGAGCGACCCACTTCCGTCGATGTCGTCGTCACGGCCACCGACCGGCAGATTTCTGGGCGCCGGCACAGTAGGCGGGGTCACCTCATCGTCCAAGTTGGCACTCCCTGGCCACGGTGCGCCTTGCCGAAGGCTTGACGACTCCAGTTAGTCCAAGTTCAGTATACCGGGCGGCGTCCAGCCTGCTGGACAACCTGGCGGCGAGCGGCGAGCCGGTGGTCATCCGCGAGGGTCGCTACGTTATGCCGTCAGCCCTCG
The DNA here is from genome assembly GCA_039931975.1 of Chloroflexota bacterium. Classification (GTDB taxonomy): domain Bacteria; phylum Chloroflexota; class Limnocylindria; order Limnocylindrales; family CSP1-4; genus Chersky-267. Next base: position 19,713 of record JBDTQW010000029.1, on the reverse strand, counting down.
GCTACGGCGCCGAGATGCGGCCCGAATCGTCGCGCAAGTTCGCTCTTCCAAACGAACCGGAGTGATCGGCCGGCGCGGTCGCAGTCGGAGGTGCCGGCGCGGTGCCCACCCGAGCATGAGGCGGTTCGGGCAGGTCATCCGCGTGCGGCCGGAGCGGATCGATCCACCGCCGCGGCGACCAGCTATTCGCCTATTTCGAGTACGTCGGCGATGACTTCGTCGCCGAGATGGTTGCGATGGCGGCCGATCCGATCATCCGCGAGTGGTGGACGCTGACCGATGCGATGCAGGAGGCACTTCCGGAGCGCTCACTGGGCGAGTGGTGGTTGACGATCCCCGAGATCCTCCACACGGATCGACTGTCGAGCCCGATCGATCGCGTGGGCCTGATGGGACCTCCGACGAGTAGTTGGCCGGATCGGGCCGCTGAGGTAGACTCTGTGCACGGGGATGCGTGGATTCGACAGGGTCCAGCTGCCCGGGAGCGCGAGCCGAGGACGCCACTCAGGCCTCGTTAAAAAGGTGGCAAAACGAAGTACCTGGCAACCGCCAGTCGACTCTCGCCCTCGCTGCTTAGGCAGTAAGGTGAGCGTGGAAGCAGCCTCCTCCTCGCGGGCTGTGGAAGCGTCATTCAGCGAGGATGCGTCCGGCGCCAGCGTCGCGTAACGTCGGACAAAGCCCGATCTAGGGGCACGTGACTGGACCGCTCGGTAGTCTGCCGATGGACGCTCGGGCGGTCGACGACAAAGCATCGGACACGCTCGTAGTGGTCCCTGGCGAAGGGTTCTGGACGGGGAGTTCGACTCTCCCCCATCTCCACCAACAGACACCGCGACGCGGCGGTCTTCATGACTTGCCCGCTCCAGGATCGGCGTTCGGAGCGGGCAGACGCTTGCCCTCCATCGCATGGCGAGGAGCAGCGTCCCCGTGCTCGACTTCACGGAGTGGGTGGAGCTCGAAGACACGTCGACCCTCGGCCGCTTCCAGCGGATGGTCGAGATCGACCCCATCGGCGATGCGAATGAACCGGACGCCGAACGGGATGCCTCGCGCGAGAGGACCAAGGACGTCGCGAAAGAGCGCGACTCGCTGCTCCGGGTCCAGCTCGGTCGCACGTACTTCTTCTTCCCGGCGACGCACCGTGATGGTCGCGCGGCCGGCAGCGCGCGAATTGCGCACCCAGTGGGGGCACGAGCGGCGCTGCCCGTTTGATCGCTCATTTGCGTAGTGTCCTTCTTGCGTCGATCGACTTCGGGGGCCAAACAGGTGACCCGCAGGAAGCCGCGGACGTGACCGCCGCGTCAAGGACTCGAACCCTCAGCGAGCGACCACGGTGAGATCCAGCTGGCCGAGCCGGTCCGGATCCGCAAGCACGTCGATCACGACGATCCTCCCGCCCTTGACCGTCAATGCCAGGACCGCAAATGGACTCCCGTCGGGGGCCCAGGCAACGCCCCCGGGCATCCCGTTTCACGAGGATCCTCGTCGACGTTTCAGCGAACCGACGAAAGGCCATCGCCTGCTCGGCAACAGCCGGTGCGCCGCGGACCAGCGAGACCAGACCGCGACGTGCCAACCCGCCGTCGGAGCGCAGCACCACCTCCGGGTCGAGGACGGCGAGGAGGCGTTCGAAGTCACCTCCACGCGTCGCCGCAAGGAAGGCGTCGACGCCGGCCCATTGGCCATCGAGGTCGCCATCGGGCACGGGCGCACCCTGGACGCGGCGACGGGCACGGCTCGCGAGCTGGCGCGCCGCCGTCGGTGTTCGGCCCACGATCGGTGCGATCTCCGGACCTGGGTGTCCAGGGACGCTTCGCGGCGCGCCTTTCGCGATCGCAGCATGTTGAGGCAGACCCGCCCGACGACCGTCGTCAACCAGGCCCGCAGGTTCTCAACGGCGCTCGTGTCGCTGCGACTGAGACGGATCCAGGCTTCCTGGACGGCGTCGTCCGCCTCGGGCAAGGAGCCGAGCATCCGATAGGCGACGCCTCGTAGGTGGGAGCGGTTCGCCTCGAAGCGCTCGGCGAGCCAGACCTGGTTGTCCATGCGTCACGTTCCTGCGGTTGGGCGAGTCGTGTCATTGACCCGCGAGCCCGCGTTCGTGTGACCAAGCAGCGCCTTCGGCGGCTCAGCTGCGGATGGGCGGGAACCGACCCATTGGCAGGTCTGGAGCTACTTGCCCCGGCCGACCAGGATGATGCCGATGACGCGGGAGTAGTGGCTGTAGAAGGTCTCCTTGTGGAGGACCTTGCCGCTATTGTCCCGAACGATGCGGGTGACCCACACGTCCTGGCCGTCGGCCGGATACTCGATCTGCTGCCGGGCGCCCTTGGGTAGCGAGGACGTGTAGCGGACCTCGGTGTGCCCGGGCCGATAGTTCTTCACCAGCGGCCGGGTAAAGGTCACCTTGCGGCCCGTCGGCACGCTGTAGATCGTGAACCGCACGATCCCCGGCTTGGCGTAGGCGCGGATCAGGATGGGGAACTTCGTGTCGTTGCGGAAGGTCATGTCCTGGATGCTGCCGCCATCGCTCTGGTAGACCGTCGCGTCGAGGCCCTTCGGATAGCGGGCGATGTAGTAGTAGTGGTTGCGTCGGGCGCCCATCTCGAGCCCGGCCCGGAGGGCGGCGTTGAAGATGGTCGTCGAGCACGAGCAGATCCCGCCGGCGATGGTCTTGCCCTCGACCGACCGTCCATCGACGATCGCGCCGCCGTACTTGTAGCCGGTCCGGATGCTGACCTCGCCGATCGTCTTCCAGAAGCTGAACTTCTGCCCGGGGGCGAGCACGGTCCCGTTGATCGCCATCGCCGGGACGCTGATGTTCGCGCTGAACCCGTTGTGGGCGCTCGACTGGTAGTAGGTGGTCCACGATGAGATCGCCCGCATCCGGGGGGCGGCCTTCTCGGCTTCCTCGGTGGTCAACGCGGGCTGGATGAGGGCCAGGGCCGGAACGACCGGCACGCCTGGGTCGGTCGCCCTCGCGGCGCGCCCGACGAGGAGGCCCTGGACCGCGCCGATCGTGCCCGGGACGTCGAGCTTGCGGCCGACCCGGCCGGGCTTGACCCCGACGACGGCCCCGGTCTTGCTCGTGTAGAACGAAGCGGAGACCGCCAACTGGTCGATCTTCTTGGACAGCGCCTTGACCGCGGCCTCGATCTTGACCGTATCGGCCAGCGGACCGTAGCTGCCGTCCGCCCAGGCCCCGAACGAGACCCAGCCGCGGACGGTGGCCGTTGGGATCGTCCAGCGGTCCTTGTTATGGGTCAGCACGACCGGTGCGACCATCCGGCCGGCCTGCAATCGGGCGATCATCGCGTCGACGTCGGTGACTGCCGGCCTGACCGCGGCGACCTTGAGCGGGATGGTCACCGCAGCCGGTGCTTCGGGTGCAGCGAGCGCGTCGGTGATCGCGGCGACCATCGCCCCCTGATCGACGTCCCGGCCCCACGTCGCGGGCGTCTCGATGAAGGCGTCGGACCCTGCGGTCACCATTGCCGGTACCGGCTCGCGATCGACCTTCGCCGCGAGCGCGGCGATGCTCGCTGCGAGGACCGCCTGATCGATCGCGACCCCCGGGGCGACGTCGACCCGGTTCACCGCGGTCCGTGCCTCTTCGACGACCCGCTCGAGGGGATTGCCGGTCCGCCCGATGGCGAACGCTTCGTCGAGCATCGTATCGACGTCCGGGCGCCGGCCCAGCTGGGCGTACGTCAGGGTCGTGTTGCCGGTGGCCGCCTCGAGCGTGACTGCGCCGGTCCCGACGGAGGGGAACGCGGCTTCGAGCTTGGTCGCGGCTTCGGCTCGGGTGAGCCCCGCGACCTCCACCCCGCCGATCGAAACGCCCGCGGCGACCTTCCCGGCGTAGTTCTGCTCGTAGGCCAGGATGGTCCCTATTGCGGCGATGACCACCAGCACGATGCCCACGATGAACGCGACGAGGACGCGGCTGACGGGCCATCGTTTCGCCTCGAGTGTCGGGCTGGTGACCTGGGTCTCAGTCGTGGTTGTCATGATGCGTGGGTCATCCTAACAGCATGATTCGCCGCCGCCACCCATGACGTTCTCCTCGGCGTTGGGCACGGAGCGAAGACGCGCGGGCAGTTCATCGTGTGTCAGGAGCGCGGCAGGACCACGATTCGCCGGTTCGGCTCCTCGCCGATCGACTGGGTCACGACGTCCGGGTTCTCGCGCAGAGCGATGTGGATCCAGCGCCGCTCGAGCGCGGACATCGGCTCCAGCTGGAGCATCTTGCCGGTCTCGACGACGCGCTCGGAGGCGCGCTTGGCGATCTCTACGAGCTGGCGTTCGCGCCGGCCGCGGTAGTCCTCGACGTCGACGAGTACGCGCGTCCAATCGCCCATCCGGCGCGAGAGCATCAGGTTGACGAGATGCTGGAGCGCCGACAGGCGCTCGCCCTTGCGGCCGATGAGAGCTCCCAGGGCCTCTTTCTCGTCGTCGTCGCCCACGACGTTGAGCCGACTGGTATCACCGGTCTGGATCTCGATCCGCACGTCGAAGTCGAGCAGCTCCATCAGCTTCTCGAGGATCTCCTGGCCTGCCTTGAGGGCTTCGGGCGAAACGTCGGCAACCTCCAGGTCGGCGCGTTCGGACGCGACCGAGCCACGAGCGGCCAGGAGCTCGGCCTGGTCACGCTCGGTGAGGTCGGTCGACGGGGCGCGCCGGGGGCGGTCGTCGCGGCGCGGGGGGCGGTCGTCGCGGTCGTCCCGTCGCGGCGGGCGATCGTCGCGGCGCGGGGGGCGTTCGTCGCGCGGTCCCTCTTGGCGCGGGGGCGCGGCCAGTGGGCGATCCGTCCGCGCCGCAGGTGGCCCTTCAGTCTCGGTCCGGATGGCGTCACGGGTCGGACCGTCGTCGCGACGCGGCGGGCGATCGTCTCTGCGCGGCGCGCGGTCATCCCGGCGGGGCGGGCGGTCGTCGTGGGGCCGGTCGTCGCGCGGAGGGACGGGCAATGGGGTGGCCTGAGCGGCCTCGCGCTTCGGCGCCGTGCCGCCGAGCGCGCCGCGAGGTGCGGCGACGATCCGGGCGGGCTCGGCGCCCATGCCGAGAACCCCCCGGCTGCCCGGGGTCAGGATCTCGAAGTCAAGGTCGTCGAGCTCGACCGAGAACGCCTCGCGAGCGTTGCGGAGGGCCTCTTCGACCGTCTTGCCAGTGAATTCCTCGTAGGCACTCATGTCAGCGTCGTCTCCCTCGGCGGCCCTTGCGGCCGCTATTTCCGCGGGGTCGGACGGTCGAGCCCGCGCGCGCGGCTCGCTCGTCGGTGTTCGTGAGCACCGAGTTCGGTGCCCGTTTCGCAGGATCGGCCGCCGGGATGGCGACCGGGAAGCGCGGAGTGTGGTCCCTGGCCCAGCTCGGGTGCCAGCCGAGGAACGGGAACATCCCGCCCCAACCAAGGATGAGGTACTGCTGGACGATGGAGAAGATCGTCGAGACGATCCAGTAGATGAACAGGCCGGCCGGCAGGAAGCCGCCATAGAACACGGAGATGAATGGGATGAACAGCATCGTCTGGCGCTGGATCTTCGTGTTCGGGTCGTCTCCGCCCTGGCTGGCCGGCGGAAGGGTCATCCGCGACTGGACCAGCTGCAGCAGCGCCGAGATGATCGCCAGGATCGAGATCCCGATGCCGATGACCGGGATCTCGAACAGGATGCTCTTCTGACTGAGGTCGATCCCGAACACGGTCGAGTCGATGCATGGCTTGACGTGGCCCAACGCGTCGATGATCGGCGTCGGGCTGCAGTCCAGGTGGATCAACTGCAACCCGAACACGTTGAGCATCGGGTTGGGGTCGAAGTTCCCGAGGCCCGCGGTGAATACCGAGTACATCGGGATGAGCAGGACGAACTGGAGGATGAGCGGCAGGCAGCCGGAGGCCGGGTTGACCCCACGCTCCTTGTAGAACTCGCTCGTGGCCTGCTGGATCTTCAGCCGATCGCCCTTGTAGCGGCGCTGGATCTCCTTCAGCTCGGGGGCCAGGAGCTGGGTGCGCTTCTGGGACACGATCTGGCGGCGGTACAGAGGGATGAGGATGATCCGGACCAGCAGGGTCACGATGATGATCGCGACGACCATGTTGCCGGTCAGCTGCTCGAAGAAGACCAGGGTGATGAACAACGCCTGGAAGACGGGCGTGAACAGCCAGGCGATCAACGAGAACGGGTCGCCCGGATGGGCCGGCGCGAGCGGGACCGCGTTGGGGTTCGCCGTGACGCTCGGCGAGACGGTCGGGGCGGCCGGGGCGGCCGAGACCGCCGGCGATCCTGGGACGCCCGATGGCGACGCTCCCAGTGGTGCGCAGGCGGCGAGCAGCAGGGCCAGGCCGACGAGGACCAGCACGGGCAGGAGCCAGCGTCGAAGAGGTGAGTCCAGGGAAGGCACGGATCGGGATCCGCGGCTATCGGACCGGGTCATACCCGCCCGGATTCCAGGGGTGGCAGCGGGCGATCCGGCGGATGCCCAGCCAGCTTCCCTTCAGTAGCCCGTATTTGGCGATCGCCTGCTCGGTGTAGTGCGAGCAGGTCGGCTCGAAGCGACAGCTCGCCGGGAGCCAGAAGAAGACGACCCGATAGAGCTTGACCAAGCCGATGCCCAGCGATCTCACGCGCTCGTCGGTCCTCCCAGGACCCCTCCCCGCTGGAGGAGTCGTCCAAGCGCCTCGGCGATGTCGTCGTGACTGGCGGCCACGACGGCCGGCCGGGCGATGATCAGTACATCCCAGCCGGGCTGGAACGAGGGCGCCATCGCCCTGAGTATCTGTCGAAGCCTGCGCCGGACCCGGTTGCGTATCACAGCCCCGCCAAGCTTCCGGCCGGTTGACAGGCCGAACCGCGTCGTGTCGAGGTCCGTCCGCCGAAAGCGGGCCATCAGGAGGGGATGGGATCGCACGATCCCGTCGCCCTGAAGCGCCCGGAAGTCCTTCGGACGGGAGAGCACCACGAGCCGCGGCGCCTGCGCCCCGCGCCCGGCGGTCAGGCCGTCAGCCGCTTACGGCCGCGAGCACGGCGATTGGCCAGGATGCGTCGGCCCCCGGGCGTCCTCATCCGGGCACGGAAGCCGTGCTCCTTGGCGCGATGTCGCTTCTTGGGCTGGTAGGTCTGCTTCATCGGGGCTGCGCGTGATCCTCTCCATCCACCTCGGGGACGACCTTCTCGACCCTCAAGAGGCACGAAACGCGCCGGGCGCTCGGAGGCGCTTGGCGCGTCGACGTCCGTGGGATTATGGGGCCGCCCGGGAGGGGGTGTCAAACGGCGAACCGAGGGTCGCGAGCGTCGCCCCAGACCCACCTGCCCGACCGGAAGCGGACCTGGCGGGGCCGCCCCACCGCTTGTGCACGGATACTCCCCATGAGTATCGGCCGATTCCTGTCAGAACGCCTTGCGAGCCTCGTCCGGGCGGTGCTATCCTTCGCGGGCCTCCGGCGCCGGGAAGCGCGGTGGCAGCCTCTGGAGGACCTCCGGAGGAGCCGCTGGAGGGATCGCCGCCGGCCACCAGAACGTGCCGAACGAGCCCCACGACGCAGTTCCCCCGAGCCCGCGATCCTGGTCATCCGTCAGCCATCGCCATCAACCCGCAAGCCGCAGGTCACACCCTATCGATGGACGCGAAGCAAGTCTGGCGGGCAGCCCTCGGCGAGCTCCAGGTCGCCTTGTCGCCAGCCAACTTCGAGACCTGGCTCCGGGACACGCAGCTGGTCGATGTCGATGACAATCACTTCCGGATCGCGGTCCCCAATGGCTTCGCCAAAGACTGGCTCGATACCCGTTATCGGTCGCTGATCTCCCAGACGCTGGCCCGCATCGTCGGCTACAGCGTCCAGGTCGAATTCGTCGTGCGGTCTGCGCCGCCCGAGGCGGCTCGACTCGCGGACGGCGCCGCGGCGGCGCCCGTCGCCGGCCGACCGGCGGCCCAGCAGGTCCGGCTCGAGCCGACTCGCGTCGGCGGCGAGGGTGGCGCCTCCAACCTCAATCCGCGCTACACCTTCGCCAACTTCATCGTCGGGTCGGCCAACCGGCTCGCCCACGCGGCCAGCCTGTCCGTCGCGGAGCGCCCCGGCCATGCCTACAACCCGCTCTTCCTGTACGGCGGCGTGGGGCTCGGCAAGACCCACCTGATGCACGCCATCGGCAGCCAGGTCATCGCCAAGTTCCCGCGCAAGAAGGTCGTCTACGCCACGTCCGAGAAGTTCACCAACGAATTCATCACCTCGATCCAGCAGGGCAAGATCGACGAGTTTCGGGCGCGCTACCGGCGGATCGACCTGCTCCTGATCGACGACATCCAGTTCATCGCCGACAAGGAGCGGACCCAGGAGGAGTTCTTCCACACGTTCAATGCCATCCACGAGGACGGCAAGCAAATCGTCCTGTCGAGCGATCGGCCGCCGAAGCAGATCGTGACCCTCGAGGAGCGCCTGCGCAGCCGCTTCGAGTGGGGCCTGATCGCCGACCTCACCGCGCCCGATCTGGAGACCCGGATCGCGATCCTCCGGGCTAAGGCCGAAGAGGGCGCCGTCCCGATCACCTCGGATGTCATCGAGTTCATCGCGCGCAAGGTCGTCAGCAATATCCGCGAGCTCGAAGGCGCCCTGAACCGGATCGTGGCCTACGCCAGCATGAGCGCGGTCCCGATCAGCATCGAGCTGGCCCAGGCGGTCCTGGCCAACGTCATCTACAACCCCAAGAAGCGCCAGGTGACGCCCGAGCGGATCGCCAAGGTGGTGGCCGATTACTACGGAGTCCCGATGGACGTCCTCCAGGGCCAGAAGCGGGACAAGGCGATCGTGATGCCCCGCCAGATCGCCATGTTCCTGATGCGTGAAGAAACCGACGTCTCGCTCCTGCGCATCGGAGCGGAGCTCGGTGGGCGGGATCACTCTACGGTCCTCCACGCCTGCGACAAGATCAACCGCGAATCGGCCGTCAACGACGAGCTGCGCCGCGAGATCGCCGCTGTACGCGAGTTGATCTACGCCGACTGACCTCGACGGCTGGGCGGTCCGGTGCGAATCGGTGCCCACAGGCAACGTTTGGGGCGGTTTCTGTGGATAACGGCCGTGATTCGGTGGAGAACCGTGCCTCCCTGTGGAAAATCGGCGGCCGCCGCGGCGCGACCCCGGCGATAAGCGCGCTGTCGGCGTGGACCGATTCGCCCGCTCGGACGAGGACCGTGACGGCTCGGCTCGGTCGTCCACCGCTCGTCCCCCAGCGCTCCCCATCCAAACGCCAGCCGTCCACGACGGGCCGCCGGCGGTCCACATCCGGTTCGTGCGTCGCCACGCGGGGCTATCCACGCCGTCCACCGCATGATGGTGATGACGACGTTCTAAGATACCGATGGGGAACCCACCAGAAGAGCTCGGGTTCGGTGCTCCGGGCCTGGCGCCTGGCGCCGGATGACGCATCGACCGACCTGGATGGGCTCCCGGAGAGGACCCAGGCCCACGGAGTGAACCGCCCGTGAATGTCTCGGTGATGCAGGAGAACCTCGCCCGCGGCCTGTCGGTCGTGAGCCGGGCCGTGTCGTCCCGAAGCACCCTGCCGGTCCTGGGCAATGTCCTCATCCGGACCGAGGACGCCGGTCTCAAGCTCACCGCGACCAATCTGGAGATAGGGATCACGTACTGGGTCCCGGGCAAGATCGACGCCGACGGCGCGATCACCGTCCCGGCCAAGCTCCTGGCCGACATCGTGGCGGGGCTCCCGGCCGGCGACCGGGTCGACCTCCAGCTCCAGGCCGGCGACACCCTGTCGGTCCGCTCGGGACGCTTCGAGACCCACGTCAAGGGCATCGACGCCGAGGAATTCCCGGCCATCCCGACCGCCGGTGAGCGGCCGACGACCCGGATCTCCCAGAAGGTCCTCCGCCAGGCACTCAACGAGACGACCTTCGCGGCCGCCAGCGACGAGGCCCGGCCGATCCTGACCGGTGTCCTGTGCCGCTTCGAGGGCGACCAGCTGACCCTGGCCGCCGCCGACAACTACCGGATCGCGGTCAAGACGGTTGCGACGCTCGATCCGGTGGAGGAGACCAGTATCGTGGTCCCTGCCCGGTCGCTCAACGAGCTCAGCCGGGTCCTGAACGATGTCGACGACGCGGTCGACATCGTTCTCGCGCCCAGCAAGAATCAGATCCTGTTCCACCTCGAGGGGATCGACCTCGTGAGCCGGCTGATCGACGGCCAGTTCCCAAACTACCAGCAGGTGGTTCCCAAGAGCCACACCACCCGGTCGGTCATCGATCGCGAGGATCTGCTCAAGGCGGTCAGGCTTGCCGCCCTCATCGCCAGCGCCGCCGCCAACATCGTCAAGCTCGGGGTCGGGGTCGATGGTGAGCCGGGGGTGGTCGTGACGGCAGCCGCCGAGGTCGGCGACAACGAGGGCCGGGTCGAGGCGACCGTCGAGGGCGACGGAACGACCATCGCGTTCAACGCCCGCTACCTGGTCGACGTCCTCCAGAACGTGTCCGCCGAGCAGTTCGCCATCGAGCTCAACGGACCGCTCTCGCCCGGGGTCTTCCGCCCGATCGGCGACGACGCGTACACCCACGTCGTCATGCCGGTCCGGACGACCTCCTGAGGGGGCCGGGCCCAGCCCGGCGACCGGTCCTGCTCGAGTCGATCGGCCTGCGCGACCTGCGCGGCTACGCGCTGCTCGAGATGCGCTTCGGGCGGGGTCCTCAGCTCGTCTGGGGGCCCAATGCGGCGGGCAAGACCAGCCTGCTCGAGGCCATCGTGCTGCTCGCCTGGGGGCGGTCCCACCGGACCTCCGACGATGCCGAGCTGATCCGCTGGGGAAGCGACCTGGCCCGGGTCGAAGGTCGCATCGGCTCGTCCGCTCCGACGCCCGGCTCGGACCCGACGACCATCGAGGTCGCTCTCGTCCGCGAGGGCGGCGGCGGCCAGCGCAAGCGCATCCGGGTCAACGGCGTGCCACGCCGGGCGGCCGCCCTTGGGGGCGTGCTGCGCACGGTGATGTTCGCGCCGGAGGACATGCTCCTGGTCGCCGGCTCGCCCGGCCCGCGGCGGACTGCGCTGGATACGCTGGCTGCCAGCCGGTCGCCGACGTTCGCGGCCGACCTGGCGACCTACGGCCGAGCTCTCCAGCAGCGTAACGGACTCCTACGGGCCATCCGCGAAGGGACCGCCGGACGCGATGAGCTTCGCTTCTGGGACGCTGCCCTGCTCGAATCCGGAGCGGCCGTCGTGGAAGGCCGGCTGGCCACGATCGACGCCGTCGCCGAGCCGCTCCGCCGCGCGCACGCCGAGATCGCCCCGAACGAAGGTCGGCTGTCCCTGCGCTACGAGACGAACGCTCCTCAGCGACCTGGCGAGACCGTCCGCGATGCGCTCAGGCGTCGCCTGGAGGAGACCGCCGAGAAGGAGGCCTGGAACGGCACCACGCTCGTCGGTCCGCATCGCGACGACATCGTCTTCGAGCTCGAGGGTCGCGACCTTGCCGGGTTCGCCTCCCGTGGCCAGCAGCGCACGGCGATCCTGGCCCTGAAGCTGGCCGAGCTGGACCTGCTGACAGCCCACGACGGCCGGCCGCCGTTGCTCCTGCTCGACGACGTGTTCAGCGAGCTCGACCCCGAGCGGCGGGCCCACCTCGTGCGGCAGATCGCCGAGCTGCCCCAGGCGTTCGTGACGACGACGACCCTCGACGACCTCGACCCGGCTCTCAGGGCCGCGGCGACGGCGTGGTCCGTCGAGACCGACGACGCCGGTGCCCGCATCACCGGTCCGCAAGCCCCGGTGGCGACCCGATGACATCGCGCAGGCGGCCGATGGAGCGCATCGGCGACCTGTTGCCGGCGGCGGCCCGTGAGCTGGGCCTGGACAGCGAGCTGCGCCTGGCCCGGGCGATCTCGACCTGGGACGCCCTGGTCGCCGAGCGGGCGCCGGCTGCCACCGGATCCTGCCGGCTTGTGGCCATCGAGGCCGACGCGCTGCTGGTCGAGGCCAACCTCCCCATCGTCGCCCAGGAGCTCCGCCTTCGTTCGGGGGAACTGTTGGGGGCCTTCCGTAACGCCCCGGGCGGCTTCCCAGCCAGCGGGCTTCGCATCGGGGTCCGGCGCGTATAATCCGGCCCAACCTGCCAGCCGACCAGGGTCGCGAGTCCCGGCCTGAGACCTCGACCAGCCAACCGGGGGCTGCGCCCGCCCAGCCCGCCAGATCCGAGACGAGGGCCCGCATTTGGCCGTACGGCTCCAGATGAAGCTCGGCTACGTGGCCGAGCAGGACCGCCTCCCCGACTCGCCGGACACGGTCGCGCCGTTCGAGCCTACCATCGGGGCGATCAGCCGCTCGAAGGGCAGTCTCTATCTGCTCGTGACCGGCCGGACACCGGGGTCCCGCTACGGCGAGCTGACGAGGCAGGTCGCCGAGACCATCCACCGCGAGTACTACTACGACGAGTCGGCGGGCATCGCCGTCTGCCTGTCGAAGGCGATCAAGGCCGCCAACAAGAAGCTTGGCCACCAGCGCGACCGGCTTGCCGGGGACGAGACCAACGGGCCGATCGGGGTGGCCGCGGCGGTCGTCCGGGGCAACGAGCTGTACGTTGTCACGGTCGGTCCGGCCGAGGCCTACCTGATCCGCCAGGCCCGCCTGTCGACCCTGCCCGACGTCCACCGCGAGCGGGGCCTGCCGACGACCGAGATCGAGCCGGATGTCTGGCGCGGGGAGGTCTCGGTCGGCGACTCCGTCGTCCTGGCCTCGCCCAACCTCGTGGCCCGGCTCGGGCCGGACGAGCTCAAGGACGCGATGGTCACCCTCCATCCGCAGTCGGCGATGGAGCATCTCCATCACCGCTTCATCGCCGCCGACGGCACCGGCAGCGATGGGGCGATCGCATTCGAGGCGACCGAGGTCTCGGCCACGACAAAGCAGCGCAAGCTCGTTCCGGTCAAGCCGGCCGAGCCGTTGGCGGGGTCACCGGACCGCTCGCCGATCCCCCTTGCCGACAGTGTCACAGCGGGCGCCGCCGCTGTCACCCAGTCGGCCCGCCAGGCCACGTCCGCCGCGGGCGGCGCCGCCGGGCGCTTCCTTGGCGGGATGCAGGACCGTCTGCCGCGACGCCCGAGTCCGACCGATCGGCGGGTGACCGGCACATCGGCCCGGCGCGAGACGCAGCGCCGGGCCGCGGTCGCCGCCCTGGCCCTGGTGGCGGTCGTGGCTAGCCTGGGCATCGGCGTCTGGTACATCGGCGGCCAGGCTGGTTCTCCCGGGAACCTTGGCTCGGTGACGGCCGGCCAGCGAGCCCTGATGGCCGCCCAGACCGCGATCGGCGAGGTGTACGCGCCCGGCGTCGACCTGGTGAAGAACGATCCGCCGCGGGCGACCGAGCTGCTGACCGATGCCTGGCATCAACTCGACTCGGCCGCAGCGGCCGGGATCTCGGCCAGCGCCATCGACCCGCTCCGAGCCAAGGCCCGGGGCGGCCTGGATGAGTTGTACCGGATGGAACCCGTGGCGGCGACGACCCTGCTCTCGTTCGTCGACGCCGATCCGGCGGTGGATCTCCGGGGGCTGGCCCTCGGTCCCGACAAGGCGCCGTATGTCCTCGATGCCGCCACCCACTCGGTCTACCGGATCGACGTCAAGGCCGGCAAGGCCGTGCCGGTCGCCAGGGCGGGCCAGACGGTCGGCGGGGTCAAGCTCGGCGAGCCGAAGTTCATCGCACTGGCCGGACCGGATCTCCTCATCCTCGATGCCAAGAACGCCCTGTGGCGCTGGCGCCCAGCCGACCGGACGGGCAAGGGCACCCTGGTCCGGGTGAAGGTGGTCGGCGCGGCCGGCTGGGGCGACGACGTCCGGGCGATCGGCACGTTCGAGACCGATCCCCGGGCGGGGTTGTACCGCTTGTACGTGGTCGACCCCTCCGCCAAGCAGATCCTTGCCTACGCGCCGGCGGCGGACGGCGGTGGCTTCCCGGCCAACGCGACCAGCTGGCTGGCCGCCCCCCAGGACGTCACGACAGTCGAGTCGATGCTCATCGACGGCGACATCTACCTCGCGCGCTCAGGCACGATCGCGCGCTTCGTGAGAGGCGGCAACGCCAGCTGGAAGCCCGCCGATCCGGGAGATTCGCTGCTCCGCTCGACCCCGGCGTACTCGCTCCTGGCCACGGGCGCAATCGGGAACAACAAGGCCAAGGGCCCGGTCTACGGGTACGACCGACCCAACGGACGGGTGGTCGCCCTGGCCAAGGACAGCGGCGGCATGGTCGGGCAGTACCGCCTGACCGGGTCCGACCCGGCCTGGACCGATCTGCGCGGGATGTACGTGGTGGCCGGCCTCGGTGACGAGCCGGCGACGCTCGTGTGGATCGACAAGAACCGCCTGATGAGCTCGATCCTGGAGGCCGTCCAGACGCCCACCGCCTCGCCCGGCCCGAGCTCCGGGGCCAGCCCGTCGGTCAAGCCGTCGGCGACGCCGAAGGCGACCAAGAAGCCCACGAAGACCCCGAAGCCGTGATCAGCCGCGATCGGTGATCCCTCTCCGGGACGCCAACCCGACTCGCCGGCGGCCAGTGATCACGCTGGCCATCATGGCGGCCTGTTTCGTCGTCTTCGGGGTGGAGTTGATGGTCCAGGCAAGCGGCGGAGAGGCCGGCCTGGAGGCGTTCTACCGGGACTTCGGGGTCGTCCCGGTCGACCTCCTGAAGGCCGTCGAGGACGGTCGCTTGCTGAGCCCTCCGGTCCTGGCCCTGGTCGCCCACCAGTTCCTTCACGGAGGCTGGTTCCACATCGGGTCCAACATGCTCTACCTGTGGATCTTCGGCAACAACGTCGAGGACCGTCTCGGCCGGCCGGCCTACCTGCTGTTCTATCTCGGCGGCGGCATCGCCGCGGCGTTGGCCCAGGTCGCGATCGACCCGACCTCGGACATCCCGCTGGTCGGGGCGTCCGGGGCGATCGCCGCCGTGCTCGGGGCGTACTTTGTGCTGTTCCCCGGGGCCCGAGTCCTGTCGATCGTCTTCCTGGTCGTCTTCTTCCAGCTCATCGAGGTGCCCGCGGTCATCGTCCTGGGCCTGTGGTTCCTGCTCCAGGTGATCGACGGACTGGCCTCGATCGGGGTCACCGAGATCGTCGGTGGCGTGGCGATCTTCGCCCACATCGGCGGCTTCGTGGTGGGCATGCTAGTTGGGCTCCTCGTGCGCCTGCTCCACCCACGGCCGCTCGGCACCGGCTGGTGACCCGGTGGCTCCGCCATGGCCGGCCGGGTGGCCGTGGGATAATCGGGCCATGACCGAGCTCGTGGAGATGGTCGTTGAGAGCGTGCGGGTGCATATGCCGTCGAGCCAGCACGTGGTCATCCTCAAGGAGCTCGATCGCGAGCGCTACCTCCCGATCTGGATCGGCCCATGGGAGGCGAATGCCATCGCCATGAAGCTCCAGGGCGTTTCGTCCGAGCGACCGCTCACCCACGACCTGTTCACGACCACCCTCGACGAGCTCGGGGTCGCCGTCCGGCGGGTGGTGATCTCGTCACTGGCCGAGGAGACCTTCCACGCGCGCCTGTTCCTCGAATCCGCCGGACGCGAGCTCGAGGTCGATTCGCGCCCGTCCGACGCACTGGCCCTCGCGGTCCGGGCAGGCGTCCCCATCTTCGCCTCCGACGAGGTTCTGGATCGGGCCGGGGTCCGGCCCGATGACGGCTCGGCTATCTCGCTCGAGGGGCTCGAGTCCACCGAAGACGCGGCCCACGTGACCGATCCCCGCCTCGCCGTCTTCCGCGAGTTCATCAACTCGCTCGACCTCGGGGGCGATGCCGGCACTCGCGAGGGCCCCAACCGGGAGTAGTGCCCGCCGCGCCTGTCATTCGTCGAGGATCGGGGCTCCACGAGCAAGCGCTCGATCGCGGGAGGCCCACATCCGCAGGCGAAGAAGCCAGAAGTCGCGGATCGCGCGGAGGACCACTTTGGGCCTGGCCCCGGTCGGCGACCCGGCCGTGCGGGGGTAATGAGGTACCCCGACCTCGACCACCGTCCGCCCCAGGGTTCTCAATCGGATCAGCAGCTCGGCCGAGAGGAATGCGCCGCCCGATTCCACCCGGATCCCGTGCAACGCCTCCCGCCGGAAGAGCTTGCAGGCGCAGTCGACGTCGGTCGCCTGAAGGCCGAAGAAGATCCGATTGGCCAGGCGGTAGGTCCTGGCGTAGATCGTCCTGATGGGCGGGTCGGCCCGACGGATCCGAAACCCGATGACGACGTCCGGCCGGTCCGGGCGCGACATCCGCTCCGTCAGCCGGCCGAGATCCGCGATCCGGAACTGGAGGTCGCCGTCGGTGTACGCGACGAACCCGAACCGGGCGGCATGGAAGCCCGACCGAAGCGCCGCGCCGTAGCCGAGGTTGGTCTCGTGATGAACGGCGCGAACGATGCCCAGATGGTCCCCGGCAAGGCGATCGGCGATCGCCCGGGTCCGGTCACGCGAGCCGTCGTCCACGATGACGATCTCGAACCGATCGGCCAGCGTCGGCAACGTGGCCAGCGCCTCGATCACGAGCGGCTCCAGGTTGTCCTCCTCGTTGTGGGCCGGGAAGAAGTAGGACAGCTCGGGGATCCTGGCCGGGGCACTCGGTGACGCGGGGTCCGGTCGGAGGATCGCCGCCGTCATCTGGTCGCGTCGGCCCGGACCGGGTGGGGCCGGCTGACCAGGGTCGAGCGGCGGCCGAGGTTGGCGTCGATCACGGTGGGGATCTCCGAGGTGGTCATCGAGGCGCGCCCGGCTATCGACGATCCGGATGTCCGACCGCCGGCCCTCGACGTGCTGTGCGTACCATAGCGGGCCCGCTCAACGAGACCGTTATGGCGTCGCAGCCGACGATCACCAGCCGAGCAGGTGGCCCCAGGCCACGCCCCAGCCCACGAGCGCGATCGACAGGGCGATCAGGACGTAACCCAGCCGTCTCAAGCGGCGGCCGGCCTCCAGGGCCAGGGCCAGCAGGAGGAGCCAGAACGGCGCGTAGTCGTTGCTGAACCGGTAGCCGAACTGGACCCAGCCCTGGCTGAAGTGCATCAGGTCGACGATCGCGATGGCCGCGACGGCGATGGCGGCACCGGTGGCCAGGCGGTCCCGCCCCCACCAGCGAAGCGATGCGAACGCGACGAGCCAGGCGGGACTGGTGAGAAAGAGGCCCATCCCGACCTCGCGCGGAACCGCCAGCGGGCAGGCCGGGTCGAACAGGCCCGGGACCGCCCCGGGGTCGCAGGCGGGAAGGACGGTAGGGGCGCCGGCCAGCAGCAGTGGCAGGTTCTGGACCAGGTAACGCGGGTCCTCGATCGCCCAGTCGGTGTGGTAGCCCAGACCCGGATAGAAGGCCGTCTCGACCCGGTACAGGATCTCGTAGCCCGGGTGGAGGAGATGACCCGTGGTGATGTAGGTGTAGGCCAGCAGCAGCCCGATGGGCAGGGCCGTCCCGACCAGCGCTGACGTCCCTCGGCGAAGTCGATCGCCGCCGCCGCCAACGAACAGGAAGAACGGCAGGCCGAACACCATGGTCAGTCGAGCCGTACAGGCCAGGCCAAAGAGGAAGCCGGCGAGCACCTGGCCGCGGTCGAGCTCGATCCGGCGTCGCACGGGTCCCGTCTCGGGATCGGGCTCTCCGGCCGCGGCCACGGGGTCCCTCGAGAGTGCCACGCCGATCGCCAGGAAGGTCAGCCCCATGGCCACGACGTGGGCGAGGTACCAGGTCGTCCCGAGCTCGGCGGCGTACCACAGGACCGTGCCCAGTCCGAGGAAGAGCGTCGTTGCGACCCGAACCCCGGGGCCGATCGGCAGGCGGCCGAGGACCCAGAACGCGATCGTCACGTCGACCGCCCCGAGGAACGCAGCGACCAGCTGGGCGTCCGTGGCCATGCCCCACACGGCCACGAACGGCATGAGCAGGACGGCGGGCAGCGGCGGGAACGGCAGCAGCGCATAACCCGACGCCTCACCGTGCGGGCCGATCGTCAGCAGGACGTCCTGGAACAGGTCGTTGCCGCGTCCGGCGGGACCGTCGTGGACCGGATAGCGGATGGCGGCCCGCCCGTCGAGGAACGCCTCGGCCTGCCAGACGAAGTGGTTGTAATAGCTCCCGCGGTCGGGGTTGCTCAGGACGTAGATCCCGAGGAGCAGGATCGCGATCGCCAGGCCGATGACGACCGTGGCGCCGGTCCCCGTGCGGGCACCGTGCAGGCGGGTCGCTCGGGCGTCCGACGAAGGACCCTGCGCTATACTCCGCTCCACCTCAGCGCTCGTGCAGGAGGCGGACCTCCCTGGCAGTCGATCATCCCGGTGTCGCCGACCGAGGCAGCGCAGCACCCCGGCGGTCGTTCGAGACTGCCGCAACGCTCGTCGCGATCCTGATCCTCGGCCTTGCCTTCCGCCTCATCATCGCATACGTCCTGCTGCCAGGGTCCGGCTTCGGGGTGGATCGGGGTACGTTCCAGGCCTGGGCCGGTGACCTCGCAGCGAACGGGCCGTCGGGCTTCTACCAGCGGGGCTTCTTCGCCGACTACACACCCGGCTACCTCTATGTCCTGTGGCTGATCGGCACAGTCGGCAACGCGCTCGGTGGTATCGGCGACCTGATCAAACTGCCTGCGATCCTGGCCGACGTGGCCATCGCCTGGCTGGTCCACTCGTTCGTGCTCGAGCTCGGGGGGTCGCGTCGGGCAGCTCGCATCGGGGCGATCCTGTTCCTCGTCAATCCCGTGACCTGGTTCGACAGCGCCATCTGGGGCCAGGTCGATTCGGTCGGCGTGGTCTTCCTTCTGCTCGGCCTGCGCGACTTGTGGCGGCGTCGTCCCGAGCGTGCGTCGTTCTTCGCCGTCCTCGCGGCGATCGTCAAGCCGCAGCTGGGGATCTTGGTCCCGATCATCGCCATCATCCTCCTGCGGCGGCACGCCTACGATTGGCTCCGCCCGGCGTTTCCGACGGCCGCCGCGGACGACCCCTCGACCGAGCTGCCGCCCGGACCCAGCGGCGATCCCTGGTTCGATCGTCTCGGGACCGGCCCCATCCGTCTCGTCAGCAGCGCCGGGGTGGGCCTGGCGACCGCGTTCGGGCTATGCCTGCCATTCGGGCTGTCCCTGGTCGGGCTGCTCGACCTCGTGGCCAAGGCCGCCGGCGGCTACCCCTACGTCGCCGTCAACGCCTACAACCCGTGGGCGCTGGTCAGCCACGACGGCAACGGGCTGGCCGAGAACGGCCAATGGCTGCGCGACGCAGCAGGCGCCAGGGTCGCCGAGGTGGCCACCCTCATCGCCGGGATCCCGGCGGTCTACGTGGGCACGGCTCTGCTCCTGGCCGGGATCCTCCTCGTCTGCTTGGTGCTCGCCCGCTGGAGCGGGCCGGCGATGCTGACCCTCGACGCGGGCTGGCTGGGTGGCGCCACGCGGATCCTCACCGACGAGCGACGCCTGCTGGTCGTCGCGCTGACCGTATTGGCTCTCGTGTTCTTCGTACTACCGACCAGGGTCCACGAGCGCTACCTCTACCCGGCGTTCGCCCTCGGCGTCATCCTCGCGGCAACCTCCGTCCGCTGGCGGATCGCCTACGCAGCGCTGGCAATGGCCAGCTTTGCCAACCTCTACGCCATTCTGCTGACGCCGTTCTACAAGAACCCCGGGATCAAGGACTGGCTGGGGATCGGCGATGCGATCCGCTCGCCGCTGGGGATCACCCTGGTCGTGGCCGGCCACGTGGCGG
>JBDTQW010000028.1:0-29372 GCA_039931975.1 Chloroflexota bacterium | reverse complement strand
TGACCGTCCGCCCCAACACCGAGCGCCCGATCACGATCAGCCACGGCACGAACCGACTCGTCGAGCCAGATCAGGTCGTCACCGCCGCGCGCGCGGTCCTCATCGGAGCACGCGCCGTCCCGACCGAACCGCCGCCGCTGTGGGACGGCTCAGCGGGCGACCGGATCGCGGCCGTCGTCGAGCGTTGGCTGGCGGCGCCCACGCCCGTCGCCTGAGCCGTTGCGGGCGGTCGGTGCGGGCGAGACCGGGTATCCTCTCGCGGTGCGCTGCGCCCTCCTGCCCACGTCCGCCGCGCTGCATGCGCGACCCCGGCAAGGCCGGTGACCGGACTGGAGGATCGATGAACGACGACCGGCGCCTGGCCGTGATCGGCCTGGGCTACGTCGGGCTGCCGCTGGCCATCGCGTTCGCCGAGGCCGGACTCGAGGTCGAGGGCATCGACGCCCATCCGGGCCGCGTGGCGGAGCTGAGCGCCGGCCGATCGCCGATCGATGACATCACCGACACCCGCTTGACCGACGCCATCGCGGCTGGGATGCGGGTGGTCGGGACGGATGCGGCCCGGCTCAGCGAGGCCGACGTGATCATGGTCTGCGTCCCGACCCCGATCGATGCGGCCAAAGACCCCGATCTTCGCCCGGTCCTGTCGGCCGCAGAGCTCATCCGGCGCCATCTGCGTAAGGGTCACCTCGTTATCCTCCAGTCGACCACGTTCCCGGGCACGACCACCGGCCCGTTCCGCAAGGTCCTGGAGCAGAGCGGGCTCATCGCGGGACGCGATTTCGACCTCGCCTTCGCCCCCGAGCGGGTCAATCCGGGCGACCCGGCCAGCGCCGCGAAGGACGTGCCCCGGCTGGTGGGTGCCACGACCCCGGAGGCGACCGCCCGTGCCGCGGCGCTGCTGGGCAGGATCAACGATCACGTCATCGAGCTGTCATCACCCGATGCGGCCGAGCTGGCCAAGCTTCTCGAGAACATCTTCCGCAACGTCAACATCGCGCTGGTCAACCAGCTGGCCCTGCTATGCGAACGGATGGGCCTCGACGTCTGGGAGGTCATCTCGGCCGCCGCCACGAAGCCGTTCGGGTTCATGAAGTTCACCCCGGGGCCGGGCGTTGGCGGGCACTGCATCCCGGTCGACCCGTACTACCTGGCCTGGCGGGCCCGTGAGTTCGATTTCATCGACCGCTTCGTCGAGCTGGCCGGCGACATCAATTTCGCGATGCCGCGCCATGTCGTCGACCTGGTCGCCGAAGGGCTGAACGACCGCGGCCGGTCGCTCAAGGGATCCCGGGTCGGCGTCCTCGGGGTCGCCTTCAAACCGGACGTGCGGGACGCCCGGAACTCCCCGGCCGCGGCCATCATGGCCGGACTCGCCGGGCGTGGCGCGGACGTCACCTACCACGACCCGCACGTGCCCCGGTTCCGCGATACCGAGGGGGTCGCGCGGGAATCCCTCGCGCTGGACGCGCTCCTCGCCGACAGCCACGCGGTCGTCGTGGTCACCGCCCACCGGGACATCGACTGGGAGCGGGTCTACGCGAAGGCCGAGCTCGTCATCGACACCGTCGACAGCTCCCGCGGCCGCGCGGCGACCGACCGACAGGTCCTCCGACTCGGAGCCGGCTGGACCGTGCGGGCGTGAACGCCACGAGCAACGTGGCCGCGGCCGGCGCCTCGTCGATGCCATTGACGATGACCCCGGCCGACATCTCGCTCGAGCGCCGGGTCAGCCTCTTCATCCTCGCCGCGACGCCGATCCTGTTCCTGCTCTTCCTGAGCATCGCCCCGCCCATCAACCCGACCTTCGACGACGCGAAGTACGTCGCCGTGGGGCGGAACTTCCTGGCCGGCAACGGTCCGACGACGGTTTTCGGGATCGTCTTCCTCAAGCACTCCCCGCTCTGGCCGACGATCATCGTGATTCCCGAGCTCCTGTTCGGGATCCACCCGGTCGCGACCGGTCACCTCATCAACGCCCTGAGTGGGGCGATCACCATCGTCCTTGTCGGCTACCTCGGCTGGCGGGTCCGTCCCGCGATCGGCGCGATCGGCGCTGTCCTGTTCGCCTCGCTGCCCTACGTCTTCGACATCTCCCGGACGGCCGGCATCGACCTGCCCTCGATCGCCCTCACGCTCGGCTACATCATCTTCGGGTTCAGCGTCGTACGGACCGGATCGATCTGGCGAGCGGCCGTTCTCGGGGGGATCCTCGCGCTCGCCTTCCTGATCAAGGAGACGATCCTGCCGTTCGCGATCGTCCCATTCGTGCTCGGGACGCTGTGGGGCGTTCGCTGGCCGAACATCGTCCGGGCCGCCGGGGTCACCCTCGGCGTCGGCGCTGTCGCGATGTCGTGGTGGTTCGTGATGTTCGCCGGGTACACCCACCAGGTCTACCGGGCCGACTTCCCGGAGTGGACGCTGATCCCGAGCGCCGTCGGCATCGGCATCTTCGCCTTGATCGGGCTGGCAGCCGAGCCGATCGCGAGATGGATCGACGCGCGTGGGTGGAATGCGGCAGTGGTTCGGCGGATCCCCCCTCGGCTGCGCAGCCGGACGTTCCTCGGCTGGACCGTGACCGCGATCTGGTTCGTGCTGTTGGTGATCTTCTTCGGCCGCACGCCGAAGCTGCTCGGGGCGTCGCTCTTCGACCCCAACCAGATCGCCTACATGATCGTCAACTCGCTCGGCTCGGTCCGGCTGGCACTCGCCTTCGGGCTCGGGTCATTGCTGCTCGTTGCCGACCTCCTCCGCGACCGCCGACGGGTCGCCCAGGCGAGCATCGACGTGCTGATCGCGACCATCTGCGGCATCCCCCTGATTCTCCTGGTGGTCGGGGTGGGCGAGACGCCCCGGCACTACATCGCGGCACTCGCCGTGATCCTCCTGAGCGGCACGATCGGCTGGTATCACGGTCTGCTCCGGCTCCGCGAGCGAGACCGACCGACGGTGGTGCTGTTCGGCGTGCTGGTCGCTCTCGGGGCGCTGGTCGTGGGGCTCGCGAGCCTCCAGCGGGTCAGCCCTCGGCTCGTCGTTGGCGGGATCGTCGGCGCGGTCGTCCTGATCGTCGTCTTCGGGGTCGCGCTGGGCTGGCTCCGGCAACGAAGCCGGGTGGCCGCGGTGGGGATCCTGGTGACCGCGATGGTCTTCGCGGTCGGGATGAGTGTCGTCGGCGTCCGCGCCTTGCGGATCCCGAGCGCGGCCGAGGAGATCCAGGCGACAAGCGACACCATCGCCTGGGTCAAGGCCAACATCCCGCCTGGCGGGACGGTCGCGCTCGGTTCGTACTTGGCGATGGAAACCTCGATCGAGCTGCCGGCGGGGATCAAGGCGATCCAGGTCCGCCACTTCCTGGCGATCGACGATCCCGAGGCGCCACTCGGACTGCGCAGCGCCGGCCGCGCTCGAACCGACTACGTCGCGGTCGACGTCGCCCCCATCAAGGCGAACCAGTTCAACGTCTTCGCCGCGGGCCAGATCGTCGACCTGATCCGGAACAACCGCGCCCTGTACTGGATCTACCCCATCAGCCGGGAGCGCTCGTCGAAGATGATCCTCAGCGTGCTCACCCCCGAGAACGGCTTCACCGAGGTCGGCCCACCCCGGTCGTATCCCGGACCGACGGACACGATCGACGTCCACACCTACAAGGTGGACCAGGGCACGTTGAACGTTCCCGTCGATCGGATGTTCATCGCGCCCGACGCGCTGGAACGGCTCCTCCTCCGTCTCGAGGACGATCCGGGCAAAGGTTCCAAAGCCGCGGCGTCGCTGGTCGACCGCATCGTGTCACCGGCCGATGGGTCCGAGAACGCGCTGCTGGCGCGGCTGACGACGCTGGCGGGTCGCTGACGCGGTGACCGGCCGCGACGACCGGATGGGTCGGCTTCGTCCGGTCTGCATGATCGTCCACTCGTACTACGAGGAGGATCCCCGGGTCCGGCGCGAGGCCGAGGCGCTCGTGGCCCGAGGCCGGCCGGTCGACGTCATCGCCCTGCGCCGCCCCGAGGACGGCCGAGACGGGGTCCTCAATGGGGTCCGCGTGACCCGTCTCGACGTCCAGCGCCACCAGGGCGCCGGGCTGTGGACCTACCTGCGCGAGTACCTCGGCTTTCTCGTCCGGGCCGGCTGGACGCTGACCCGATCGTTACGGCGTCGGCGCTACGCCGTCGTCCAGGTCCACAGCCTGCCCGACTTCCTGGTCTTCGCGGCCGTGCCCGCAAAGCTCGTCGGAGTCCCGGTCATCCTCGACCTCCACGAGGCGATGCCGGAGTTCTTCAAGAGCCGCTTTCCGTCGGTCCGCGGCCCGCTGGTCCGGCGAGCCCTGCTGCTCCAGGAGCGCCTCTCGATCGCCTTTGCCGACCGGGTGTTCTCGGTCAACGAGCTCATGGCCGAGCGCCTGCTCGACCTCGGCGTCCGGCCGGACAAGCTGACGATCGTGCCCAACGCACCGGACCTGGACCTGTTCGATCCGGGCAGCCATCCGCGGCGCGCCTTCCGCGAGGACGGATCGCTGCGGCTGGTGTACACCGGCGCGCTCACCCCGACCTACGAGCTGGACGTCGCGCTCGATGCGATCGCCAAGCTGGCGGCCGACCGTCCCGATCTCGACGTCCGGCTCGAGCTGTACGGACGGGGTGACAGCGAAGGACCGCTGCGATCGCTTGGCAGCACCCTGGGGATCGCCGAGCGCCTGACATTCCACGGCCGGATCCCGATCGAGGACGTTCCCGCAGCGGTCGCGGCAGCAGATGTCGGCATCGCTCCGACGCGGCTTGACGAGTTCACGGCCGTCACGCTCTCGACCAAGATCTTCGAGTACGGCGCGATGGACAAGCCGGTCGTGGCCACCCGCCTGCCACTGGTCGAAGGCATCTTCGCTGCCGATGCCGTCGTCACCTATCCACCGGGTGACGCGATCGCGCTGGCCACGGCGATCGGCCGACTCGCCGACGAGCCGCTCGAGCGTGAAGCCAGGGTCGCCAGGACCGCAGCCAGGGTGCGCGAGCTCGGCTGGGACCGCGAGGCGGATCGCTATGCGGGCGTGATCGACCGGCTCGATCGACACCACGAACCGGAGCGAAAGGCGGAGGATGCGGCCCGAAGCTGACGGCTCGCGTTCCGAACCCGATGGTGCCGAGCCCGAGTCGGAGGAGTTGCGCCGGGCCCTAGATCGGGAACGCGCGATCGCCCGGCGGGAAGCTCGCCAGGCGCAGCGCCAGCTCGCCGAGACGCGGGCGGAGCTGAAGGCCACCCGACAGCAGCTGGCCGGGCTCAGTCGCCGTCGCTCGGTCCGGCTCAGCGTGGCCATCGTCGACCGCGGCCGGGCAGCGCTCAAGCGGATCGAGAGGGTCGCTCGGCGTATCGACCCGCGGATGGCGCTGGCGGAGCGCTCGGGGCAGCGCGCGCTGGTCGCCAGCCAGGCCGACCAAGACGCGTTCCTGGCCCGCCTCCGAGCACGGCCGACGCCCGCCGCTCGGACGTCCGGCCCGCAGGTCTCGATCGTGATGTTGAACCGCGACGGGGCGGAGCATCTGCGTCGCGGCCTGCCGGCCCTGGCGGCCACCGCCTACCGCGACATCGAGCTGGTCGTCATCGACAACGGCTCGCAGGACGAGTCAGTCTCGATCCTGGATGCGTTCAAACCGGACTTCCCGGTGCGGATCGTGCCAAACGTCGAGAACACATCGTTCTCCGACGGCAACAACCAGGGCGTGGCCGAGAGTCGCGGCGAGCTGGTCCTGTTCCTCAACAACGATGTCGAGCCGATCGACCACGACTGGCTTGGTCACATGGTCGAGACCTTGCTCGAGCCCGGAACGGTCGCGGCCGGAGCGCGCCTGATCTACCCGCCGAGAGGTGGCGCTCCACGAGCCGGCCTGCGCTTCCCGGATCTCAGCCTGCAGCACGGCGGTGTCGAGTTCCGGATGGAGGACGGTGTTCCGTTCCCGGTCGTGATGGGTGCCGGTGGCGACGCGCTCGACGACTGGGCATCGGCCGTCCGCGAGGTGCCGGCGCTGAGTGCGGCCTGCCTGCTGGTCCGGCGGGCCGATCTCGAGGCCGTCGGCGGCTTCACGCCCGGATACCAGTACGGCCAGGAGGACATCGACCTGTGCCTCAAGCTTCGTTCAAGGGGCGATCGCTTCGTCTACGACGGCCGGGCCGCGTTCTGGCACCACGAGTCCGCCACCCGGGAGCTCGGGGATCGCGCAG
Organism: Chloroflexota bacterium; assembly: GCA_039931975.1. Lineage (GTDB taxonomy): Bacteria > Chloroflexota > Limnocylindria > Limnocylindrales > CSP1-4 > Chersky-267. The sequence goes on along the minus strand of JBDTQW010000028.1, from coordinate 23,159 downwards.
CCAACCGGGAGCGGGTCCGCTCGAACCGAGATCGCTTCGTCGGCACGTGGGCGCCGCGCCTCTATCGGACGGTCATGCTCGATGGCAGCCGTGGCGGATTGGCCTGGCGCGGCGAACCACTGCACGTCGGTCTCGATGGCGACCGGGCCGGATCTGACCCGGGCGAGACCCTCGACGTGCCGGCATGGCGGGTCGCCCGCCTGGATCCGGCCGAAGACATCGATCCGACGATCGATGTCTTCGTCGCTCTGGATGGCGCTCGCGACGTCCGACGCCTCTCGCCCGGACTGGTCCGCGTCGCGTGGATCCGCGGCCCGGTCGAGAGCTGGCTGGCTCGGCCGTGGTTCGACGACTACGACATCGTCGCCATCGACGATGCGACCGCCATCGAAGCCATCGACCGCGGCAGCGGCCAGCGCGCCCAGCTGGGCGCGGGCCCGTTCGCTGAGGCGCTGACGCGGCTCCTCGAGACGTGGCTCGGCGCCACGCGGATCGGGATCCAGATCGCGGTCCCTTCATGGGACGTCGCGCCGTCATGGGGCGATCTCCACGTCGCCCGCGGCCTCCAGCGAGCGCTCCGCCGGCTCGATCACCCAAGCCGGATCCACATCCGGCCGGACGCGACCGGCTGGCCCGCCGCCCGGGATGACGTCACCATCCACCTCGTCGGCCTGGCCGAGGCTCCGACCCGGGCCGGCCGCCTCGACGTCCTCTGGCAGATCAGCCATCCGGACCGGGCGAGCGTCGAGCTCTATGAGCGATTCGACCGGGTCTTCGTGGCGTCGGACGGCTTCGCCCGCTGGATGCAGACCCAGGTCCGTGTGCCCGTCTCGCCCCTCCACCAGGCGACCGATCCCGAGCGCTTCCGGCCGGAGCCCAGGGGGCCGAGCCACGAGCTGCTGCTCGTCGCCAACTCGCGGGGGACTCGCCGCCACATCCTCGAGGACCTGCTGCCGACGACGCACCGACTGGCCGTCTACGGTCGCGGCTGGACCGAAGAGCGGCTCGATCCGAGTGTGGTCGCCGGTGAATCGATCGCCAACGACGAGCTTGGTGGCTACTACGCATCGGCGGCCATCGTCCTCAACGACCATTGGACCGACATGCAGCGCGAGGGCTTCCTGTCGAACCGCCTGTACGACGCCTCGGCGGCAGGTGGCTTCGTCATCAGCGATGACATCGAAGGCCTCGAGGCCGAGTTCGACGGCGGGATCGTCGCCTACCGCGACCGGGAGGAACTCGGCCGGCTCATCGACCATTTCCTCGGCTATCCCGAGGAGCGCCGGGCCCTGGCGGACCGCGCGCGAGCCGTGGTCCTCGCCCGACATACCTTCGACCATCGGGCGCGGGAGTTGCTCGACCGAATTGAGCCACTGCTCGCCCAGCGCCCGCGGATGGTCTGAATTGGCCGGATCGTCGCCGCTCGCGACGGACCGGCTCGTTCTCGTAGCCGCCCAGGCCGACGCACCGGCGCCTGAGCCCGGAACGATCTCGATCGTCATCGACACCTCGTGGACACCACGCCCGAGCGATCGCTCCGACGTTCGTTCGGTCCGGGCCGCGTCATCGGCCGTCCTTGATCGGGTCGACCTGTTCGAGGAGGCGAGAGTGCGTCTCGATGAATGGGCGGGACGTGCTCGGATGATCGAGCGACTGGCCGTCGACGATGTGTCGCACTGGTATCCCGCGCGGGAGAAGCTCTGGAACTGGCTGCATGAGCGGCTGCTCTGGCGGTCGGTGGTCGCGCAGCTCATGTCCGGGCGCAGATCGATCGAGCTAGTCGTCGACGTAGATGAGCCGGCGCTGGTCGACGTGGCGAGGGCACTCGGGGCCGGCGGACGCGCCGAGGTGTCGTTCGGCGACCGGGCTCGCCCGGATCCGGCCGTGTCCGAGCCTGTGCCGATGGGCGGCCGCCCCGGACCGTTCCGCAGGTGGGTCGAGTGGCGCTCCCGCCGGGCCCGAACAAAAGAGTTGAGGCGTCGCGAGCGGCTGCTCGCGGATCGGGTGACCTCGCTAGCGGGATCAAGTGAGGCAGTCATCCTTGTCCTGAGCCACATGGGTCTCCGGCAGCGGATCGGGCCGGGCGCCGATCTGCGTTCGGCCGATCCCAATCTCGGCTCGACGATCGACCTGTTGCGCGCCGATGGGCGAGCCCCCGTCGTGGTCGGCCTCGGGTCGGACCATCGATCCGATGACGATTGGCCGGGGATCCTCTCGGACGACCGGCTCCTGCCGGCGTCGCTGCTGCTGACTCGTTGGGCCGGTCGGGACGAGGCCCTCGCCCAGGCGCCCGACTGGATGCTCGCCGCTCTGGCGGGGCTCGAAGACATCCCGCTCGATGTCGACGGGGTCGACCTCGGGCCGGCGCTGGCCGCGGAAGTCAGGGCATTCGCGGCTGGCGGACTGCTCACGACTCTCCGCCAACTAACGCGTGTCCGGCGTCTATTGGACGAGATCCGGCCGGGAGCCATCCTGCTCAGCCACGAGGGCATCCGCATCGCCTGGCTGAGCGCCGCACGGGAGCGCGGGATCCCGACCCTGGCCGTCCAGCACGGGGTCATCTATCCGACGCATCCCGGATACCGGCGAGAACATGCGCCGAGCCTCGTCCTGCCGACGCGGACGTTCGTCTTCGGCGATTACGAGCGTCGCGTCCTCCTCGAGCACGGCGGCTACCTGGGCGACGAGGTCGTGGTATCGGGTTCGCCCCGGCTCCAGCTGGGCGCTCACGAGCCGGCGGACGCAGGGGAACTGGCAGCCGAGCGATCGGCCGTTCGTCGTGAGCTCGGCATCGCCGATGGCGACCGGATCCTGGTGGTCTCCACGGTATTCGTCCCGTTCGTGAGGCAGTTCTACTTCGCCCACGTGCTGGAACGACTCCTCGGCGGCCCACTGCCCGGGATCCATGTCGTGTTCAAGCTCCATCCGGGCGAGGACGACGAAGGCCCGTATCGAGCGCTGCTCGATGGCCTCGCCGCGGCCGGAGCCTACCCGGCGCCTCCGATGACGATCGTGCGCGATGTGGATCTTTACCGGCTGCTCCGGGCGGCGGACGCCCACCTGGGGTTCCACTCCACGGTCCTGACCGACGCGGTGATCGTCGGCACGCTGAACCTCATCGCCGCGACCCAGGCATACGGGGACCTGCTTGGCTATGTGGCGGCCGGCGTCGCGCGGCCGATCAAGGACATCGCCGACCTGAGGGCGGCACTGGCGGATCCACGCCCTGCGGACGGCGCGGCTCGGTCGGCATTCCTGGCCGATCATCTCCGCCCCGGCGACGCGAGCGGTCGCATCGTCGCGACGGTTCGGTCAGTCGCTGGCCGGGTCGCCGAAACGGTCATGATCCTGCCCGCGACCGCGGACGACGAGGCGATCCTTCTGGACTGGGCGAACGAGCCGGAGACGCGGCGCGCCTCGGGGGACCGCGCCGAGATCCCTGTGACGACTCACGGGGACTGGCTGGCCCGGCGCCTTGCGGAACCGTCGGAGTGTCGGATCTGGATCGGGCGGTCGGCCGGCCGGCCCATCGGCGTCGTCCGGTTCGATCGACGAGGTGATCGTTCGTTCGAGGTGAGCATCACGATCGCGCCCGAGGTTCGGGGTCGCGGGCTGTCCGCTGCGCTGCTCGATCTCGGGCTGATGGCCGCTCGCGAAGCCTTCGATGGGCCTGGCTTCACTGCCCGGGTCCGCGCCGACAATGCCCGATCCAGGACCTTGTTCGAACGAGCGGGGTTCAGGCCGGCCCCGAGTGAGGTCGGCGACGTCGGCGAGGTCGGCGAGGTCGGCTGGGTCCACCTGGAGGTCGACCGGTAACAAGCCTGAGGAGCCGGGTCAGGGCTTTTCGAGCAGCTCCCAGGTGACCCGATCGAAGCCGTCCTCCGGGGTCAGGAACCCTTCCGCCCGGACGATGAGGTCGGGAAACAGCTCGCGATAGATCGCGCCATAGTCGCGTCGATAGAGCGCGCCGGAGGCGCCGCGATAGTCGACCTCCTCCGTCGAGGCAGCGTAGTACTCGCCCCACAGGACGAATCGCCGCGAGCAACGAACGATCTCGGCGATGACGACCGGCAGCGTCGCCGGCGGTTGGTGGATGAGGACCCCCATGGTGAACGCCAGGTCGACGAGGCCATCCCGAAACGGGAGCCGGCGGGCGACGCTCGCGACGACATTGATGCCCGGCGCATTCGAGCGGGCACGTTCGATGGCGGCCCCGTTCACGTCGACCCCCCAGACGTCGACCGGATCGATCAGCCGCGCGATCGGGCCGAGGTTGGCGCCCTGGCCACAACCGATCTCGAGCACGGAGCGGATCGGATGGGCCCCCAGGAGCTCGGTCCAGAACCGGTCACGCCGGCCATCGAGGACGGGATTCCGATCGAGGTAGGCATTTCCGAACCCGCCGGCCCAGAGGGACTCCAGCCTGGTCGCTTCAGATGGTGCTGGCTCGGTCATCGATCCCCATCGTTCGGTTCGTCCGCTGACTGCCCATCGGGCTCGTCGGACAGCCTAGCGCAGGTCGCGGTCGAAAGACCACCGACGGCGGTCGACCCGGCTTACGCCGTGGCGGGGGCCAGGTCAAGGATCGCATCTGCGAGCCGCTCCGCGCCAAGGCCATCGACCACTTTGCTGGCTCGGCTGGCGATCGCGCGGCGTCGCTCGCCATCGGCGGCGAGCCCGTCCAGCGTCTCGCGAACGACCCGCGGCTCGATCGTCCTTCCATCGCCCAACCAGATCGCGGCTCCGGTCGCGGCGAACGGTGGCCCGACCGCGAGCTGGTCGTCGGCCGCACCGACGAGCACCGCGGCGCGACCCAGGCAGGCCGCCTCGAACTTCATCGTCCCTCCGCCGAGCACGGCGAGATCGCAGTCGGCGAGGCGCTCGGCCAGGTCGACTGGATCCCGCACGACCTCGATCGACAGCGGCTCCAGGGGTCGATGGTGGCTTCCGACGATGGCTGTCGCGACCCACGCCGACCCGTCGCTAAGCCCCGATGCCAGCCGCTCGGTGACGCCGTGCGGATCGCTCCCGCCGAAGCAGACGAGGACCCGCATCGGTTGGCTTTCCCGCGACAGGTTGGCGCCGCCTCGAGGGTGGTCACCTGTCCGCAGTTTGCGGAACCGAGCGGCGACCGGCGCGTAGGCGTAGCCGGCGAGGACCCGTCCCGCGGTGCCCGGACCGGACCAGCGTGGAAGCGATGGCTGGACGACGATCGCCGCGCGGCCGGCGAAGACGTCGCGGTCGTCGAAGACGACGAGCCGCTCGGGTGGCGCCCAGCGATCCGATTGAGCGAGATCCGGCAGATCCAGGACGACGATCGCGCCCGTCGGTGGCGCTGGGTCCTGGCGGAGATCGAGTCGGGACGCCCGCGCCCGGGCCTGGCCGTCGAGGGCGCCTCGGACGAGCTCGAGCGAGACCGTCGCTCCGCGCGCCAGGAGGGTCTCGGCCAGGCTCAGCGCTCGACCGACATGGCCGCCGCCGTCGGACGATCCGGCCGCGGCAACGAGATGGACCGAGCCGACGTGCCGGTCTCCCGCTGTTTGCCCAGGCTCGATCAGAACATCTCCCAGGCCAGCGGCTCGTGACGCTCGACCCTTCGCCGCGCCGTCCGTCCGACCACGTGAGGAAGGTCCCGGACCTCGATGCCGGTACCGGGCCTTAGGATCGCGATGTCGTCCTCGGTGAGGGTCTGGCCCGGCTCGATCGTCCGCGCGGCGAACAAGGAGCGTCGCGCGGTGACATACAGATCGGCCTCCGTCGGCGCCATCCGCTTGACGCCGTCGCCCAGGGCTGCCTCGGTGTCACGGATCGCCCGGACCATCTCCGCCAGCTCCTCCGGCTCCAGGGCGAAGCGATGATCCGGGCCGGGCCGGCTCCGGTCGGTCGTGAAGTGCTTCTCGATCACCGCGGCCCCCAGCGCAGTGGCGATGACCGGGGCCAGCCAGCCCGGGGTGTGGTCGCTCCAGCCGACCGGAACGCCGAACGTCCGGCGCATCGTCTCCATGGCACGCAGGTTGAGGTCGGCGAACGGCGGTGGGTAGTTGACCACGCAGTGGAGGAGGATGAGCTGCTCGTTGCCGGTCTCCCGTACGGTGGCGACTGCCGCCTCGACCTCGGCGATGTCGGCCATCCCGGTCGAGCAGATGATCGGCTTGCCACGCGAGGCGATGTCACGGATCAGCGGCAGATGCCACAACTCGTAGGTCGCGACCTTGAACGCCTTGACCCCGAGATCGTCGAGCAGGTCGACCGCCTCGTGATCGAACGGCGTCGACAGGAAGTCGAGCCCGCACGATTCCGCATGCGTCTTCAAGTCGGCGTGCCACTCACGCGGCAGCTCCAACTCACGGAAGAGGTCGGCCATCGTCTTGTCCGCGGGCAGGATCCCGTCGAGGTACTTGGCTCGGACTGGCGTCTCTGCGACGATCCGGTCGGCCCGGAACGTCTGGAACTTGACCGCATCGGCCCCGGCTTCGGCGGCGACGTCGATCAGCCGCTTCGCTTGATCGAGGTCTCGATCGTGGTTGGAGCCCGCCTCGGCAACGATGTACACCGGCGCGCCGGCACCGACCTCGCGATCGCCGATCCGGACCACATTCATGCTTCTGCCTCCTGCCAGCTCTTCTGGCGCACCTCACGGTTGAGCGCGAGCAGGTCCGGCTCGGCTTGGACGATCGACGCAAGTCGGGCCAGGGACGGAGGCCCGATCGCCGAGCCGAGCCGCGCCGCGATCGCCCGGACGAACGCGAGGTCCTCCGCCGTGTCAACGGTAAACCGTCCGGCGGGGACGGGTCCGAGCGGATCAGCCGAGCCGATCCGGAAGCGCTCCGGCCGGCTGTACAGGAACGGCATCACGTGCTCTCGCTCGGCAGGCTTGGTCGCCTCGCGGTAGGCGGTCTCGATGGCCGCTGCGGTCGCCACCTCGGCCGCGATCCCGAGCGGCCAACCTGAGGTCCCGACGTAGTCCAACCCACCGTCCACCAGACGCTGGATCTGACGTTCCACCACCTCGGGGGCAAAAAAGGGGTTGTCAGCGGTCGCCCGGACGACGACGTCAGGTTCGTAGACGTGGACGGCGTCCCGACAGCGGGCAAGGACATCGCGCACCGGACCGCGGTGCAAGTCCCATCCTTCTCGTTGGATCAATGCGGCAAGATCGTCGTCGGGGGCTCCGATCGGGATCGCGGCGACGACCTGATCGACCGACGGCACCGCCGACATCGCCGTCAGGGTCCACAGGAGCAACGGGCGTCCCCCGACGTCGGCGATGACCTTCCCCGGCAGTCGGGTTGATCCGGTCCTGGCCTGGACGACTGCGACGATCCGCATCGGCCTACGATGCGTCACAACGAGCCTTCCGGCTCGGTGTGACGCCTCCGGCGCACCCGGATGCCTCCCGCGATCAGGAGCATCACGAGGAGCGCGATGGCGGCGACCGCGAACCCGAGGTAGGTGAACCCCGGGGCGTACCGGAACACGACTCGGCGGTTGGTCGGGCTAACCGTGACTCCACGGAACGTCGCATCCACTGTCGCGATCTCGGCCGGGCTCCCGTCCACGTCGGCCGTCCAGCCAGGCTCCATGACATCGGTCAGGACGACGAGGCCCGGCCGATCCGCGCGAACGTCGATCTCGATCCGATCGGGTCGGTTGACCACGATGCGCGCAGAGCCGGCAGGCCCCGGCGTCCCTCCGATGAGCGCCTCGACGGTCGACTCGTGCCCGCTGACGAAGGCCCGCCCGCGGAGCTCGGCGAGGGTCGCTCCGGCCATCCGCTCGAGCACGGCGGTCCGATCGCCCAGCGATTCGACGGCTCCCACGACGAACGCACGCGGGAAGGCGTTCGGGTCTTCGTAGATCGTGACGTCGCCCGAGCGGAAGCGCTCGATGAGACCCGGGACCGTCGGCGTTTCTCCATCCCGGACGTAGAGCCAGCGAGCGCCAACGAGCGCGACCAGCTCGGGATCCACCCCGGGGCCAAAGGCGTAGGCCCGCGCGCCCCAGCTATGGAAGTAGTGATAGCGTGCCGGGTCGGCCACGAGGCCCGGAGCGGTCATCGCTCCGAAGAAGCCGTGGTAGGTCAGTGGATAGATCGCCTGGTAGCCGTCGGCCTGGAGCAGGCCCTGGAAGGCCATCCGGTTGACGTTGTCGCCGAAGGTCAGGACGCGCTGGCCCGAGATCCCCGGCTGGGCGAGGAGGAACGATTGGCCGGGGGTCAGGGCGAGCGACTCGTCAAAGGTCGAGATGGACGGCCCGAGCAGCGGTGCGGCGTTGGCCAGCAGGGCGCGGTCGCCGGCGAGCACGACCAGGACCGCGACGAGGGCCAGCGGGACCGCCCGGCTGCGGCCCCGGATCAGCAAGGCGAGGAGGATCGCCGCGCCGATCACGGTGATGGCAAGGCCGCCGGCCGCGAGCAGCCATCCGACGTCGCGCCGATCGGCCCCATCGAACCGGGGCAGCCGTAGGACCACCTGCCGCGTCGCGATCGCCATCTGGACGACGACCGGCGTCAGGGCCAGGCATGCGCCACCAACGACGACCCAGAGGCGCCGCGGAGTGACCTGAGCCAGCCTCCTGTCGGAGATCGCGTCGATCCCGATGGCCGCGGCCGCGGCCAAGGCGAACGGGAAGAAATGCCGGATCCGAACGAACTGGAAGGAGTTCAGGATCGGCAGGTGCTCCTGCAGCGGGGTCGCCAGGATCGCCACGAAGTCGAGGACCGGGATCGCCACGAGGAGGACCAGCAGAGCCCGGGGCGCTCGGGTGCGACGCCCGGCGACGATGCCGACGATGGCCAGCACGAGGCCGATGCCGCCCAGGAAGAGCGTGCCGTAGCGCGCCTCATTGGGCGTGATCCCGCGCGCGAACGGGATGCCGACCAGGATCGAGCCGTAGTGGCCGGCGACGGCGGCGATGGCCTGGCCCGGACTCGCCCCGATCAGGTAGGCGATGTCCCAGATCGACCGTTCGGAGCCCGGCAGGAGCGCCAGCTGCGTGGCCAGGACGGGGCCGTAGAGGGCGAGCGCCAGCACCCACGTGACGGCCCACATCCCGAAACACCGTCGGATGGTCCCGTCAACGACGACGAGCCACGCCAGCTGCAGGGCCGCCACGATGATGACCACCTGGACCTGCCCGGCGTACAGGCCGAGCGTCGCCACCACGACCCACAGGAGCGCGTGGCGATTCGGCCACCCACGACCGGAGGCGACCGCGCGGTCACCGAGCCACAGGATGAGCGGCAGCATGGCGACCGAGATGCCGTAGATCGGGTGCCAGAAGCAGAACAGGGCGATGATCGAGCCGCCGATCACGGCCGCCGTTGCCAGGCCGACGCTGTCCCGCAGGAACAGGTGCATCCCAATCCCGGCCAGGGCGGAAGTCAGCCAGACGGCGATCGCGAATCCGGCGAAAGGCCCGACGAGGAACGCGAGTGCGACGTCGGGCGAGTACGGAGGCAGGGCGAACTGGCCGAGGAACCCATTCCCGGCGGTCAGGTAGGGGTCCCAGAGGGTGGGGCCAAAGGCCGACCATTCGCGAACGGCGATCCCAAGGCGGGGCAGCCCGCCGCCGTCGTCGAGGACGTCGAGGAGGTAGGTCCAGCCCGCCGTCCCGTTGACGACTGCGCCCATGGTCGGGAACGAGAGCAGGGCGAGGAGCAGGTAGAGCCCGAACGGCGCCGGGCCGTCACGAAGCCGAGCCCGGAGCCTCACCCAGGGAACCCGGCCGGGATCCACGCCACCGACATGGGACGCCGAGGCCGGTCTCTCAACTCAGGCGGTACGCCGTCATGACCTTGTCGATCGCCGCCACGACGTCGTCGACGTCCGCCGCGACCATCCCCGCGTGGAGTGGCAGCGTGAGCAGCCGTTCGTAGGCCTGCTCGGCGACGGGGAAGCTGAGCCCCGGGAACCGCTCCCGGTAGAACGGATGGGTGTGGACGGGGATGTAGTGGACGTTGACCCCGATCCCCTCCGCCCGGAGAGCCCGATAGACGGTCCCTCGATCGACCGTGAGGCGGTCGAGCCGAAGCTGGCCGAACATGAAGTGCCAGGCCGGATCGTTGCCGTCGTCGACGACCGCCAGGTCGATCAGCGGATGGCCGCCAAGCCGGTCAAGGTAGTGAGCGGCCAGCGACCGGCGCCGGGCGAGGAATGACTCGAACCGATCGAGCTGGGAGAGACCGAGCGCCGCCCCGATGTCGGTCAGGCGGTAGTTGTAGCCGAGCTCGACCATCGCGTACGTCCAGTCGGTCCTGGCCCCGAGCTCAGTGCCGATGCCGTGATTGCGGAACCGCCGGAGACGATCTGCGAGGTCCGCCCGGTCGGTCAGGACCGCGCCACCCTCCCCGGTGGTCAAGATCTTCGCGGGATGAAAGGAGAGCACCGTGAGGTCGGCAAGGGTGCCGACTTGACGGCCCCGATACGTCGCTCCAAGGGCGTGCGAGGCGTCGGCGATGATCGTCAGCGGGCCGCCGGAAGCGTCCTGGGCGACCTGGCGCAGGGCGTCGTAATCGGCCGGTTGTCCCGCGTAGTCGACCGCTGCGATGGCCCGCGTCCGGCCCGTGACAGCCTGGGCCACCCGCTCTGGGTCGATCAAGAGGGTGCCTGGGTCGACATCGGCGAAGCGGGGTTCGGCACCGACGTAGAGGACCGCGTTCGCAGTGGCGACGAAGGTCAGCGGCGTCGTCACGACCTCGTCGCCGGGCCCCAGACCGGCGACCGTCACGGCTCCGTGCAGGGCGGCCGTGCCAGAAGAAAAGGCAACGGCGTGGCGAGCGCCGGTCGTGGCCGCCAGGGCCGACTCGAACTCCCCGATCCGTGGCCCGGTCGTCAGCCAGTCGGACCGGAGGGCCGCAACCACGGCCGCGATGTCGGACTCATCGACCTGCTGGTGGGCATAGGGCAGCAGGGTCGCTCGGACGGGCTCGCCGCCGTCGATGGCCAGGCGTCCGGCGGACACGCTCACGCGACCGCAAGCCCGGCGGCCATGCGCTCGGCCATCCATTCGCGGGTGCGGACCAGCCCATCGGCCAGGGCGACCTCTGGGCGCCAGCCGAGGACCTCGGCGGCACGCCGTGGGTCGCAGCGCAGGACTGCGATCTCGCTCTGCGGGTGGATGTGCTCGACGTGGACGATCCGCGCGCCGTCCGGCTCGACCGCGGCCGCGAGGTCGTTGACCGAGATATCCCGTCCGGTCCCGGCATTCAAAACGAGACCGGTCGCCGCATCGGACAGGAGCGCGTCGCACACGAACCGGGCGCAGTCGGCGGCGTAGAGGAGGTCCCGTGTCTGGCTCCCGTCGCCGTAGATCCGGAGCTCCTCACCTCGGAGAGAGCGGCGGGTGAAGATCGCCACGACTCCGCCTTCGCCCACCGAGCGCTGGTACGGGCCATAGGTATTGAACGGACGGATGACCGTCACCGGCAGGTTGTAGGCGTGGCCGTAGGACAGGCTGAGCGCCTCGCCCGAAAGCTTCGAGGCTGCATATGGTGAGGCCGGCCTCGTCGGAGAAGCCTCGCTGATCTCGGCGTTCGCACCCGCCCGGTCGTAGACCATGCAGGTGCTCATGAACAGGAATCGCGCGCCACGCTCGCGGGCGGCCTCCAGGAGACGGAACGTTCCAACGACGTCGTTCTCGAAGGTCGTCCCGGGATCGTCGATCGAGTCCTGGACGGAGATCGAGGCGGCGAGATGAGCGATGGCATCCGACTCACGCGCCCAGCGCCGACACGCCCCTGCGTCCCTCACGTCGCCCTGTTCGAAGCCAAGCAGGTTCGGATGTCCGCTGAACTCTGCCAGGTTGGTGACGTCGCCGGCGGACAGGTTGTCGATGGGCCGGACCATGTGGCCGCGGGCAAGCAGCTCGCCGACGACCCAGCGACCGATGAACCCGGCCGCGCCGGTGACCAGCACCCTCATGACGGTTCGAACCCACCGCGAAGCGCCGCCTCGACGAGCGCCTGGACCGCGCCCGGCTCGAGCGGCTCCACGGCGTCGGAGCGATACGCCCCTACCGGCGCTCGGGGTGCGTCGCGATAAGCGCGCTCCACCTCGGGCGCGATGTCGATGGACGGCAGGACCGCATACATGTCGCCGACATCGCGCGCTCGCGCCGACTCCTCCTCGGTCATGAGTTCCTCGAAGGCCTTCTCGCCGGGTCGGAGATCGATCGGCTGGTGCTCGATCGCCGCCGGATCGAGACCTGCCGCGGGAGCGCCCACCGCGATCGCCGCAGCCACGAGGTCGGCCAGCCGCGCCGCCGGCATCTTGAACACGAAGACTTCTCCGCCGCGGGCGATCCGGGCCGCCGAGATCGCCAGCTCGACCGCGCGCCCCGGCGTCATCACGAATCGGGTCATCGTCGGGTCGGTCACCGTCACCGGCCCACCCGCGGCGACCTGTCGACTGAACAGCTCGACCGCCGAGCCGCGCGATCCGAGGACGTTGCCGAACCTGACGCTGGCGAAGATCGTCGGGTGAGGCCCGCGGTAGTTCGTGGCCGCCGTCACCAGCTTCTCCGCGAGCAGCTTGGTCGCCCCCATCACGGATGTCGGGTTCGCCGCCTTGTCCGAGGAGGTGAGGATCATGACCCGGACACCGCTGGCGATACAGGCGTCGATCACGTTCTGCGTACCCACGACGTTGGTCTGGGTCGCCTCGAACGGGTTGTACTCGCCTGACTCCACGTGCTTGAGAGCGGCGCAATGGAAGACGACGTCAACGCCCTCCATGGCCCGGGCCAGTCGGGCGGGATCCCGGATGTCGCCGATCAGGAAGCGGATGCGTTGGTCGTCACGGTATGGCTGGCGCTGGTAGAACTGTTTCGTCTCATCCCGCCCGAAGACTCGCACGACCTCCGGGTCCATCGTCATCACGCGGTCCACGAGCCGACCGCCGATGCTGCCCGACCCGCCCGTCACGAGGATCCGGCGCCCTGCGATACCATCCGAATCGCTGATGTGGGTCCTCCTCCGGTCCCGGCCGGTCCCTTATGCCGCCGTGTGGCGCCGGACGCGTGCCGATCCGGGCCCGCTCGGTCGATAGGGCCCGCTCGGTCGATAGGGTACGATACCCGCCCCATCCCGCCCGCTCGACGGGCCCAACTGCAGGAAACCACGTCCGCATGACCCTTCGCTCCAAGCCGGCTGGCAAGAGCCAACGCCGCTCCGGCCGCGATTCGAACAGCCGCCGGAACCTCTTCGTCAACCTCGCCTTCGGGCTGGTGATCTTCGTCGCCGTGCTGACCCTCGTGGCGGCCGCGGCCGCGACGTATATCGACCAGCACTTCAGCGAGGTTGCCAGCGTCAACGGCCAGAAGATCACCCAGGACGCGTACCGCGACCGGGTCCGGGTGGATGCGTTCCGGATCGATCGGGCGGAGGCCCAGGTCCGTGACCAGCTTCAGCTCGGCCGGATCACCCAGGCCGTGCACGACAGCCGCGTCGCTGTCCTCGAGCAGCAGCGCGAGGGCCTGGCGAACTCGACCCTCGAGCGACTCATCGACACGGCGCTCCAGGGCCAGCTTGCGACTGCTCGAGGGATCACCGTCGACGATGCCCAGATCGACCAGCGGCTCATCACGGAGGCGACCCAGAAGGAGCAACGCCACATCGCCGCGATCGCGGTCGAGCCCGAGGTGACCACCGGCTCGACCGGCCCGACCGAGGCTCAGAAGGCGGCCGCCAAGGCGAAGGCGGACAAGGCCCTCGCCGATATCACCGCCGGCAAGCCGTTCGAGGAGATCGCCAAGGCGGTCTCGAGCGACAGCACGGCCGCCAACGGAGGGGACGCCGGCTGGATCGCCGCCGACGATACCACCATGGATCCGGCGTTCCTGGCAGCGTTGTTCGCCGCTCCGCAGGGCGGCACGACCGCGGTCGTGACCGGCGCCGACGGCGCCTATCGGATCGGACGGGCCCTCGAGATCGGCACCGAGACGGTGGACTCGACTTGGACCGACAAGATCAAGGCCGCCGACATCGGCATGGGCTCGTACCGCGACGCGGTCCGGGGCGACATCGTCCGCGACGCGCTCGAGAAAGCGGTCATCGCCGATGTCACCGACAAGCCGACCAAGCAACGCCTGGTCAGTGAGATCTTCATCTCGACCGGCAGCTATGAGGGCCCGGGCGACGAGGTCAAGGTCCGCCACATCCTGTACACGCCCGGGGACGCCGCGCCCGGCGCGGCCAGCCCGCCGCCGTCGACCGACCCGACGTGGTTGGCCGCCAGGGCCAAGGCCCAGGTGGCCTACGACAAGCTCAAGGCGCTCGTCGGCAAGCCCGATGAGCTGACGGCTAAGTTCGCCGAGATCGCCAAGGCAGAGAGCCAGGACACCGGCTCGGGGGCCGACGGCGGCCAGCTCGGGTACTTCACCCGGGGCTCGCTCGACAAGGGCTTTGCCGACGCCATCTTCAAGGCCGGCCTCAAGAAGGGCGACCTGCTCGAGCCGGTGGCCAGTCAGTATGGCTGGCACCTGATCCTGTTCGAGGATCGACGCCTGCCCCCGGAGGAGCGGATGAAGGCGGTCAAGGCCCAGGCCGATGCGCCCGGCGCCGATTTTGCCAAGCTCGCCAGGGACAACTCGGAGACTGCCGAGGCGGCCAAGGGCGGCGATCTCGGCTGGGTCGCCCCGAGCCAGCTCGACGCGGACCGGGAAGCGGCGATCTTCGCCGCGCCGATCGGCAAGCCCAGCGACATCGTCAAGGGCACGGACGGCCAGTACCTGTACCTCGTTCGCGAGGAGCAGTCGCGCAAGCCGGACGGTGCCCAGCTCGAGACGCTCAAGACCAACGCGTTCCAGAACTGGTACGACGCCGAGAAGCTGAAGGCCGACATCACGCCGGACCTGACAGCCCCGACGCCGTAGCCGGCGATCGTGCTCGACGCGCTGCTCGCCGAGGCACGACTGCGCTGGGCGCTCGATCCCGCCGACGGCGTCCAGGTGGCGACCACCGAGCGCCTGGTAGCCGGCCCGATCGAACCGTCCCGGCCGCTGCTGGTCGTGCCCCTGGCGGTCCTCCTCGGACGCGGGGCCGGACCGACGGGGCCGACCGGTTCGGACGACGCGACTCCGGCGGACCCGCCCACGCCACCGGCGCCGCTGCCCGGTCGAGCCGGGCCGGGCGGTGACGATCCGCTGACACTCCTCCGTCGGCTCTACCCGGCGGACCACCCGGTCGGCAGGTTTCGCGTGGCCGAGGGCACGACCGTCGGCGAGCTGACGCCCGATGACCTGGCGGGACCGCTCTACCTGGCCCCGATCGCTCCGGAGCTGGCGGCCTCGAGCCCCTGGTCGATGCCCTGGATCTCGGACCGGCTGCGCCGCCCCGATGGCTGCCCGTGGGACCGCGAGCAGACGCACCAATCGCTCCGCAAGCACCTGCTCGAGGAGGCCTACGAGGTCTACGACGCGCTCGGTCGCGGCGCCTCCCCGGAGCTCGCCGACGAGCTCGGCGACCTCCTCCTCCAGGTCGTTCTCCACGCGCAGCTCGCGGCCGAGGCCGGGATCTTCGACCTGGTCGACGTCCAGGCGGCGCTGGCGACCAAGATCGTGCGCCGTCACCCCCACGTCTTCGGCGATGCCGAGGCCCGGACCGCCGCCGACGTGACCCGCCAGTGGGAGACGATCAAGGCCACCGAGCGGGCCGATGCCGCAAGCGCCCAGGCCGACGTGCCGGGAGCCCCGCGCAGCGCCCTGGAGGGGATCAGCCGATCGATGCCCGCGCTGGCGGCGAGCCAGGAGATGCAGGAGCGAGCCGCAGCCCTGGGCTATGACTGGCCCACGATCGATGGCATCGTGGCCAAGGTCCACGAGGAGCTCGCCGAGCTGCTGGCCGCCGAGACGCCGCCCGACCGGAGCGAGGAGATCGGCGACCTCCTGATGGTCCTGGTCAACCTGGCTCGTCGCCACGGGGTCGAGGCCGAGGCCGCCCTGCGCTCCGCCAACGACAAGTTCCGACGCCGGTTCGGATCGGTCGAGCGGGCGGCCGCCGCGCGCGGCGTTGCCCTGCGCGAGCTCGACTTCGCCCAGCTCGACGAGCTGTGGGATGCTGCCAAGGACGAAGAGCGTGCCAGCAAGGCCGCGACGGGACAGCCGGCGGGCAGGCCGGCCGCCATCAAGGAGCCGCCGCGATGACGATCGGCAACCGCCCGGCCACGATCCGCGCCGACGGACGCGCCCCCGACCAGCTCCGGCCGGTCACCCTCACCCTGGGCGTGCTCAAGTGGGCCGAGGGCTCGTGTCGGATCCGGGTCGGCGACACCGAGGTCCTGTGCGCCGCGACCGTCGAGGACCGGGTCCCGCCGCACCTTCGCGGCAAGGGGACCGGCTGGGTCACGGCCGAGTACTCGATGCTGCCGCGGGCCACCGCCGAGCGCAGCCAGCGCGAGTCGGCCAAGGGCCGGATCGGCGGCCGCACCCACGAGATCCAGCGCCTGGTCGGCCGCTCGCTGCGTGGCGTGGTGGACCTGGCCAAGCTCGGCGAGCGGACCGTCACGGTCGACTGCGACGTGCTCCAGGCCGACGGCGGGACGCGGACCGCGTCGATCACCGGTGGCTACGTGGCCCTGGCCGCGGCGCTCATCACCTACGGCATGGAGCGCACGCTTCTCGGCCGGATCGCAGCCGTCAGCGTCGGCATCGTAGACGGCATCCCGCTGCTCGACCTCGACTACCCGGAGGACTCCCGGGCGGACGTCGACTTCAATGTCGTGGGCACGGACGCGGGGACCTATGTCGAGGTCCAGGGCACGGCCGAGGGCAAGCCGTTCGATCGGGCGGCGATGAACGGCCTGCTCGACCTGGCCCAGCTCGGCCTGGGGCAGCTGTTCGAGGCGCAGGCCGCGGCGGTCGCCACCGTCAAGCGGTGAGCCGCGAGCGGGACCGGCCGCGGATCGTCGTCGCCACTCGCTCGCCGCACAAGCTCGCCGAGCTGCACGAGCTGCTCCACCCCGCCCGGGCCGAGCTCATCTCGCTCGACGAGGCCGGGGTGCCCGCGGAGGCGTCCCCGATCGAGGACAGGGCCACGTTCGAGGCCAATGCCCGGCTCAAGGCGCGCTTCTACGCCCGGTTGACCGGGCTGCCGACCCTGGCCGACGACTCCGGGATCGAGGTCGAGGCGCTCGGCGGCGCGCCGGGCGTCCGCACCCGACGCTACGCCGGGCCGGATGCCAGCGATGTGGACAACAACACCAAGCTCCTGGCGGCACTCGACGGGCTTCCGCCGGATCGCCGCGGGGCTTGCTACGTGTGCGTCCTGGTCCTGGCCGATGGCCAGCCGGAGGCTCGTGGCCGGCTCGGCGGCGTGCCCATCCTGGGCGAGGCCCGGGGGACCTTGCGTGGGCGGATCGCGACTCAGGCACGTGGCGGCGGCGGCTTCGGCTACGACCCGATCTTCGAGCCGGTGGGCGAGCCGCCGGGCGGTCGAACGCTCGGCCTCTGGTCGGCCGCCGCCAAGAACCGCGTCTCTCATCGCGCTCGGGCCGCCCGTCGGATGGCCCGTCGCCTCGCGGACCTCGGCTTCTAACCGGGTCAGCCGCTCGGGGTCTCCGTCGGGAGCGCGCCGGGGTCCGCGCTGGGCTCGAGGCTCTGCCTCGGATTCCAGCCCTTGGGCGTCGTGCCCGGGGCCGGGAAGAGGGCGCCCGCCATGAGCAGGATGCGGTCGACGTCGGGGAGCTGGACCGCGCCGTACTTATTCTGGCCCGGCTTGGCCGGGTGGATCAGCGGGTAGCGGACGACGACCCGGATGATCCGCTTCGCCGGGATCTCGCCGGCCAGGACCGCCAGGTCGGGCAGTCGGTCCGCCGGGAGGTCGGTCGAGACCGTCTCGCCGACGGCGTCGAGCAGGCTCGGCAGGCTGAGCAGGGCGCCGCCCTTCACAAGCTTCGTGCGCAGCGCGAGCAGGATTTCCTGCTGGCGGGCCTGGCGGGTGAAGTCGGTCTGGCCCACGGACCTTCGGACCCGGGAGTACGCCAGAGCGTCCTTGCCGTCGAAATGGTGCTGGCCGACGTCCACAGCCCAGCCGTGGTTGCCGACCACCCCGAAGCCACGGTATTTGGGGTCGTCGAGCGCCTGTTTGACGTTGACGTCGACTCCGCCGACCGCATCGACCATCTTGACGAACCCGTTCAGGTCGATCGTCGCGTAGTAGTGGATGTGGATGCCCAGGAGGGATCCGACCGCATTCTGGAGGGTGCGCATCCCGCCGTCCGGGAATTCGGCCTTGTGGTCGGTCGCGTAGCTCAGCAGGCTGTTCAGCTTCGGGGCATAGGTCCTGCCCCCGCCGAGCGGCACGTTCACCAGGTCGCGTGGCAGCGAGGCCATGCTGACTGACTTCCCGACCGGGTCGACGGACACGACGATGATCGAATCGGTCAGGGCATGGTCTCGGCCGGCCCCGGCGTCGATGCCGACGAGGAGGATGTTGAGCCGATCGTTCGGGCCCGGCTCCTGCCCGATCTCGCGACCCGATCGGGCCGCGAGGACCCCGCCCCCGAAGACATCGGCGAAGGTCGAACGGGCGAGGCCCCCGACGTATTGGGCGCCGACGTGAGGCAGGACGGTCAGCACGATGACGACCGCCAGCCCTGCCGCGCCCAGGCCTCCGAGTCGACCGAAGCGCGTATCGAGGAAGGCTTGCCCCAGGGCGACGAGGCGCCAAACCAGCAGGAGGACGTTGAGGATGAGCAGCTTGTCGAGGTTGCCCGGGACCACCGCCGTCGCGATCAACCGCGGGGCAGGGAACGCCCAGAGGACCAGGCCGGTCAGGGCGACCACGATCGCGAACGGGATGAACAGTGAGAGCGCGAGCCGCCGACGGTGGTTGTAGGCCTGGCCGAGACCGGGGATCAGCGCCGACAGCACGGCCGCCAGGAGGCGACGGCGGTCGGTGGGCCCGGTGTCGGGCCGGATCCTCGTGGCCTGGCGCAGGTCTCAGTCCCCCGGTGCGACGCTGATCGGCTCGCGGGCTCCGTCGGCCAGTCTAGTCTCCCGGACCGGGCGACGTCCGGCGCGATCCGTCGGCTTCGGCTGCAGGGGCCGGACATGGCGACGCCGGGCGGCCCCCTGTTGCCTGCCAGTCACCGCCCGGCGTCTTCCCTCCGACGCGCCGGGCCACGGCCCTGTTGCGCGAGTACCATGGGGCGCCCAATCCCGGGGCCCGGAGGATCGACATGACCCAGCTCCTGGTGATCGGATTCGATACGACCGATGAAGCCCGAGACGTCCTGAAGACGCTGCGCGACCTCGAACGGCAGGGTCAGATCGCGTTCGAGGACACGGCCATCGTTTCGCGCGACCCCGACGGCGCGACCCACGTCCACAACGAGGTCAGCGGGACGACCGAGACCGCCGCCGTGGTCGGCGGACTCATCGGCACCTTCGTCGGGGCAATCCTGTTCCCCGTCGTCGGGTCGGTCCTCGGCGCGGCGGCCGGGGCGGCCATCGGGGCCTCGCTCGACACCGGGGTCTCGGGCAAGTTCATCGACGACGTCAAGAAGCAGCTCGAGCCGGGCAAATCGGCGCTGTTCGTGGTCGTCCGCGAGTCCAACATCGAGGCGGTCCTCGCCGCCCTTCGGCCGCACCACGACAAGGTGATCCAGACGTCCCTCGACAGCCAGCTCGAGGCGGCCCTGCGCGACGCTCTGGACTGACCGCGGCGCATAGCTCACTCAGGTCGGTAGAACGACTCGAAGTACCCGCGCCGCATCCACGCCCTGAATCGCGACGTTCTCCGGAGCCGCTGCATCGAATCCTCGAGCTCAGGGAGCCGGAGCTGGGCGGAGGACGGGTCGCCGCCATCCCACAGATGGGCGTCCTCCTGGTTCTCCGAATAGAACCCGAGGCGCACGATCCGGTCGAAGATCGAGAGATATCGAAGCGCGGCATCACGGGGCATCTCCGGCAGGCTGTCCTGGTTGAACGCGAGGTCCGCACCCCGGTCAGGCTCGTCAGCGATGCGCCATGTCGGCAGGATGGAAACCTGCGCGGACGCTGCGTCCGATGGCTCACCATTGAGGGCCACGGGCATGTCCGGAAGTGCCCGGAGAAGGAAGTACCCGGCGATCGCGTTGACGATGGGGAAGTCGTAGATCGTGTAGCGCACGGCGCCCGGTCGAAGGCGCTGGCTCCAGTACGCGACACCACCGAACCCTCCACCCACTTCAACGATCCGGGGTGACTCGACCCCGACGACCTCGGCGAGCATTGCGTGAGCGGAGTGGAGATGGCGCCAGGCGGTCCTCGGGGTGAGCACGCCGTCGAACTCCACGCCCCAGGCGTTGCAGACGGCCGGGAAGGCGATGGTGACGCCCAATCGCTCCCGGACGGCTCGGTGGAGCTGCTCGAACACCGCCCCTGACGAGAGCGCGGCCTGCCCCGTGTCCATCGTCTCGGGGAGAAGGCCGAGGTACGAAGACAGGCACAAGAGCCCGTCGATCCACCAGTCGAGATAGAAGTCTCGACTGGTCGGCTCTGAGAGGTACCCGAGCTCGCCGCCCATGCTCAGCCCCGTACTCACCCGGGAGCCGAACATCCGCTCAAGCGTATCTGCCAGCGTCGCCGGATCCTGACCCTCGAGCGCTCGGAGGAGGTCTCCGTACGATCGGGCGATGAGTCGATCCCATTGCCCTGTGGCGCGCCATTCGGGGTGGTCCTGACCCTCCGTCACGGCGAGGTCGTATGCGGCGAGCACGCGCTCAGCCGCGAAGACGGCCTCCTTGGTGGTGGTCACCTGATCGCTCGGCGGCCGGACGATCAGCCGGCCACTGTGGACGAGCTGCTCGCGTAGCCGCGGGTCGGGGTCGTAGAAGAGCATCTCTGTCGAAGGGGGATCCGGCCGACGCGCGGTTCGACCTCGGGGCAGGAGTGACCTCGCTGCACCCCGCACCGCCCCAAGCCGGCTTGACACGGTCACCTCCTCGTCGCTCATCGGCTGCGGTCGCCATGTGACTCGCTGCACGACCAGACCGTATTGTGCCGCGAGGATGAGCGGACGCTGTAGGCTAGCCTTGGCCAGTGCGACAAGGAGACATGCTTGTTCCCTGAGCACGAACCGGGCGGGGTGTAGCGAAGCCTGGCATCGCACGTGCTTTGGGAGTCTTGAGGGTCTAAGCGGTGTAGCCAGGCGGTCGTCCCGCACGAACCAGACCAGCGACGGAGTGTCGATTATTGTGCGGTTTCGCGAGGACCTCGGGGCATCCGAGCCGTCGAGATGGTCCCATCTCCCGGGAGGTCGCGACCGTGAAAGGACAAGCGGTCACCCAGTCTCAGGCGAGGCTGGCTGCCGTTCGAGGAGTTCGCTCGTTGGGATCGGTGGGTGGGAATAGGGCCTCGGCGCAGACGATCATGGCTTGGTCGCGGCGAACGCAAACGTCGCGATCACGGGTGCAACTGTGGCCGTGCGCTGGTCGAACTCGACGCCGCAGCAAACCTCGACGTTGATCGCGATGTTGCCGTCCGAGCCGTTCGGCCCGATGTCGAGCAGGTACAGCCGCTGCTCGGACGTCGACGTGACCCCCCACCACACCCCACGACTGATCGAAGTCCCGACGACCGTCGGCGCACCGCCACCAGCAGCGGCAACGTGAAGGTCGATCACGAAGCCGTGCAGGCCGCCGATCGTGACCGGCTTCGGGGTCGTCGTCTTGATGCCGGGCTGCTTCGCGAGCCAGGTCGTGATGGCATCCGCCGATGGGCCTACTCCGCTCTGTGCGCTCTCGACGCCTGACGCCGCGGCGGCCCGAACGTCGCGCCAGCTGCACACGCACGGCCCGTCATTCGCCAGCAGGGCCAGGCCGAACTGGCCTAGCTCGTCCTCGAACACCTTCCAGCCGTCGGGAAACTTGAAGGTGAGCGGAGTCGCGAACACGACCGAGGTGTAGGTCCCCGGCGCCAGTCGCGCGCCGACCACGAACGCGCCGTCGCTCGTGGTCGGCGCGGCCGAGGCGGACGGCGGCGCCGCGGACGGGGACGCGGCGACGGTCGGCGAGGCGGTCGACGCGCCGTTTACGGACGGAGCGGGTGGTGAGCCCGCCGGGACAGGCGACGCGCATGCGGCCACCAGCAGGAACACGGGCACAAGACTGTGGATCCGTCGCATCATCGCTCCTCGATCCGGATCGACGCGAGCAGGGCGTCGGCTGTCGGCATGATCGCCGCGGGACGCGGGAAGCGGGACATGGCATCCCTCCTGGCGTTTCGAGGGACCGGCCTATGGGATCGCGTCGGGATTGAACAGCTCTACCGCTGGTGGTGGCGGGATGCCCTTGTCAGCCGCCCAGGTCGTCCCGCCGAAGATGAGGACCTGCCCGTCGTCCAGGAGGGTGGCGCTGTGGCCGTCTCGTGATGCGATCGGCCCCGGGATCGAGGTCGCCGTCCCCGTTGCCGGGTCCCAGACGCTCGCTTTGCTGCCGCTGAGGATCAGGACCCGCCCGTCGGCTAGGACGGTAACGGACGTGTTGGCAGTCTCGGGCCACGACGCCGGGGATGCCGGCGCCGTGTCGACAATGCCGGCGGGCATTGCCGTCGCCGTCGCCGGGTCGACGAGGCTGAGGGTGGTCGGCTCGGAGCCGCCGGCCGCGAGCAGTCGTCCGTCTGCAAGCCGTACGAGCGCGGCGGCACCGGGCGACATTGGGACCGCGATCCATGACGTCGCGCCGGATGCAAGGTCGAATAGGACGACGGAGGCACTGAGCCCCGAAGGACGGCACAGTACCGCGATCCGGTCGCCTGACGCCAGTTGGACTGCCACGACAGTTCCGCAGCCTGAGATGGTGCCGATTTTGGTCGGCTGGATCGTCGGCCAATCGATCCAAAAGACGCTCATGTCCT
Source organism: Chloroflexota bacterium (assembly GCA_039931975.1). Lineage (GTDB taxonomy): Bacteria > Chloroflexota > Limnocylindria > Limnocylindrales > CSP1-4 > Chersky-267. Next base: position 326 of record JBDTQW010000028.1, on the reverse strand, counting down.
GGGTCGGCGTCACCGAGGGCGTCAACGAAGCTCCCACGATGACTATGTGCCCGTCAGGCTGCTGAAGGAAGCGGACCGGAGCCTCCGCCTCGTTCGCGGATTCGATCGTTCCCTGGCTGCTGAAGCGGCCCGTCGCCGGGTCATACGCCTGCAGGTCCCATTCCGGGCCCATCCGGTGGCGGTGTTTCTGGACGAGCAGCAGGGCGCGCCCGTCGTCAAGCGACAGCGCGTCGTTGCCGAGCTTGCCGGTGACGTCGGAGCTGCCACCCGGCACGAGCAACGCTCCCGTCCCGGCGAACGTGCCAGAGCGCGGGTCGTAGATCTCG